>CADEDT010000030.1 GCA_902826145.1 uncultured Caulobacteraceae bacterium
TGCTTTGCAGAGCGTTCGCGGCAGCTTCTAGCGTCACTGTTGTCCCTCCCGAGATCTTCCATTCGATGAGAAGTTGGCAGACCGCGCCATCGAGTTCACGGCCTGTAACGTGCATGCGATCAGCGATCATGTCGAGCGCTTCTGATGCAACACTGAAACCTGAATTTGCACGAGCGTGATGTGCGACGCGAGCATCGAGAATCTTACGGCGCAACGCGGCGTCCGGCTCTGTGATCTCGCTGATCGCCGCGCCTTTTAGCTTCGCTTTAAGCGCGTCGTCGAGTCCTTCCAAACCATCAGGACCATGATTGGCGGCGAGCGCGATTTGACCGCCGCGACGTGTCAGTTCGTTAATGGTGTCGAACGCTTCTTCTTGGGTCGCGCGCTTGCCGCAGATGCGATGGAAGTCGTCGATGATCAGCAGATCCGGCGCGCGCACCATCTCCTTGAACGACGACGAGTCACGCTTCTTGTGGAGCGCCGATTGAAAGCATTCGAGAAATTCTTGGCCGGTCATGAAGAGCACCTTGCGACCACGCGCCATCGCTTCGTGCGCAGCGGCGTTTAGAAGGTGCGTCTTGCCACAGCCTGGCGGCGAATGAACGAGCCACACGGGGAACGTCACGCCAACGCCGGCGCCGATCATCTGCGCGACCGTGTACGCGTGAAAATTGCTTGGGCCGTCAGCGAAGGACTCGAACGTGAGCTCGGGTTGACGAACCGCGAGCGGTTCGGGTTGGCGCGCTTCTTCGATGCGTGCATCGGCAAGCGCCCGGACGTCGGCTGGAATTTCGTGTTCTAGGAGAATCTGGATCTTTTGAACGCGCGGCTCGTAGACGCGCATGCGTGCGCCGAGACGATCGACAACCTGTTGGTTCAACCGCTCTTTTGCGATGTGCGAGCCCGCCCGGAAGAGCAGCACGCCATTCAACTCGGCCACCAACCTGAGAGGGTTGATGTAGGAGCTGTAGAAATCAGCCCCGTACTCGCCGAACAATTCCTTCTGAACCAGCTCGTATGCACGCGCCGCCCCGACACCCGCCGTTTCCTGGCGGGCTTCTTCGCCCTGTTGTTCCATGCAGCCCCCGCTGAGAACAATTATGGTTATCAACCGCCCCGAGACGGACGCACCTCTCCCGTTCGAGCCGAATGGACTTTTCGGCCCGGAGCTCACGCACCGGTGTCACGGAGGACTTCGAACGGGCGAGCCGCGCTCGCCTGACCAGGGAAACGATGCGCTGTTACACAGGCGCCGTCAACAATAGTTTGTTTACGATTTCGCCATTTTCCACACCGAAATGACGGGCGGTCATTATACTGATTTTATTGTTGTTTTTGCCGGATATGCCGAAAGGCAGATAGTCCGGATTCGGAGCAATATCCACCGCTTATCCGCAGCTCATTGCGAATTCGAACTATGTAGATTCGTGAGCGTTTGGCGACAGAAAAATGTCGACGGGGAACCTAGATCAGGCCTTCTTGGAACCTGAAAGCGTCGCGATCCGCTTGGAAAGACGAGAGACTTTCCGGCTCGCGAGATTCTTGTGAACTACGCCGTTTCCGGCGGCCTTCATCGTCTCCGACTCGGCGGCGCGCAGCGCTTCTTGAGCCTTTTTGACGTCGCCAGCAGAAATCGCTTCTTCGACTGAACGCCAAGTCGAACGCATGCGGGTACGGCGCGCCTTGTTGACCGCGGTACGGCGGGCAATCACGCGAGTAGCCTTCTTTGCCGACTTGGTATTCGCCATTTTCTCAAATTCCAGACGTAGTTTCGGACGCGAAGCGCGGGGCTATAGCCGTAGGCAACGCCGCCGTCAAACCCCTCAACGGTGCTTAAATTCGGGGGGCCGCTTTGCAATGAAGGCGGCCATTCCCTCCTTCTGATCTTCCGTGGCGAAGAGGCTGTAGAACAGCCGCCGTTCGAGCCTCAAACCCTCGTTTAAGGGGGTCTCGAACGCAGCGTTCACGGCTTCCTTGTTCGCGATCGTCGAGAGGCGGCCGAACGACGCAATCTTCTTGGCCGCGGCCATCGTCTCTTCCATCAACTTGTCAGCTGCGACAACGCGCGCGACGAGACCGCCGCGCTCCGCTTCTGCGGCGTCCATCATGCGCCCGGTGAGGCAGAGATCCATCGCTTTGGCTTTGCCGACGGCGTGTGTCAGGCGCTGCGAGCCGCCCCACGCGGGCATAACGCCAAGCGTGATTTCGGGCTGGCCGAATTTCGCAGTGTCTGCAGCAATGATGAAATCGCACATCATGGCCAGCTCGCAGCCACCGCCGAGCGCGTAACCCGCGACCGCGGCGATCAGCGGCTTCCGTGTGCGTGGCACGCGCTCAAGGTTAGAGAACGGATCGCGTGCGTAAAGTTCGCCGAATTGGCTTTCGGCCATCTGCTTGATGTCGGCGCCGGCGGCGAATGCTTTTTCCGATCCGGTGAGGACGATACAGCCAATCGCATCGTCTGCTTCGAGCGCATCGAGCGCTGTGCTCAACTCCGCGATCAACGCATCGTTCAACGCATTCAGCGCCTTGGGGCGATTGAGCCGGATGACGCCAACGCCGCCATCGGTTTCGACAAGAATGTTCTCGTAAGCCATGGCGCCTGCTTGCTCCGTGGAGATGCAAAAATCAATTGGCCTTCATCGCTGACAGCGCGAACACCAGAATGTCGAGCGACCGCTGTGAACCGCACGAACGATCGTGCCCCCGCAGTCTTTCGTCGGGCACGTCTCCCCTTCGCGATCGTAGACGCGGAAGCGGTGTTGAAAGCCGCCTTGCGCGCCATCGACCGCGGCGTAGTCGGAGAGCGTTGAGCCGCCGGCCTCGATCGCCTCTTCGAGCACCGCGCGGATGGCGTGGTAGAGTTTTTCCAAACGCTGCGTGGAGATGCGGCCAGCTGGCTTCGTTGGCGCGATACCAGCGCGGTGCAGCGCTTCGACAACGTAGATGTTGCCGAGCCCGGCAACGACACGCTGATTCAGCAGCGCCGCCTTTGCGGGCGCTTTCTTCCCCGCGAAGGCTTGCTTCAAGTACGGCAAGCTGAAGTGATTGCCGAGCGGCTCAGGACCCATCGCCTTGAAGAATGGATGCGCTTCGAGTTCACTTTCCTTGATCAGGTCCATGTAGCCGAAACGGCGCGGATCGTTGAACTCAAGCCGCGCGCCCTCCTCGGTTTCGATCACAACATGCGTGTGCGTGGGATCGGGCGGTTCAGCGTAGTAGAAATCACCCGGCTGCTTCTTGGCGCCAAGGATCGACCAGCGGCCTGTCATGCCGAGATGTGTGATCCAAACGTAGCCGTCGTCGAGATGCGCCAGCAGATACTTTGCGCGCCGATCCAGCGCATCGACGCGCCGGCCGGTTAGGCGCGACGCGAAGCGCTTTGGGAACGGGAAACGCAAATCGGCGCGCTTGGTCTTCGCTTTAGAGATGCGCTTGCCCACGAGCGCGGGGGCCAACCCGCGTCGCACGGTTTCGACCTCGGGAAGCTCAGGCATGCGGCGAAATGTCGGAAATGAAAGCGGAAACCATCGGCCACCGATATAGCCCCGCTACCTACCCGCCGCTATGGTCCGTCCATGAGTGACGATACTGCATCCTTCGGGTTCCAAGACGTGCCGAAGGCCGAAAAGGCTTCACGCGTCCGCGAGGTATTTAGCTCGGTCGCCAGCAAATACGACCTGATGAACGATGCGATGTCGGGCGGGATGCATCGGTTCTGGAAGGACGCCGCGGCGTCGAAGCTGAACCCACAGCCTGGCGAACTCATCCTTGATGTCGCGGGCGGCACGGGCGACATCGCGCGGCGTCTGAAAAAGCTCGGCGATGGCGCAGCGCAGCGGCGCGGACTCGAGCCGCCGGAAATCCACGTCATCGACATCAATACCGAGATGCTGGAAGCCGGCCGCTCGCGCGGCGAAGACGGGCTCAACTGGCACGAAGGCGACGCCGAGCATTTACCAGTCGATGACCATGTCGCCGACGCCTACATCATCAGCTTCGGCATCCGGAACTGCACCGACGTTCCGGCCGTGCTGCGCGAAGCCAAGCGGGTGCTGAAAGCCGGCGGGCGGTTCTTCTGTTTGGAGTTCTCGCGCCTCGCCGTTGGCGGGCTCGAGCCGGTTTATGATTTCTACTCTTTTAACGCGATCCCGGCGCTGGGGAAATTGCTCGCAAATGACGCGGATTCTTACCGATATCTGGTCGAATCCATCCGCCGGTTTCCGGATCAGGAAGCTTTTCTCAATATGATCCGTGAGGCGGGTTTCGCACGCGCGGCCTATCGCAACATGGCCGGCGGCGTTTGCGCGCTGCATTGGGGTTGGTCGGTTTAGTGCTTTCGTTCGTTATCGTCCTCTTCGTCATTGTGGCGATTGCGGCCGGGTTTATCTCGGGCGTGTTCGGCCACATTTGGCGTCTGCTGCGCGTGGCGGGAACGCTCATCCGCTACGACGTGCTGCTGCCTGAAGAGTACTACGACCAATACTCAACGCCACTGCAGGCCGCGCACACCGCGCTCTCGATCTTCGCCAAACGCCGGCGCGGAAAGACCGTTGGCGAACGTCTCGCCAAGGCGCTTGAACGTCTTGGCCCCGCTTACGTGAAGGTCGGCCAATTCCTGGCGACGCGCCCGGACATGATTGGCGTGCAAGTCGCGCAAGAGCTTGGGCGCCTCAAGGATCGCCTGCCGCCCTTCTCACGAACTGAAGCGCTAGACACCATCAACCGCGAACTCGGCGGGACTGAAGGCATCTTCAGCGGCATTTCCGAAGCGATGGCCGCCGCCTCGATCGCGCAGGTGCACCAAGCGATTGTGGACCGGCAGGGCGTGGTCGCCATCAAGATCCTACGGCCACGAATTGAGAAGAAACTCGCCAAGGAAATGCGCGCGCTGCATTTCTTGGCCTGGTGGATCGAGCGTGTGTCTCCGCGTTCGCGCCGGCTTGAGCCAGTCCAATTCATCGACACGGTTACGGCGGCGATGGAGCGCGAGCTCGATCTGCGCCTTGAGGCTGGCGCTGCCGCCGAGTTCCGCGAAGTCGCGGAAAAAGACGGCTATCTCACCGTTCCGAACATTGATTGGTCGCGCTCAGCCAAACGCGTGATGACACTCGACTGGATCGATGGGGTGCCGCTCACCGACGGCCGCGCGCTTGACAAGGCCGGCGCCAATCGCGGCGAACTCGCCATTGCTATCACGCGTGGCTTCCTCGCCGCTGCGCTCGACTACGGCTTCTTCCATGCCGACATGCACGAGGGCAATTTGCTCTACGGCAAGGACGGCAAGCTTTGGATCGTCGACTTCGGCATCATGGGCCGCATCGGTCACAAGGAACGCCGCTACCTCGCCGAAATTCTCTACGGTTTCCTGCGTCGCGACTATCGCCGCGTCGCCGAAGTGCATCAGGAAGCTGGCTACGTCCCCGAGAAGTTCACGATCGAGGAATTCGCACAAGCGTTGCGCGCCATCGGCGAACCGATCTTCGGCAAGACGGCCGAGAGCATCTCGATGAGCCGGCTCCTTCTCCAACTCTTCGACGTCTCCCATATGTTCGGCATGCATTTGCGGCCCGAACTCGTGCTGCTGCAAAAGACCATGGTTCAGGTCGAAGGCGTCGCGCGCGCGCTCGACCCGCAACACGACATGTGGGCGGCTTCGCGCCCGATCGTTGAGCGTTGGGTGCAGCGCGAGCTTGGCCCTGAGGCTGTAGCGAAGCGCGGCATTGACGAGGTCGCGCTCGGTTTCCAAGCGCTGCGCCGCTTGCCGCAAACGCTCATTATGGTCGAAGCTGCCGCGCGAAAGGTTGCGATCGAAGCACCGCGCAAAGAGCGGCACTGGTACGAAATGCCGGCCGTCTGGATCGCCCTGCTCGGCGGCGCGATACTGGCGCTGGCGCTTAGCTTAGGCGACGGCCAGCGCACGCCACGACAGCCGCCGCCAACCAGCGCGATTGAAACCCCGGCCCAACCTGATGCGAACCCGTTGGAGCGGGTCGACGTACAGGCCGATCTGGTCACGCCGGAAAATGAGACGCCCGCTGAGGAGCCCGCGCCAACGCCATGAGCAAACGCGTCCTCCTCATAATCGGCGGCGGGATCGCTGCCTATAAAAGCCTAGAGCTCATCCGCCGCTTGAAGGACGCAGGCGTTTCCGTGCGCGTTGTCATGACGGACGCGGCTCAGCGCTTTGTAACACCCCTCGCCGCGGGCGCGCTTGTTGGCGAGCGGGTGTTCACAGACCTGTTCGACCAGACGCAAGAATTCGACGTCGGCCATATCCGTCTGGCGCGCGAGTGCGATCTTATCGTTGTAGCGCCGGCGACGGCGGACCTGATGGCTAAGGCTGCTCACGGCCTCGCCAACGACCTCGCTTCCGCTGTGCTGCTCGCGACAGACAAGCCTGTCCTAATGGCGCCGGTGATGAACCCGCATATGTGGGCCAACGCCGCCACGCAGCGCAATTTCGCGACACTGCAAGCACAAGGCTTGCGCTTCATCGGCCCTAACGAGGGCGAGATGGCCGAGCGCGGAGAACGCGGCGTCGGCCGCATGGCCGAGCCCGAGGAAATTCGCGACGCCGCTTTGGCTGCGCTGAGCGATGGCCCGCTCAAAGGCAAACGCGCGCTCGTGACCGCTGGACCCACGATTGAAGCGATAGATCCGGTCCGCTTCATCTCCAACCGGTCCAGCGGCAAACAAGGCTATGCTATCGCCGCGGCGCTCGCCGAACTCGGCGCCGAGGTGACGCTCGTCTCCGGCCCGACCAACCTCCCCGTCCCGTTTGGCGTGAAGCGCATCGCCATCGAAAGCGCGCGCGAGATGCTCGAAGCGAGCGAAGCGGCGCTGCCGCTCGACGTTGCCGTCATGGTCGCCGCTGTCGCTGATTGGCGCCCAACGAAGGAAGCGCCGACAAAGATCAAGAAGGGCGCCGCCGGCGTTCCCGCGATCGCACTGCAGGAAAACCCGGACATCCTCGCCACGCTCTCGAAGCTCGGCAAGAAACGCCCGAAACTGGTCGTCGGCTTCGCCGCCGAGACCAACGACGTCGAAGACAACGCGCGCGCTAAGATCGCCAAGAAGGGCTGCGACTGGATCGTCGCCAACGATGTCTCCGGCGACGTGATGGGCGGCGCCGAAAACCAAGTGCTGCTGATCACCAAGGACAAAACCGAAGCCTGGCCGCGCATGGCCAAGGAAGCGGTAGCGCGGAAGTTGGCGGCGGAGATCGCCAAGTCGCTCACAGCGAAAGCGCGGCGGAAGTAGATGTCGCGGCGCCGTGGTCGATCCGATCCGGAATCTGGTCTAGAGCACGTCATCGGCATCGTTGCGTTGCTGTTCTGGTCGGCAATCCTGATCGAAATCCTTGGGATCACCATCATCGTCGGCGTGACCGAGATCGAGCCGCGGCAAGCCGCGCTCCTCATGCTTGCCCCAACCTTGGTGGTGTGGGTCGCCGCTTCGACCCAGCAACGGCTGCGCGAACTGGCGCTCTTGTTTTTCCCACCTTACCCCTGACGGTAATCCCGCCAGCGCAGGTGACCGTTGCGTAAACGTCGCGATCCGGGGCTTGAGCCTTGCGCGGCAGGCGCTATGTAGAGCGCCTCACACTCACCCTTTCCGATTCTGACGCCGAGAGCCGCTCGCGCGCCCAGGGACCCCGACTGTATGAGCTTCCAGAACCACAACGAACGCCGCGAAGCCGCTGAAGCCGCCAAGAAGGCGATGCTCGAAAAGTTCAAGACCAAAGCGACGGCGCCGGTCGACCCGGCCATCGCTGAGCAGCGCGCTGCAGAAGCCAAGGCTCGCGAGGAGAAGCGCGTCGCTGCCGAAGCGAAGCGCCGCGAGCGCGTCGAGTTGGAAAAGCTCGAGCGCAAGGTCGCTGCTGAGGAAAAGGCGAAAGCAGAAGCTGAAGCGATCCGCCTCGCCGCGGAGGAAGCCGAACGCAAGAGAATCGCTGACGAGGAGCAGGCGGATATCCTTGCCTTCGAACAAAAAGCCCGCCGCGATCTGAAATACGCGGCTCGCAAGGCTCGCCAATCCGGCAAGCGCTAAGGCACTAGCGTTTCCGTTTTCGCTTGCCGCGCGCCACTTCGGTGGCGAGCGCATCGAGCTTCGCCTCCCAGAAGCCGCGGAAGCGCTCGACCCATTCGTCAACCTCTTTGAGCGGCGTCGCGTCGACGGTGTAGAGCCGGCGCGGCCCCTCTGCGCGCACGTTCGCGAAGCCGCTCTCGCGCAAGACCTTCAAGTGCTGCGAAACGGCGGGTTGGCTGATACCGAACTCTGCTTGAATCACCTCGACGACTTCGCCTGACGCCTGCTCGCCATCGGCAAGCAGTTCCAAAATGCGCCGCCGCACGGGATCGCCGAGTACATCGAACGCGTGCATCAGGTTTCGCCGCTGTAGAACTTCCGCGTCCGCTCGGCGACTTCGAGCGCATGCGCTTGCTCTGCGCCACCCGCGATGTCCGCCTTGCCCCAGCCTTCAGCCGACGCTCGAACGAATTGCTTCGCCGGCGCCGAGCCGAACCAACCTTCATCCGCCTCCGGAGGCCGCACCGCACTTGGATCGGCTAGATGGCGATCGAGCCCCATGAGGCCAAGCTCCCAGCCAATACCGACAGCGCCTGGTCCGAACGTGTCCCAATGCTGTTCGGGATGGGCGATGTGCCGGAGCTCCAAACGCGTGCGCTCACCCTCCGGACGCAAGCTCACCTCAACCCAGCTCACGCCGCCGCCAAATTCCCAAGTGAGCGCCAGCTCATGCGGCGGCTCGCAGCGTGTGATTGTGCCGCTGGCATTGCCTTGAACCTGATATCTGCCGCCAAGTTTGAACTCGCCTTCGACCGGCGCAAACCAGCGCGGCAACCTCTCCGCGTTCGAGAGCGCGTCCCATAGATCGTCGATGTCAGTGTCATAGATGCGCGACGCGACGACGACCTTCGCGGCCTTGCCTTGGTAGGTTTCATTCTTCACTTCGCGCGTCACCGCGCCGATCAGGCGCGCAATGTCGTCCGTCATTTCTCACCTCATATAAGTATGTACTTATATGATTCCAGGTCTGAAGCCAACTAAATTTGCCGCGGCTGCAGAATCGCAGCAGGGCGAGTTCCATGAGCAAAGTCACGATCCAAGTCGCGCCGCTATCGCATTTCGAAGGCCTGCAATTACCGGCCTACGAGACCGCGCTTTCCGCCGGCATGGATTTGCGCGCTGCGGTGGCGGAAGACGAGCCGATGGTAGTCGCACCTGGGCAGCGCGTGCTGGCGCCGACGGGACTGACGATCGCACTGCCAGCGGGTTACGAAGCGCAAGTCCGTCCGCGCTCCGGCCTCGCTTTGAAGCATGGCGTCACCTGCCTGAACACGCCCGGCACAATCGACGCGGACTATCGTGGCGAAGTGAAGGTGATCCTGATCAACCTCGGGCAGGAAGCGTTCACGATCAAACGCGGCGAGCGCATCGCGCAGATGGTCATCGCGCCAGTGACGCAGGGCGAGTGGGATGTCGTCGATACGCTCAGCGAAACGGCGCGCGGCGCGGGCGGCTTCGGCTCGACCGGTCGCGGCTAACGGCGCGCGCGCAATCCGATGAAGCTTGAGCGCTGCTTGCGGCGCGGGCGGTCATCTTCTTCGACCACCTCTTCCGGCTCGTTCTCGTTCGCTTGTCCGGCCGCGGCGTGCGCAATCGCTTCGCGATCCTCACGCGCCAAATGAACCTCGCCGCCGCAATCGGCGCGCGCTGCTTCGATGGCGCGGCGGAAGGCGACCGGGTTGGCCATGGGAGGAAACGCGATGACCGCGTCGCCAGTGCCCGTGACGACAACACGGCCGTAGCCGAACAGACGCGCGATCAGCGATTGATCGAGTGACACGCCTTCGACGCTCTCAACGGCCAGTTCGTGAGTACGGCGGTTGAGCCAGCCGCGCTTCAGGATGACGCGCCGGTTGGTGACGGCGAAATCCGTCGTCTTCATCTTGATGACGGCCGACAGGAAGATGAACACGCCGACGACGATGATCCCAAGCAGCAATAGCGCCGCCCACGCCCCGAACCAGAATACGCCCGGCCACTTGCCGCGCTGAATGATGGTCTCGCCTGCCGCCAAGCTTTCGTCGATGTAGCGCATGGTTTGCCTCTTACGTTTGCAACGCGGGCGAGCCATGCGCGTTCCGCTGTGGAACTTTCGGACGCCTGTGCTTAGGTTTGGCGCGTGAGTTTCTCCGACGAAGAACGCCAGCGCTACGCGCGCCACATCCTGCTGAAAGAGGTCGGCGGGCCAGGCCAACAACGCTTAAAGGCGGCGCACGTGGCGATCGTTGGCGTCGGCGGTCTTGGCGCGCCTGCTGCGCTCTATCTTGCAGCAGCCGGCGTGGGCCGGTTGCGCTTGATCGATGACGACACCGTCTCGCTCGACAATCTGCAACGTCAGATCATCTTTCGCGGAACTGACATAAACGCGTCGAAGGTCGAACGTGCTAGCGCCGTGCTGAGTGAGTTAAACGCGCACGTCGATGTCGAGATCGAACGACAACGGCTAAGCGAAGCCAACGCGGCCTATCTGCTCAAAGGTGCCGATATCGTCCTCGACGGCAGTGATGACTTCGAAACGCGGTATGCTGTGAACGCTGCCTGTCGCGCGATGGGCATGCCGCTCGTCTCCGGCGCTGTCGGACGCTGGGATGGGCAAGTCTCGGTGTTTGCGCGCGAAGGTCCTTGCTATCGCTGCCTCGTGCCCGAGATACCGCCCGATGCTGAGACGTGTGCGCGTGTCGGCGTCGTTGGCGCGCTGACGGGCGTCGTAGGCTCAATCATGGCGCTTGAAGCGATCAAGTTGATCACCGGCGCCGGCGAGCCACTCGTCGGCCGCGTGATGATCTTCGATGGATTGAACGGTGATGCGCGCGTCGTGAAACTATCGCGAGATCCCGCCTGCCCCGCGTGTGGCGATGAGTGAAGATTGGGCGATCGCGCTCGTCGCCGCCGCGCGGCGCGACATCGAAACGCGCACGCGCCTCGCAGCAAGTGGTGAGTTGTTCAAGGGTTATCATGCCGAAATGGAAGCGGTGCACGATGAGAACGCGGCGCTGCTTGCGCGTGTGTTTGATGACATCGGCTGGCCGGGCAGGCAGGTGCTCGGCGACGACGGCGCTCGCGCGGCGTTTCTGATCCTACAGCATGCCATCGGCCATCCGGCGCTGCAGCGGCGCGGCCTTGCGTTGATGCTCGAAGTTATCCCGCAGGGCCAAGCCAACGCGCTCGACGCCGCCTACCTCTCCGATCGCATCGCGATCCACGAAGGCCGCGAGCAGGCGTTCGGCACGCAGTTCGATTGGGACGCGAACGGCCAGCTTTCGCCGGCGCCGGTTCGCGAGGAAGCTACTCTGGACGAGCGCCGCGCCAGCGTCGGCTTGCCGCCAATCGCAGACTCGATCGCAGAAATGCGGGCAAGCGCCGCTGCGGAAGGCGAGCAGGCGCCGGCCGATCTGGCACAACGCCGCGCGGACTATGAGGCATGGGCGCGCAAGGCCGGCTGGCGCGCTTGACGTTCGCCGCCCAGCCGCCACTCTGCGCGGCGGGAGGCGGACATGCTGCGGTGGATATTTGGCGGGCTGCTGGCGATCATTGGCCTTATCACGATTGTCGGCGCAGGCGCGTACTTCACATTACGGCGCGCTGACATTCCCTACGAGACATTGGCGGCAACATATGAGAGCGCTTCATCGCGCTATGCCGAACTGCCCGGCGGCATCCGCATGCACTATCGCGACGAGGGCCAGCCCAACGGCCCACCGCTCCTTCTGATTCACGGCTTCTCCGCTTCGCTGCACACATGGGAGCCTTGGGTTGAACGGCTTAGCGATGACTTCCGGATCATCTCCGTCGATCTACCGGGCCACGGCCTGACGCGCGCACCTGCGGGTTATTCAGCGTCGATCGAAGCGTTCCGCGACGCTGTGCATGCGTTCACCGTGCAGCAAGGGCTCGATCATTTCGCTATTGCCGGCTCGTCGATGGGCGGCAATACGGCGTGGGAATATGCGCTCGCCTACCCCGAACAAGTCGATGCTCTGATCCTCGTCGATGCTTCTGGATGGCAAGACACACGCGAAGAGGCGGCGGAAGATCCTCCCGTGTTCAAGCTATTGCGCAATCCGGTGCTAAGCCCTCTCCTACGCGATTTGGATAACACGCGCATCGTGCGGCAGGGTCTGGAAGCTTCGTTTGTCGACACGAATCTCGTCACCGACACGATGGTGCAACGCTATTCGGAGCTTTCTCGCGCTCCAGGCCATCGCGATATCCTGCTGCAAATGACGCTCGGCTATCGTGCGCGCAACTACGCAACCGCAGAACGGTTAGCGGCGCTGAACATGCCGGTGCTTATCCTCACGGGCGACACCGATCGGCTCGTGCCGCCTGCTCACGCGCGTCAATTCAATGAAGCGATCCAAGGCTCACAACTGATCACCTTCCAATCCACTGGCCACATTCCGCAGGAAGAGCGCGCGGATGAATCTGCCGTGGCGGTCCGCGAGTTCTTGACTCAGGTGATCGAAGGTTCGCCACTGGCGCCGCTGCCAGAAGTGAATTGTGAGGCCGATACTCGCTGCTGAGGTACGTCGCGTACCTGTCATTCTCTAACGCTAGGACCCGCATCATGCATCTCGCTCGCCGCGGATTTCTTGTTGCCACGACCGCCGCCGCCGTACCGCGTGCCGCATGGGCGCAATCGCTTTCCACCGGCTCTTTTACGCACGGTGTCGCGTCAGGCGACCCACTACCGGATGCAGTCATTCTGTGGACCCGCTTCGTCGGCGGCGATGGTCGCATCGCCTGGGAGATTGCCGAGGACGACGCGTTCACAAGCGTCGCGCAACGCGGCGAAGCACAGGCGAACGCTGCGAGCGACTATTGCGTCAAAGTGGACGCGCGCGGCCTCGCTCCCGGTCGAACATATTATTATCGATTTCTCTCCGGCTCAGGCCCGTCGCTAACCGGCCGCACACGCACGGCGCCAGAGGCGGCCGAAACTCTTACCGTGGGCCTAGTGTCCTGTGCGAACTACGGCTTCGGCTATTTTCACGCCTATGCTCACCTTGCCCAGCGCGACGACGTTGAACTCGTTCTGCACACGGGAGACTACATCTACGAATACGGACTCGACGAGTATCCAAGCACCGAGGACACCATCGCCGGTCGCGCATTTGATCCCGACCACGAGATCGTAACGCTCGCGGACTATTACGAACGCTATCGCCAGTATCATACAGACGCCGACTTGCTCGCTTTGCGCCAAGCAAAGCCGATTTCGGCTGTGTGGGACGATCACGAATTCACCAATGACGCTACGCGCACCGGCGCGCAAAACCATCAGCAGAACGAAGGCTCTTACGCGGATCGCGTCGCGGCCGCCGCGAAAGCCTACTTCGACTGGATGCCGATCCGCAGGCCAGATGAGAACGCACCGCGCGTGTACCGGAGCCTCGACTGGGGCGACCTTGCACGCATCCTGTTGATCGACACACGCTATATCGGCCGCGACCGGCAGCTGGACTATCGCCGCGCACTCGGGCTTCGCCTGTTGTCCGATGGGTCCGGCACTGTAAGCGCGGTGGAGGAGTTCAGGCGCACCGAACTAAACAATCCGGCGCGAACATTGCTCGGCGCCGAGCAAGAGGCGTGGTTCGCCAACGCCCTCGCTCAATCGAAGCAACGTGGTCACGTTTGGCAGGTTGTCGCCCAGCAAATCGCTATGGGGGAACAGCTCGTCGGCGCGGGCGCCGCAGACTTGTTGCCAGACAATGTGCACGGAAACACACGACGCTTCGTGACAGTCGGCGAGCGTTTGGGCCGCATGCGTATGCCTTGGAATCTCGACGCATGGGACGGATATCCAGCGGCCCGCGCGCGTTTTCTTGAAGCGTGCGTAGCGCATGGTTCCAACGTCGCCGTCTTGGGTGGGGATAGCCACAACACGTGGCTCAACAATCTCTCGGCACAGGACGGCGGGCGGCTGGCCGCAGTTGAGTTCGCAGGGGCGAGCGTGACGTCGCCTGGCCTCGAGAAAGTCCTGAGCAATGGCACGCCAGGCGCGCGTGAAGCCATGATGAAATCCGCCAATCCTCACTTGGCGTGGTGTGACGTCACCAATCGCGGTTATGGCGTGCTGCGCTTCACGAGAACAGCGTGCGAGTCGGAGTGGGTGGCGTTTGGCGATGTACGCTCGCAACAAGCGCCCACCCCTACCATCACCCGTTTAGCGGCCGGCGCCAGCGCACAAAGCGGGCCGAGCGGCTGGACCTTAGGCTAACCGCCCGTTCGCCCACTGTAGGAAGGCGCCGCGCATAGGTTTCGGCGTGAGTTTCGCCGCAGCATTCAGAATGCTGCAAGCGATCCAACGTTGCATGCCGAAGGCTCTCACGCCGTGACGAAGGCGCGCCAGTGGTGCGTTCTCTGTGCGATACGCTCGGCGCAGGCACGCACGCCCTCGCGGCGAGAGATCGTCAATACTCGATGTTTCCAACACATCGTGAGTTACCGGCGGCGGATCGACACCGTATGTGTCCAAGTCCCACTCCCAAATACGACGCAAGTCATGATCTATGGGCCGATGACGCGGGCGCTCGTCCAGGAATTTACGCGCGCCCGAGATGCTGATGAGATACGCCCCGGTTGTCGTCGGGACCTTGGAATAGCGAACCAAGCGTCTGTTCTCGCTGAGCCAAGCCACCGGTCGGCTGACGGACTTGGTCTGGTAGGACAGCCGAACGATATCCCATTGCGCTGGGAGTGCGTGAGCCAGAGCGTCAAGAACGTCCGACAGGTCCGCCGGCAAACCGACATCGTCCTCCAACACAAGTGCAGGCGACGCCATCTCGCCACGGGCGATTGATCGCATGACTGAAAGGTGACTCGCATAACAACCGATCTCTCCTGGCGAAAGTCGCGTTCCGAACGGGAAGTAGCGCGCCATATCTGTCGGCAAGAAATCGCCACGCAGTGCGGAAAAACGCTCATGGCTCAGCCCGAAGCGAACGAGCTGTTCGCGCATGTGCGCCATGCGTTCCGTGTCGCGGTCGAGGTTGATGACGACGATGTGCGCCATGCGGCATGGTCTAGCCGCGGTGTGCGGATCAAATTGATCCCGCGTTCATGGGATGGGCGGGGCTTCCCGTGGCTCCGTTGCGAACACGCGCTGCACCGTTTCGCGGCAAATGCCGAGAATTAGCAGGGTCTCGATCAACAAAGGCAAACCAAGGTAGCGAAGGGCGTCCCCGCTCAGGACGTCCACATAAGTCCAAGGCACAAAAGCGGACGTCGACCAGGCAGTCCAAAAGTCGCTTGCCCATTGATCGCTCGCGACTTTGAGATAGCCCACAACATTCCAAACGACGTGCAACGCCAACGCCGGGCCAAGGTTGGCGTAGTGAAGCGTCAAAATGGACGCAGTGACGCCAAATACGAACGTCGACGCAAACATTAGGATCGCGTCAGTCCACGGTTGTCCGAACTGCAAATGCCATGCGCCGAACAGGACGGCGCTCACGATGACACCGATGCGGACACCATAGCGCGCGCACAACGAACCCAAGATCACGCCACGAAAGATTAGCTCTTCAGCGCCCGCCTGAAAGATGGTGACTGGCGTGAGAACCGCCGCACCCGTGCCGAGCTCACCCCAACGCGGCTCGTTTGCGATGATCGCAACAATCGCAGGAGCCGCAACGATCAAACCCACGAATGACCAGATCAATAGAAACGGCGCGGTCGCGGCATTCAGGCCCAACGACCTAGGCCCGCGTCTATCCACCCGCTCAGACAGAAAGAGCGTCACGGCAATGAGAATTGCGCCGGGTGTCAGCAGTGACAACACGGCATTGAGCGCATATGCGGCCTGAACGGCATCCTCTGTCGTGCCCAGGAACGCACCGAATCCGGCTTGCACAAACAAGCCGGAGATCGACTGGCTCAGCCAAGCACTCTGCCAGTGAGTCCATTGCGCAAGTATCACAGTGAGAAGTGCAACCGCCCAGCCGCGCGGCGCAGCGGGCGCACGCTTTAACGACGCGTTGCCATCGACATGGAGAAATCCGGTGCGCTGCATCCTACCCCGCTCCAGCCATAGAGTAGCGCGCGCCCGGCGCCAACGCGCTTGATTCGAAGCGCGCACGCGGTCACGTTCCGCGCATGACCGATTGGCTGCGCGGCGCTGTTGTCTATCAAATCTATCCCCGCTCCTTCCGGGATACGAATGGCGACGGCGTCGGCGATCTGCGTGGAGTGATCGAGAAGCTCGATCACGTGGCGTCGCTCGGGTGCGATGCGATTTGGCTGTCGCCGTTCTTCACCTCGCCGATGAAAGACTACGGCTATGACGTCGCCGACTATTGCGGCGTCGATCCACTCTTTGGCTCGCTCGCTGATGCTGACGCAATGATCGCGAAGGCGCGCGCGCTTGGGCTAAAGGTGATCATCGATCAGGTCTGGTCGCATTCCTCGGATCAGCATGCGTGGTTCGCGGAAAGCCGGTCAAGCCGCGATAATCCGCGCGCGGATTGGTATGTCTGGGCGGATGCGAAGGCCGATGGCTCGCCGCCCAACAATTGGCAGGCCATGTTCGGTGGCTGCGCTTGGACGTGGGATGCGCGGCGGCGACAATACTATCTGCACAACTTCTTGCCCGAGCAGCCCGACCTCAACGTACGCAATCCAGCGGTGCAGGATGCGTTGCTGGAGGTAGCGCGTTTCTGGTTGGAGCGCGGCGTGGACGGTTTCCGGCTCGATGTCGTGAACTTTTTCACGCACGACGCGCAGTTACGAGATAATCCGCCGATCGTTCTGAAGCGCGCGCCGCCGCGGCCGCATCAGTTCCAGCGCCACCTTTACGATCGCACTCAACCTGAGACGCTCGCCTTCATCGCGCGGCTTCGCGCGCTGCTCGACGAGTACGGCGCGATGGCGGTTGGCGAGATCGAGGATGAGGAGCCGCTCAAGGTTCAGCGTAACTACACGGACGGCCCCGATCGCCTGCAGACTGCGTATTCGTTCTTCCTGCTGCGCACGCGCGAAATGACGCCCGCTGTGATCAAGGACGCGATGGCGCAATGGGAGGGCGCGCGCGGTTGGCCCTCTTGGTCACTTTCCAACCACGACGTGATCCGTTTCCCAACGCGCCTCGCACGCGATGATTTGCAGCGTACGAAGCTGATGATGGCGCTGCTGCTGTCACTGCGCGGCACCGCATTCATCTATCAGGGCGACGAGCTGGGGCTGCCGCATGCTGACGTGCCGTTCGAACGCCTACTTGATCCCGAAGCGATAGCGTTCTGGCCCTCAGGCATTGGCCGCGACGGCGCACGCACGCCAATGCCGTGGTCGCGTGATGCGAACATGGCGGGCTTCACTGACGGAGTCGATGCATGGCTTCCGCTCGATCCGCGTCACCGCGCGCTGGCGGTCGACGCCCAAAGCGATGGCTCAATGCTCGCCTCCACGCGCGAGATGATTGCGCTACGCCGGGCAAGCCCCGCTCTCCGCGAGGGCGACTTCGTCGCGCTCGATGCGCCGGAGCCGGTGTTGGCGTTTGAGCGCGTCGCGAGCGGCGAGCGGCTGCTCTGCCTGTTCAATCTTGGGCCCGAGCCGGTAAAGCGGCCTTTGGCCGGCGGTACGGTGAGGCTGGCGGTTGGGCAGGCCGAGGCGCTCACCGGCGCGGCGTCGTTGGGCGGCTATTCGGCGCTCCTGGTCGCAATCTGAGGCGGGTCAGCTGGCGTTTCCGCCGGTTACATTATAACGTCTTCGAGCGATGACGGGGAAACGCAGAAGCGACCGCCGAATCCGCGCCGCCAAAGGGCGGATCGCGACGGTGTTCGCCGCTTTGCTTGCGGTCTTTCTGCAGGCCTTCGTCGTCCAGACCCACGTTCACGCGATCCCCATCGCGCCAGCCGGCATCGAGCACTCAGCCGACGCCAGCGGCGACGCACACGCGTCTGTGGGTTCCGATCACCAGCGTTTCTGCGCGGTGTGCCAAGCATTGGCGGCGGGCGGCGCGGCGACGTTGCCCGAGACCACTTCGCTCATCACAGCTGACGCTGTCGGCCAGGAAGCAGTCCTCGCAATCGCGCTTGCGCCCCGTGCGCACACGCATTCGTGGCAAAGCCGCGCACCGCCTTCACTCCTCTGAACATCACCGCGCGCTCCTGACGTGAGCGCAACAGCGCGCGCCGCCGCGCGCGCGATTCCAGTTCAGAGGCTTATTCAAAATGCACTTCCGCACACCTGCGCGCGCACGCGCTCTGTTTCCATCTCGCATTCCGTTCGTGTTCGCCGCCTTCGCTGGCGCTTTGTTTCCTGTCATCGCCGCCGCGCAAGAGGAAGGTGAATCAGAAATCGTCGTCACCGCGCCGCTGGAAGGCTCACGCATCGAAAGCCTACAAGGCGCCGAGGTGCTGCGACGCGATGATATCATCGAGCAGCTCAACGGCGGATTGGGCGATACGCTCGACGCTACGCCAGGCATCGCCACGACCTTCTTCGGCGCGGGCGCCAGCCGGCCGATCATCCGCGGCCTCGGCGAAGATCGCGTGCGCGTGCTGCAGAACGGCATTGGCGCGATCGACGCCTCCACCGCCTCCCCCGACCATGCGGTCACATCAGATGGCCTCGACGCCGAACGCATTGAAGTACTGCGCGGAGCTGCGGCGCTTGCTTATGGCGGCAATGCGATTGGCGGCGTTGTCAATGTGATCGACCAGTCGATCCCGACGCGAGAGATCGACGGCGTCGCGTTTGACGGCTTAGCCGCCTATTCGACGGTCGATGAAGACGCACAAGGCGCGGCCAATGTCGGCTTCGGCGTCGGTGATTTCGCGTTGCGTTTGAGCGCTGCCGCGCGCGACGCCGATCCGTACGACACGCCGATTGGCGAGGCATTGAACCAATGGACCAGCGTGCGGAGTTACGGCGTTGGCGGCTCGTGGCTGGGTGATTGGGGTTTTGCCGGCGTCGCCGTGAAGCGCACTGAAGACGAATACGGCTTGCTGCCGGAAGATCCGCTCCAACCCGGCGGGCACATCGAGATGGAGCAGACGCGCGTCGAAACGCGTGGCGACTTCCGCGTGGATTGGGGCGCGTTCGATCGGATCGATTTCGGCTTCCAGACATCGGAGTACGAGCACACCGAGTTCGAAGGCGATGGCGCGCCAGGCACGCAGTTTACCAGTGAAGGTTGGGAAGGCCGGCTTGAGGCGCACCATGAAGTTGGCCGCCTGAGCGGGGCGCTTGGGCTGCAGTTCAGCGATGTGGACTTCGCCGCTGAAGGCGACGAGGCATTCATCACGGCGACCAACACGCAGGATTCCGGCGTGTTTGCAGTCGAGCGCTACGATCTCGGCGGCTGGGGTTTTGAAGGCGGCGTGCGCTATGAGCGGCGCGAAATCGACAACGAAGCGTTCGGCTCGCGTGAGTTCGATGGCGTCAGCGGCTCCGTCGGCATGTTCGTGCGGCCCGCGGAAGGCTGGTTCGTCGGCGCCACCGTGGCGCACACGGAGCGCGCACCGACGGCGATCGAGCTCTTCTCCGACGGCCCACACCTTGCGACAGCGAACTATGAACTCGGCAATCCCGATCTCGATCAGGAGATCGCGACGTCGTTCGAAGCCTCGGCGCGCTATCAGCGCGGACCGGTGCGGTTTGAGATGAACCTCTACGGCATCGAGTTCGCGGATTACATCGCGCTCGTCGAACGCGGCGACGTGTGGTGGCTAGATGAAGACACCGACACGAGCGGCTTCGCGCCGGACGAGGCGAGCGCGCCAGCAGGCGCAGACGAGATCCTGACGGTGTTCAACTTCGTGCAACGCGATGCGACGTTCATCGGCGGCGAACTTTCGGCCGCGGCGCAGCTGTTCGAAGTCGGCGGGTTTGCGATCACGGCTGACGGTGCGCTCGACATCGTGCGCGCGGAGTTTGTCGGCGGCGGACATCCGCCGCGCATCCCGCCCCGCTCGCTGACGCTTGGGCTGGAAGCGGAGAACGAGTATTGGACGGCGCGCGTCGAAGCTGTCGACACGGCAAAGCAGGATCAGCTTGCATCATTCGAAACGGAGACGGACGGCTACACGTTCTTCAATGCCGGCCTCGCGTGGCGTCCGAACGAGACGTGGACGTTACGGCTCGATGGGCGGAATCTGACCGATGAGCTTGGCCGCGTGCACAGCTCGTTCCTAAAGGATGATCTGCCGCTACCGGGCCGCAATTTCCGGCTGACGCTGCAGGCAAGCTTCTAACTCGCACGCGCTCGCACGCTGCGATGCTGACAAGTCTTCGCCCTCCTCTGGAGGGCGGGGATGCGGCGCGTCCGCGCCTGGCCGAGGAAGAAGGGAATGGATCGGCGCGCACGCCGCATCCCCGTGAGCAATTTATCGCCAGCTCCGGACGGGAGGACGTCGAATTCAGTCCGACGGCCAGACGCCAACGGCGAGCAGCGGAGTCCGTCTCCTGCTGGACCCGACGGTTTCACGATCCCCGCCGGCATCTTGTGAAGCGATCGTCTGCTTCACTCATCTCGCTTTGCCCACATTCCGCTTCGCCTTCAGGTTCGGATCCGATGACCCCTCCGTGAAACGGAACGCGAAGAATGTACGCGCTGTGCCAAGCCGGTCGGATAGATTTCGCGTGCTTGCAGGTTTGAGCGACGTTTTCGGGCTGCGGATGTGGGATAGAGCCGCGCTCTATCCTCCTATTCCGCGCTCCGCGCGCCCAACGTGCTCCACGCTTTCCACGTGCCGACGGCGTAGGTCGCGCCGATGATCAGGACGATCACCGACGACCAGAAGATGAAGCTCGGTGTGCGACCGAGCAGCGGGAGGCCAGGCAAAATCCATAGACCACGCAAAATGTAGATTGCGGTGATCGTTACCAGTCCAATGCGAAGCAATGGGAGTCGCGGGATGAGGTCCGCGCCGGAGAAGGCGTAGGCGGCCCAGATCGCCAATACTGCTGCGATGCCCGTGGTGATCAGCGGCGCGATGAGCAATCCGCGTTCGGCGGCGCGCGCCATGCCCTCGCCTGCTCCGAAGAAGCGATACCAATCGGGGCCTCCCGCGATGACGGCAAGGTGCGCGAGCGCTGCGGCTGCGCTCATTGAGCCAGCGGCGACGAGCCAGACATTGTTGGGCATGCTATTGCGAAGTGAACATCAAGCCGAATTCGCTGACGACCGGATCGGTGTCGCGAACGGCCTGATCATTCGACATGAACGCGCTGTCGCCCATCGCGCCAGTGGCGGTTTCGTTACGTGGGCTAAAGCGGACGCGAACGTTGCAGCCCGGCGTTTGCGCAAGGGAGCCAGCGCGCCAATCGGACACCCAGCCGCCATAGTCCCAACCGAAGCCCCAGAGCTGGAACGGCATGACGTTGATGCGCTCAATGTCAGCGATGGAAGAGCCAATCGTATAACCCTCGACGCCGTGCCACGCCGTGCCCGTGGTTTCGACGCTTACGGAGGCAGGCGCACTGCGCGTGTCATTCCAGATGATCTCGAGACGCTGCGTTGGGTCATCCGCGAACACGACCGTCGCCTCGTAGCTCTCGCCTTCCGGCCCTGGGAGCGTTTGTGTCGTGATGTTTTCCGCGCCGAAGCGTTGCGCGAGCTCGTCCGGCGTCAGTGAGGCAAACGTGGCGCACGTAAGTACGCGGCCAGTCGGATCGGCTTCCGCCGGCATTGCTGGGCCGGTGTCTTGCGGTTCTCCGGACGGTCCGCACGACATGAGTAGCAATGCAAACGCAAGCGCCCAAACGTGCATGTACGCCTCCGTTTACAGCATCGCCGGAATAACGCGGTCCGGCGGCTTATGGCCGTCGGCGAAGGTCTTGATGTTGATGATGACCTTCTCGCCCATATCGATGCGGCCTTCGATCGTGCCGGAGCCCATGTGTGGCAGAAGCACGACGCTCTGGAGCTTCTTGAGCTTCGGATTGATCGCGGGTTCGTTCTCGAACACATCAAGGCCCGCGCCGGCAAGCTCGCCCTTCTCCAGCATACGCGCGAGCGCGGCTTCATCGATCACTTCACCGCGTGCGGTGTTGACGATGTAAGCGTGCGGCTTCAGCAGCGCGAGGCGGCGCGCGGAGAGCAAATGGTAAGTCGCTGGCGTATGCGGGCAATTGACGGAGACGATGTCCATCCGCGCCAGCATCTGATCAAGGCTATCCCAATAGGTCGCATCGAGTTCGGCTTCGATGTGCGCGGCGACCTTGCGGCGATTGTGATAGTGGATTTGCAAGCCAAACGCTTTGGCGCGGCGCGCGACGGCCTGGCCGATGCGGCCCATGCCGATAATGCCGAGGCGCTTGCCGGTGATGCGGCGGCCCATCATCCAAGTCGGCGACCAGCCGGTGAACTTGTCCGCCTCGACGATCTTCACGCCTTCGATCAAGCGGCGCGGCACGGCGAGGATCAGCGCCATGGTCATGTCGGCGGTGTCTTCGGTGAGGACACCTGGTGTGTTGGTGACAGTGATGCCGCGCTGCACGGCGGTGGCGACATCGATATTGTCCACGCCGGCGCCAAATTGGGCGATGAGGCGCAGCTGCTCGCTGGCCCGCGAGAGCACGCGGCCGTCTACGCGATCGGTGACAGTTGGAACCAGAACATCGGCGCGCTGAACCGCGGCGACGAGTTCCTCGGAGGTGAACGGCTTGTCCTCGGCATTGAGCTCAGCGTCGAACAATTCCTTGAGTCGCGTCTCCACGGGGTCCGGGAGGCGGCGCGTCACGACGACTTTGAGCTTCTTCGACGACATTTAGCTTCCATAAACCACGCCGCGCCGGGCTCCAAGCGAGCGGGATAAGGCAGTGTTCAGCTTAAGTGTTAAGCCCACTTTCACGGCGCCTCAGCATGATCGCGCCTTCCCTCCCGGCAAAGCGGAGGGTGTTCAGCGAGTTGGGTCCATGCGCCGTGGGTTAGTTGCTGCAATCGTTGCGGCATCCGCATTGTTTTCATTGAACTCAGCCGTCGCCGATCAGCCGGCGCGGTTCATGAGCTTGAAAGTAGGGGGCGTAGAAGGACGC
Organism: uncultured Caulobacteraceae bacterium; assembly: GCA_902826145.1. Classification (GTDB taxonomy): domain Bacteria; phylum Pseudomonadota; class Alphaproteobacteria; order Caulobacterales; family Aquidulcibacteraceae; genus Vitreimonas. The sequence goes on from CADEDT010000030.1 coordinate 23,071, forward strand.
AGCGGGCCCGGCGACCAGCATCGCGTCGCTTGGATGTACGAACGCGCGGGCTTGCCTGTGATGCTCCTTGCTGAGCAAGGCGATTGGCGTCGTGTGCGCGATCCGGATGGCGACGAGGTTTGGGTGCTTGCGGCGAGTCTGGAAACGCGCCGCACGGTCTATGTGCGCGAACAGACGACATTGCGCCGATCGGCGCGTTCCGGCGGCCAAGCAGTCGCGTATCTTATGCCTGGCGTCGTCGCCTCAATCACGCGCTGCGACGGCGAATGGCGGCTTGTCGCCGTCGGTGGGCGCATTGGCTGGGTGCACAATTCGTCGCTCTGGGGCGGCGACTGCACAGGGCTGGCCAACACGATCCGCCGCTAGCGCCTGGAAAAAGGCCCGGAACCCGAATTCGCCGCCGCTAGACCATCCACCTCGCCTTGCCCCTGCCCCGCCCGGCCTGTAAGCCGGGCGGAAATTCCCCATATCGGCAGACATGAGCATGGCAACGACCGGGCCCTCGAGCCTTTCCTATGAAGACCTGATTTCCGCTGGCGAAGGCACGATGTTCGGGCCCGACAGGGCGCAACTGCCGCTGCCGCCGATGCTGATGTTCGATCGCATTACGTCGATCACCGCGGAGGGCGGCGCGTACGGCAAAGGCCGCATCGTCGCCGAGTACGACATCACACCGGAGCGCTGGTTCTTCGAATGCCACTTCAAAGGCGATCCGGTGATGCCAGGCTGCCTCGGCCTCGATGCCATGTGGCAGCTGACCGGTTTATTTCTGCCCTGGTCTGGTTCGCCTGGACGGGGGCGCGCGCTTGGCGTCGGCGAAGTCGAGTTTCGGGGTCAAATCACACCAGACGCAAAGTTGGTCACCTATGAGATCGACGTAAAACGGCTCATTCGCCGCCAACTGCACATGATCGTCGCCGATGGCGTCACCAAGGCGGACGGCGTCACTATCTATAGCGCCAAGGATCTCAAGGTCGGCATGTTCACGGCTGAGCAACTTGCCGCGCAGATGAAATAGGGAGCGCGTTCATGCGTCGCGTCGTCGTCACCGGCATGGGGATCGTTTCCTCGATTGGCAACAATTCCAACGAAGTTCTAGCGAGCCTGCGCGAAGCCAAGAGCGGCATTGTCGCTGCACCAGAGTACGCCGACAAAGGGTTTCGCTGCCAAGTGCACGGCGCTCCGCAAGTGAAACCGGAAGAGATCGTCGACAAGCGCAATATGCGCTTCATGGGTGAAGGCTCCGGTTGGAACTTCATCGCGATGGAACAGGCGATCGCCGATGCGGGGCTGACGCCGGAAGAAGTCTCAAACCCGCGTACCGGCATCATCATGGGCTCAGGCGGCCCTTCCGCGCGCGCGATCGTCGCCGCTGCCGATACGGCGCGCGAAAAAGGTGCAAAGCGTGTTGGGCCGTTCGCAGTGCCCAAGGCCATGAGCTCAACAGCGAGCGCGACGTTGGCGACGCCGTTCGAGATCAAGGGCGTGAACTATTCGATCAGCTCGGCCTGTGCGACCAGCGCGCACTGCATCGGCAATTCCTACGAGCACATCGCCGAAGGCAAGCAGGACATCATGTTCGCCGGCGGCAGCGAGGAGCTCGACTGGACGCTTTCAGTGCTGTTCGACGCCATGGGCGCGATGTCGAGCAAGTATAACGACACGCCGGACCGCGCCTCGCGTGCGTTCGATGTCAGCCGCGACGGCTTCGTCATCGCCGGCGGCGCGGGTGTGCTGGTGCTTGAGGAATACCAACGCGCCAAGAAGCGCGGCGCGAAGATTTACGGCGAGGTCGCAGGCTACGGCGCAACAAGCGACGGCCACGACATGGTGGCGCCATCAGGCGAAGGCGCGGCGCGCTGCATGAAGATGGCGATGAAGTACCTTGATCGCCCGGTCGATTACATCAATCCGCACGCCACTTCGACGCCGGTGGGCGATCTGAAGGAAATGGAAGCGGTGCGCGCGGTGTGGGGCGATAAGATCCCACTGATCTCCGCGACCAAATCCCTAACCGGCCACTCGCTGGGCGCCGCTGGCGTGCAGGAAGCTATCTACTCGCTGCTGATGCTGAACAACGGTTTCGTCTGCGAGAGCGCGCACATCGAAAACCTTGACCCGGTATTCGAGGGCCTGCCGATCGTGCGCGAGCGGCAAGAGCGCAAGCTTGAGTGCGTGTTGTCGAATTCGTTCGGCTTCGGCGGCACCAACGCGACGCTGGCGTTCACGAAAATCGCAGCTTAGTTCGCGAGAACGGCGGCCGGCTGCATTTCGGCCCAATCAACGAGCCCGCGCATTTGCGTGGCTTCTCTGATCAGCAGACCGAGCGCGTCGTTTGCCACTAGGCGGCACGCGACTTCGATTGAGAACCAAGCGCGTTTGCGCTCGCTGCGCTCCGGCCAATCCCAAGCGACGTGATCGACGAGCATCGCAAAGGCTGTCACTTGAAGGAACGTGCGCGCCTTTTTCGAGCGCTTCCAATACTCGAAAGTGCCGAGTGAATAGGGTTCGACGTAGCCGCGAACGCCCGCTTCTTCGTAAGCCTCGCGCGCCGCACACTCGGCGCCGAGTGAATCGGCTACTGGCCAACCCTTTGGCACGGTCCAGCGCCCAGTCCCGCGTGTGGTGACAAGCAAAATCTCGGGCCGTCCGCTGGTCCAGCGGATCGGTATCGCTGCGACTTGGGAGGTTGCGCCACTCATGGGCGCGAGAAGCTTGCTGGTGTGGAGGTCGCCGAACTGCATCGCGTGCGACAACGCACGAGCGTTGGACTCGTTTCGCCGTCGCATTGCGAAAGTTCAGTGGTCCGCATTGGCGCCCCCGCCCAAGCTTGCTGCTTCGATTAGGCGTCCTGTTCGGTTTCCAATTTCCGAATTTCAGCGAGCAGCGCTTCTTCGTTCGCGGTGCGTTTGCCGTCTTCCTGAGTCACGCCGACAGTCCAGGCGATTTCACTGAGCGTGAGTTCGGCATCGGCTTCCGCATCGTCATTGGCGACGACGTAGTGTCCTTCCCAACGCTCGACGAGGCCGTCTTGATGGATCTTAGCCTTGTAGGTCTTCAAGCCGCCTTGAAAGATGCCCTTCAGCGACGCGAGGACGCCCGGCGTTGGCGTATTGAGCCACGCTTGGCGCGCCATCATGTCATTGGCCTGCAGCAGCTCGGGAGCGCGGCGGCCCATCAAGTGGCAGAGCACACCCTTCACGAAGAGGTCGCCCCAAGAGGCATCGTTGGCGCGGCCATCGCTCTCGGCGTCGAGCGTAAAGAGCCAACGCGCCTCCACATCGGTGACCGAAGTGCGGCCCGTACCACAAGAAGCATAGAGACAGCGCCGAACAAGCTCGGTTTCAGCCGCGCCGATCGGATTTCCCGCCAGCAAAACGGTGATGCAAGTGCGCGCGAACGTAGCAAGATATTCCGGTGAGCGCTCGGCCCGCTCCCGAACCTTAAAGACCACCTCCAC
>CADEDT010000031.1 GCA_902826145.1 uncultured Caulobacteraceae bacterium
ATACATGCGCACCGGATCGTCGGTGCGGTCAGCGTCTTCGCGGGTGTTGGTGACGGCGACCTTGGTGGTGGTCTCTTCGCGCGTGGCGACGGCGCCGCCCTTGCCTTCTTCCTCGGCGGCTTCGCCTTCTTCTTCATTGTCGACGACGTTGATGCCCATCTCGGAGAGCTGGGACATGACGTTCTCGATGGCTTCGCTATCGAACTCGTCGCTCGGCAGAACCTTGTTGAGCTCTTCGTGCGTGACAAAGCCGCGCGTCTTGGCGGCCTTGATCATCTTCTTCACGGCGGCGTCAGAGAGATCGAGGATCGGGCCCTCGGGGGCGTCCTTTTCCTCGGTCGCCGCGTCGTCAGTCTTGGTCATCGGGGCTTTTGCCATTTATCAATTCCGAAATAGTCATCAAACCTCAGGCGACTAGGCCGCCCGCGTCATCTTCCTGCACATCGTCCAGCTTGGCCTCGCGTGCGCGCGCTTCGATCTCGCGTGCTTCGCGGCTTAAAGCCTGGAAGCGCGCGAAGGCCGTATCGTCCCCATCGGCTGCCGCTTGGCGCAGCTCGGCCAATTCCTCCCTGATCGCCGGCGCCACGACTTCTCGTGTCGCCAGGGCCAGCCATTCCGCGCTCACATCGGCCCCCTCCGATGGAGGTTTTGCCTTTGGCCAGCGCGAAATGCGCGCTAGCGCGCGTTCTTGACCCGATCGGGTCAAATGGAGGCTCAAGGTCGCCCGGTCAATGCCCCCAGGCGCATCGGGGTCATCCGCGAGCGCAAGCAGGGTCTCGCGGATGGCTTCGAGGTCGGGGTCGGTGATGTGGAGGCGCTCAATCCAGCTCGAATAGCTGGCCATGATGCCGGGGGTGTCGATGGCCGCACGTAGGAAGCTCTCGGCCGCCGGGCGAGGGCGGTGCGAGGCGGCGTGCGCCTTCAGTTCGGCCGTGGCTGGGGCGGGTTCGCCCTTGCGCCGGTAGCCGCCGCCTTGGTTCGGGACGAAGGCGGGGCGCTGGCTGCGGACGAGCGCGTTGGCGCGGCTCATCAGGTCGGAGAAGAAGGCGCGCTGGGTTTCGCGGTCGCTGATCTTGCCGACGGCTTCTTTCAGTGCGGCCTGGAACGCTGCTTGCGCTTCCGGCGTCGCTACGCCGTGGCGGGCTTTCTCACGCTCAAAGAGCGCGTCGGACGCAGGCCACGAGGCGTCGATGAGTGCGGTCAGCGCTTCGGCGCCACCGCGGCGGAAGATGTCGTCGGGGTCTTCGCCTTGCGGTGCGTAGGCGAAGCGTACGGTGCGGCCGGGCGCGAGCTGCGGCAGCGCGAGATCCAGTGCGCGCTCCGCCGCGCGTTGGCCTGCGGCGTCGCCGTCGAGACAAAGCACGGGCGCGCCGCCCGAGCGCCAGAGCAGTTGCAGTTGTTCTTCGGTGAGCGCTGTGCCGCATGGCGCAACCGCCGCGATGCCAGCGCGCTCGAACGCGATCACGTCGAGATAGCCTTCGCCGACGACGAGGCCGTCAGCCTTCGTCTTCGCTAGCAATTCGCGCGCTTGCTTCAAGCGATACAGCACGCGGCTCTTCGAATAGAGCGGCGTCTCGGGCGAGTTGATATATTTGGCCTTGGCGTCCTTCGCGAGCGCGCGACCGCCGAAACCAATGATCTTGCCGCTTGTATCGGTGATTTCGAAAGTGATGCGGCCGCGGAAAGTATCGATGGCGCGCTTGTCTTCTTCGCCCGCACGCGCGACGCCAGCTTGCACGATCTCCTCGATCGTGAAGCCTTCGGCCTTCAGCTTGTCGATTGCCCAGGTCCACTCATCCGGCGCGAAGCCGATGGAGAAGCGCTCGCATTCGTCCGGGCCAAAACCGCGGCCTTGCAGGTATTTCCGCGCTTCCGCGCCGCCGGAAGATCGCAGCGCAGCTGAGAAGAGTTTCGCTGCGGCGCCGGTGACGGCGTATAGCCGTTTGCGCTGATCGTTCTCGCCGCGATTGTCGTAATCGTCCTTCGGCAGCGCGACGCCCGCGATCTCCGCGAACTTCTCGACCGCTTCGGGAAAGCTCAGACCTTCGAGCTTCATCGCCAACGTGAAGACGTCGCCCTTCTCACCGCAGCCGAAGCATTTGAAGAGGCCCTTATTGTCCAGCACGTGGAAGGAGGGGCTCTTCTCCTGATGGAACGGACAGCACGCCCAAAAGTCGCCGGCGGAGGGCCGGGACTTCTGCTTGTGCCAACTCAGGCGTTTGCCGGCATAATCGGCAATCGAAACCCGGTCGCGCACCTGGCGTAGCAAGGTGTCGGTAAAACGCATCAGAGCCTGAAAAGGAGGGTGGCGGTGTGCGCCTATTATACAGCGATTCGCCGAAACGATTCGGGCGCGCTGATATTGTTGTAGTTTTGACGCCCACCGGAGGGGAATATCCAGGCGCATTGTAAGCGACGTTACTGTATCCGTCCGGTATTCCAATGCGCACGGAGGGTCTCCAGATGCCGAAGAGGACGGTTGCTTTTTGCGCGTTCGCCGCTGCGTTGTTGTTTGAATCGCCCGCTGCTGCTGAACAGATTCGATTGGACTGCAACTATGGCAATCAATCAGCGAGCTTGTTGATTGATGATCAGGCGCGCACCGCTTTCAAATGGGAAAGTGGCGAATGGCGAACGGCAACATTGTCGGAGTACTCGGCAGTTCGCGCGCGCGTAGCCTATGCCCGAACCGTTTGGGAAGTATCCCGCACCGACGGTTCCGTTCGAGCGTATTGGTGGGAAACCTACGACCACGGTGACCGCACGAGAACACACGAGATTGGCACTGGTTATTGTCAGCGCGTTCAAACGCCAGCTGGCGTATTTTAGAGTCTAGTGCTGCGCTGGCGGGTCGCTGGCGGGGAAACTCTCGTCCGAGGCCTGATCGACCTCGTCCCAGCCCTTAGGCGGGTTCTCCATCGCGCCGGGGCCGGCGTCGCGGATTTCTTGGGTGCCGTCGGTGGAAGCGGGCGGCTTGGCCATGCGCTCAACATGGCCATCACCGCGCCGCGCGCAACCTAGTACTTCGCTGGCGGGTCGCTGGCGGGGAAGCTTTCGTCGGAGGCTTCGTCGACGTCGTTCCATTTCTTCGGCGGGTTCGCCATTGCGTCGGGGCCGGCGTCGCGCACCTTCTTCGGCTTCGGCGGTGGCGTTTGTTTCTTCGGTTCCGGGTGCGGGTGTTTGTGCGGCATGGGAAACTCCTGTGTCCCCAAATCAACGCTCAGAGCGGAACATTGGTTGCCACGCTCACATTCCCGAAAGCTGGGCGGGATTGCATGACCTCGCCGTAATTTTGGCGCCCAGCCCATGAGGCTTATGCGCGAGGGATACGGAGACCCATTCAATGCAAGTGATGAAAGCTGCGGCAGCATTCGCCGTTCTGGCCGCTGCGGCTATCCCGCCCGCGGCTCAAGCTCAAACGCAGGGACAAGTCATGCTCGCCGAAGGCACGCTTCTGACTGTCAACGCTGATGGCAAATCCGAAGCGCGCCCCGACATGGCCATCGTCAATCTCGGCGTAACGACGGAAGGGCAAACCGCGGCCGCCGCGCTTGCCGAAAATGCGCGCCGGATGACGGCGCTGAACGCTGCGTTGCGCCGCGCAGGGATTGCCGAGCGCGATATCCAGACGTCGAACGTCTCGGTCTATCCGCAGCAAGTCTATGGCGAAGGCCAAGCGCCGCGGATCACCGGCTATCAAGCCAACAACAGCGTCACCGTGAAAGTGCGCAATATCGATAACACTGGCCGCGTGATCGATGCGGCTGTCGGCGCCGGCGGCAACACCGTGAATGGCGTTTCGTTCACGCACGCTGATCCGGATGCGCAACTCGATATAGCGCGCCGCGACGCCATCGCCGAAGCACGCCGCCGTGCGGAGCTTTATGCGAGCGCGCTGGGCATGCGGGTGAACCGTATCGTCTCGGTGAGCGAAGGCGGCGGCTATGCGCCGCCAATGCCGGTGCCGGTCGAGCGTTTTGCGGCGCAAGACAGCGCGGCCGCCACGCCGGTTTCGCCCGGCGAAATCGAAACGCGGGTCAGCGTCAACGTGATGTTTGAGTTGCGCTAAGCGCTCAACAAGACGAGCAAACGAAGAGGGCGGCGGATCACTCCGCCGCCCTCAACTTATCTCTGATGTCTCGTTTTAGTTCGTTGGCGCTTCCACCGGCGCTTCGCCGCTCGGTGTCGTCGGCACGGATGGCGGTTCCGGCAAATCGATATCCGGGGGATTCACCTTCACGTCCGGCAGATTCATTTCTAGCTGCGCCGTATCCTGTTGGCGGTTGAAGCCGCCGCCGTACGCGACGATGCCGACCGCAACGATCGCGACCAGGATAATCCCTGCTAAAAACGCCACCCACGGCGACGAGCCGCCACCTTCACGCTCAGCCATTGTTCACTCTCCAGTGCTACTGGAGGAAGAACAACGTTCCGCGTGTGAGGTTCCGTCGCGTGACGGCAGGCGCTGTTTAGCGGCGTTTGGCGGCCGTCTTGCGCGCCGCCTTCGCCGACTTGCGTACGGTTTTGGCCGCGGTCTTGCGGGCGCCCGCGCCGCTGGCCTTTTTCACGGGGATGATCCGAATGCGCGTTCCCTTGCCGGCGCGCTTTAAGCCCGCTTCCAGAAAGGCGCGAATGATGTCGCTCTTCGTTTTGTTTTGTTCGAAGGCCATCTCACGCAATTGCTCATCGAGACCTGATGGCAAAAATACGGATCGCAGAAGAAGATCATCGCTCATGGCGCGCTCCAGACATATATAGGTATATACCTATATATGTGGTGCGGCAACGCTCAGATGTGCGTATCTTGTAGGGCCAATGCTTCATATGTAGCTCGCAACGACACGGTTTGACATATCGCCAAGCGCCAGAAGCGAGCCAAAGCCGGGTCCAATCTTTTCGGCCAGGAAAGGCGCGTGTAGCGGCGGAAGCGTCCAGCCCGACTCGAACGCCAGATGGCGGTTCATGCCTTGCTTGAGCGACTCCTGCGCCGTCTCGGAAACGCCGAACGGAAACGCCGTCGTCGGCAGTAGTTTCAAGAACCACCAGGAATCAAACCCCAGCGCGTTGATGACGATGGCGCCCGGAAAAGGCGTGCGTGCGCCAAGATGATCCTGCGCGATCAGGCTCACCTGTCCGCGCCGCCCTGCGCCGCTGTCGTCGATCGCGTGCATCCTGCGGTCGACAAAGGTGAGGCTCATCTTCGAGATTTGCGGCATGACAGCGCGCCAGACCACGCCGCGAGTCAGCCGTTCCGAAAACAGCTTGCGGCTTGCCGGCGATAGCGCCGCCCACGCCGCCTCGTTGCTGAACAGGTCTTCCTCAAAGAAGCTCTCGCCGCGCGTAAACAGCGTCGGCTGCACCGAGACGACGATAATTGGATGGCTCTTGTAGCCGGCGCGCGCGAGCCAAGCGATGATTGCCGCCGCAGTGCCGCCGGCGCCGGCAATCACGATTTCATCGTCGGGCAGCGCGTTCTTCAGCGCTGCTCTCACCTCATCGGTGCGCGACCAGAAATCGCGGCCGTCGAAGATCTGAGGATGCGGCGTGGCGCGCGCGTTGCGTGGGGGTCCGGGGCCTGTCACCACGACGCCGTCAAAGTCCCCCAGCGAGATGCGCGAGCGGCCGGCGCCCGCAAACAGCGTCCACTTGCTGCCTTTCGGCTCCAGTCCCGTGACGTCCGTCTGCGTGATCTTGCACCGTGCTTTAACGGCGGCCCACTGCAGATAGTCAGCGAAGTCGCCGTGCGTTGGCCTCGGACATCCGTGATTGATCCAATCTCGGTATGTGCCGTCAGCGACCTTGAACGCGCTCCATGAAAGCTCGGCGTGGCAATAGTCCTGCACCTTCGCCGGCACGCGCTTCTCGGGTGTGTACGGAAAGCCGAGGTCGCGGAAGGCGGGCGTGCAGAGTTCTTGCTCGCCGTCCGTATAGCCAACGGCGCCGCGCCAGTGCGAGCCGATTTCGTCTCTTTCGAAAATTTCGACCTGGAGGCGGCGGCTGGTGACCTTGTTCAACGCGTGCGCCTTGATGGCGATCGCGACACCCTTCGGTCCGCCGCCAATGACAGCCAGTTTCTTTAGTTTCCCAGCAGCCACGCGCCGCCTCCTGCTGCGGAGAGGCTGCCGCAAATGCGTAGCGGTTCAACAACTTTCGCTAGAATCGCTAAGCCAGCGGCGTGAGTAGCGCTTCGCCTACATGGAAACGCCGCAGGTTTTCCAGCACGTTCTGTGAGCCTTCCCACAGCGCTTCGCGCGTCGCGCCGCCGAGGTGGGGCGTGAGCGTCGTGCTTGGAACATCCCTCCATCGATCGACCGGCGTGGGTTCTTCGACAAACACATCGAGCCCCGCGCCGCCTAGTGCGCCGGCTTTCAAAGCCGTGATCATCGCGTCCTCATCGATGACGCTGCCGCGAGAAATGTTGACGATGATCCCATCGCTGCCGACTGCCTTGATGACGTCGGCGTTGACTATCTTCTCTGTCGTCTTATCGCCGCGCGCGGCGATGGCGAGGATATCGCACCACTCCGCAAGCTTCACGAGATCAGGTTCATAGGCGTAGTTCACATCCGGCTTGGCGCGAGGGCCGTACCATTTGATGTCCATGCCGAATGCCGTGCCGCGTACCGCGATCGCCGAACCAATCGCGCCCATGCCAACAATGCCGAGCTTGCGGCCACGCAGCCGCTTCTGCGGCGGCACCGCGAGCGGCGGCGTCCACGTGCCTTCGCGCAGCACTTTTTCGCCTTCGGTGAAAAGTCTGAGCCGCGCGATGATGAGGCCGATTGCAACATCGGCGACATCTTCGTGATTGATGTCGCGCCCGTGACTGATCGCGACCCCGCGTTGCTCGGCGTAAGCGAGATCGATCCCGTCCACGCCGACGCCAAAGCAGACGATGCAGCCGAGCTCCGGCAGCGCGTCGATCATCTCATTCGAAATGCCCACATGACCGATAGTGACGGCAGCGCGGATGTCTTTGCGATCCGTCGGCCATTTCACGACGTCGTAATCGCCAGCGAGGCGCGTTTCGAAAAAACCGAGGGATGGATGAACGAGAAGTGCGGGCTTGGTCATGGCTCATGATAGCCAGCCTGACGCGAAAGCTGAAAGCCTGACTTGAAGGCAACCCCGGCTCCTTTGGGGAGCCGGGGCGCCAACAGGCTTTCAGGCCAGCACTTCGGTCACCAAACCAGCGCCGACGGTTTTGCCGCCTTCGCGGATGGCGAAGCGCATGCCTTGCTCGATGCCGACAGCCTTACGGAGGTCGAAGCTGACTTCCGCTTGGTCGCCCGGCGACACGATGGCTTCGTCAGCGACGTTGATCACGCCGGTGACGTCGGTGACGCCGAAGAAGAATTGCGGTTGGTAGCCGCTGGCGAACGGCGTGTGCCGGCCGCCTTCTTCCTTGGTCAGGACAAAGATCTGCGCTTTGCCCTTGGTGTGCGCCTTGATCGCGCCGGGCGCGGACAGCACTTGTCCGCGCTCGACGTCGTCACGCTTTAGACCGCGGAGCAGTAGCCCCACGTTCATACCCGCACGCGCTTGCGGAATATCCTTCCGAAACGCTTGCGTGCCCGTGACGACGACCTCCGCGCCTTCGTTATCGAGGCCGACGATCTCGACCTTGTCGCCAACCTTCAGCACGCCACGCTCGACACGGCCGGAGACGACGGTGCCGCGGCCTTCGATCGTGTGCACGCCTTCGATCGGCATCAGGAACGGGGCGTCGAAGTCCCGCACCGGATCAGGGATCGAGCTGTCGAGCGCCGCGACGAGATCAGCGATGCTTGCGACCGCATGGTCGGCGAGATCGTTGCGCGCCACGGCTTCGAGCGCTTTCAAAGCGCTGCCGAACACGAACGGCGTCTTCTCGTAACCTTGCGCTTGCAGCAGCGCGTCAGTTTCGAGCTTGATCAACGCCTTCATGTCGTCGCGCTCATCCTCGGCCAGCGCGTCCATCTTGTTGACGAACACGACCATGTGACGAACGCCCACCTGACGCGCGAGCAGGATGTGCTCGATCGTTTGCTTCGCCGCGCCCTTAGTGGCGTCGACGAGCAGGATCGCGCCGTCCATCTGCGACGCGCCGGTAATCATGTTCTTCACGTAGTCGGCGTGGCCCGGGCAATCGATGTGCGCGTAGTGGCGCACAGCGGACTCGTACTCGACGTGGGTGGTGTTGATGGTGATGCCGCGGGCCTTTTCTTCGGGTGCGCGGTCGATCTCATCAAACGCCAGGCCTTTGCCGCCAAGACGCTTGGCCTGAACCTGCGTGATCGCAGCGGTCAGGGTCGTCTTGCCGTGGTCGACGTGGCCGATAGTGCCGACGTTCACATGCACTTTCGTCATTTCATCACTCTTACTTCCTTCAAGTGCGCCGCTGAGCTGAGGTGATCAGGCTCAACCCAGCGGCCATTGGCATTGGCGCGCCAATTCTGTGAGGGCGCGCGTTTCACACGGCCCAAAACGAAAAATCCCGCCGGCGGACCGGCGGGATGATGGAGAGATCAAACCCGAAGTCCGTTGAACGGCCCCGGGCGAATGGCCGGAGCTGTTACGTTTCTGCTGCCCATGCTGCTTCGTTCGCGCTGCGCGTTTCCGCACGCACGTTGGCCGAAGCGTTGGTGGCCAGCAGTCGCGACATTGCTCTTCCTTCCGCTCGCGCGGGGCAAACCGCGCAATAAAAAACCCTGGGAGGCGAGGCCAACCAGGGTTCGGGCGAACACAAGAGAGGCCACGCCTCTCGTTCAACGAGAGACGCTATGCGTCGATGCAATACGATTCGTATGCGTTCGTGTTCATGCGCCGGAAGTAACACCGGAGCGCAGAAAATTCAAGAGTCAGGTCTAGCGCCGCAGCCAGCGCACCGCTGCTGCCACGACAAACATGATCGTGCCAAGGATCATATGATATCGGGACAGGCCGAGCCGCTCCATTAGCATGGACGCGAGAAACGCCCCGATGGCGCCCCACATCAACGCCGCCAATAGTCGGCCCGACGCTCCCGGCAAAAGCTTGCGAGTTATGAAGAGGTCGGACAGGAATGCGCCGACGAATGCGATCGGAGAAATGGCGAGGCCCGCGAGCCAATTGGGCAGCCCCATGTCCAGCAGCGGTGGATAGGCGACGACAAGAAGGACTAGGCTTGCGATGAATGGGCTCAAACCCAACGCGATCTTTGCGAGCAGTCCAGGAATTCCCGTCGCAATCAGACCACCTACAGCCTGACCAAGACTTTCGCCGAGCGCCTCACCAGCGCGATTGCTTTCAAGACCCATTGGATCGTATTCGGACTCGTCCTCAAACACGGTGTTTGAATTCTTGTCCAAGCGTCCGATCCGTCGACGCGATCCTGGATGGTAGAGGCTGCCGTCGACACCTTGATCGAGCTTGCCGTAGTTGCTGTGGAAGACGCCGTCGGTCGTAACTCGATACTTGCTCATTCCACCCTCCGCTTAAGCTAGGCTAATCGCGTCAGCGGCGGACGTTCAAGCGTATCCCAGCGTAAGCGCTAAGCGCCTAAGCCGCGCTCTTGGCTTTCTTCGCCATCAGTTTCGCGAAGCGCTCGAACAGGTAGTGGCTGTCTTGCGGGCCGGGTGAGGCTTCTGGGTGATATTGCACCGAGAAGACTGGCTTGCCTTCGACTTCGATGCCGCAATTGGAGCCGTCGAACAGAGAAACGTGGGTTTCTTTCACGCCCTTCGGCAGCGTTTTCGGATCGATGGCGAAGCCGTGGTTCATCGACACGATCTCGACCTTGCCGGTGTCTTTGTCCTTCACCGGATGGTTCGCGCCGTGATGGCCTTGCGGCATTTTCAGTGTCTTCGCACCGAGGGCGAGGCCGAGCATTTGGTGGCCAAGGCACACGCCCATCACGGGCAAGCCGCTATCGACGAGCTTCTTGATTTGCGCTGCTGCGTATTTGCCGGTCGCGGCCGGATCGCCTGGGCCGTTTGAAAGCAGAATGCCGTCTGGCTTGTGCGCGAGCGCCTCTTCGGCGGTGGCTGTTGCGGGCAACACGATCGTCTTTGCGCCGATATCGCCGAGCGCACGCAGGATGTTGCGTTTCACGCCGTAGTCCATGACGACGACGGTGAATTTCGGCTTCTGCACCTCCGACACGCCGATCGGCCACTGCCAGCGCTTCTCGTTGACGACGTAACTCTGCGCCGTCGTCACGTCTTTCGCGAGATCGAGGCCGTCGAGTCCGCTCCACGCTTTCGCGCGCGCGTGCAGTTTCTCAAGATCGAACTTGCCATCGGGCGCGTGCGCGATCACCGCGTTCGGCATGCCGCGTTCGCGAATGCGCTTGGTGAGCGCGCGCGTGTCTAAGCCTGCGAGCGCGATGACGTTGCGCTTTTTCAGCCAAGCATCGAGATCATCATCGCTGCGCCAATTCGACGGCAGCGTCGGTCGCGTGCGGAAGACGGCGCCGCGCGCCGCAGCTGCGGCAGCGGGCGATGACGTTTCAACGTCTTCGTTATTCGTGCCGACATTGCCGATGTGCGGGAAGGTGAACGCCACGATCTGGGCGGCGTAAGAGGGGTCTGTCAGGATCTCCTGATAACCCGTCATAGAGGTGTTGAAGCAGACCTCGCCCTCGGCCGTGCCGGTTGCGCCCAGGCCTTCGCCCAGGAAAATGGAGCCATCGGCGAGCACGAGGGCGCCGGTGGCGGCGGGAGGTTGAGTCGGTTTTGCCAAAGCGGCAGTGAAATAGGGTGCGCCGAGCGGGGTGTCAAAAGCGCCCTATGCGACCTTTGGCGGACCCTCGGTCACAGCCGCCGCCGCACCCGTGCCGCAAAGGTGAACACCTTGTCAGCCATGCGAGTTGGCGGGTGGATGACAGACCGGTAAGGTTTTGGAGTGGGGACGAGAACGAGCAGATTTTGGGCCGGGGCTGCAGCCCTAGTGCTATTGCTGGCCGTCGCCGCTTGCGGGCGGGGCGATCGGGTAGCCGTGCCTGCTGCGGCCGCCCCCGACCTGATCACTCGCGCCGACCTGTTCGGCGAGCCCGCCCGGCATGGCGGGCAGCTGTCCCCCCGGGGCGACAGGGTCGCGTTCCTGGCGCCGCGCGATGGGGTGACCAACCTTTGGGTGCTTTCCGTTGACGCCATGGACGAAGCCCGCCCGGTGACGGACGACCGCGTGCGCGGCGTCTCTTCGTTTCGGTGGGCGGCCGATAGTTCGACGCTGCTCTACCTTCAGGACGCTCGCGGCGACGAGAATTATCGGCTCTATGCCGTCGACACGGCTGGCGGTGCTCCGCGCGCGCTGACGCCGGGTGGCGCACGCGCCGAGATACTTAGCGTCAGCGCGTCTGATCCTGGCGCGGTTGTCGTGACATTGAACGAACGGGACCGCGCTTGGCCCGACGTGGTGCGTATCGATCTCGCTACCGGCGCACGCACGGTCCTGCAGCGCAATGTCGGTCCGCGCGGTTATGCGAGCTTCCTGCTGGATCGTCAGAACAATGTTCGACTCGGCGTGCGGCCGACCTCGGACGGTGGCGCGGAGGTGATCGCTTTCGAACCGCGCGGCCGCGACTCGACCTTGTTCAACATCGCCTTCGAAGACGCGATGTCGACGCGGCTCATCGGCTTCGAGGCGAGCGGCCAGACCTTCTTGATGTTCGACTCGAGCCGCGAGGGTGAAGCCCAAAGCGACCGCGCGGCACTCGTGCGCGTCGATGCGGCGACGGGTGAGAGGATTGTGCTCGGTGAGAGTGAGCGCGCCGACGTGGTCGACGCGTGGATCGATTCCGCAACCGGGGCGCCCGAAGCGTTCGCGACCGAGTATTTGCGCCGCGATTGGCGTGCGCTCGATCCCGACAGCCAGGCGGATCTCGATTTCCTCGATCGTCAGCTTTCAGGTGATTTCAGTGTCGTTTCGCGCAGCGCAGACGACACGCGTTGGATCGTGCTGGAGCAAGGGCCGACGATTTCGGCGCGCTCTTA
Organism: uncultured Caulobacteraceae bacterium; assembly: GCA_902826145.1. Taxonomy (GTDB): domain Bacteria; phylum Pseudomonadota; class Alphaproteobacteria; order Caulobacterales; family Aquidulcibacteraceae; genus Vitreimonas. Next base: position 11,955 of record CADEDT010000031.1, read on the forward strand.
CCTGTTCGATCGCGCCGGTCCGGCGGGCCGTCGCCTCACATCGCTTTTCTCGCATCGCCCGACTCTGCAACAAGCTCCGCTGCAGCCGATGACGCCAGTCGAGATCGAAGCGAGCGATGGCGTCAATCTCGTTTCGTATCTCACGCTTCCTGGCGGCACCGACGTCGATGGTGATGCCCGGCCGGAGCAGGCGCTGCCACTCGTGCTTCTGCCGCACGATGGCCCATGGCAGCGCGACAGTTACGGCTTCAACGCCATGCATCAGTGGCTCGCCAATCGCGGCTATGCGGTGCTCAGCGTGAACTATCGAGGGTCGGCAGGGCTTGGAAAGAGCTTCCTCAATGCCGGCAATCGCGAATGGGGCGGACGCATTCAGCAGGACTTGGTCGACGCCGTTCAGTGGGCGATCCAACAGCGCATCGCTGAATCCGATCGCGTGGCCGTCGTTGGCGATGGCTTCGGCGGCTACGCGACGCTCTCGGCGCTCACGTTCACCAACCAATTTCGTTGCGGCGCGAGTTTCGCTGGTCCCGCCAATCTCTTCGCCATGCTCGATGTGTCGCCGCTCTCACAGCGCGATGCGCTTTATCAGCGGGTGGCGGACGCGCGGGTCGAGGCGGGACGCACCATTCTTCGCCAGCGTTCGCCGCTGTTTCATGCCGCACGCATTCGTAGTCCGCTGCTACTGGCGATGGGGTTGCGCGATCCGCGTTTGACGCGCGCCGAGAGCGATCAGATCGCGCAAGCGGTGCGTTCGCGCGGCGCGCTAACGTATCTCGTGTTTCCAGATGAGGGCCGTGAACTGGTGCGGTCGCAGAACAGATTGTCGTACCTCGCCGTGCTCGAGCACTTCCTCGGAGATTGCCTCGGTGGCCGCGTTGAGCCGGTTGGAGCGTCGTTCGAAGGGGCGGCGATCGACGTATACGATGGCGCTGTGAACGTACCCGGCCTCAGCGCTTTTGCGCGCCGTGCGGCGTCGCCCGCTGTGGTGCGGGAGACGTCGCAGGAAATCGTCGACGAGGGCGAGGAAGAGGCGACTGAGCCGAGCGTTGACGAAGTCGCTCCAGTCGCAGCGCCTTCACCTTAGATCGGATACACCGAACGGACGCGGCTGCGGCGGCCGGTGAAGCTATCCCACACCAGCGTATCGACGTGCGCGGCGCCGTGTTCGAAGTGAACGCCTTCGAACATGGAGCCGTGCGTCACGCCTGATGCTGCGAACACAACGTTGCCCGGAACCATGTTGTCGAGCGTGAGCTTGGCATGCACGTCGCGGCCCATGGCGCGGGCGCGCGCCTCTTCCTGATCATTCTCCGGCTTCAGCCGCGCTTGCATTTGCCCGCCTGCGCAGCGGATGGCCGCCGCAGCGAGCACGCCTTCCGGCGCGCCGCCAGAGCCGAAATAGATGTCGACGCCGGAGCGTGCCGTTTCCGTCGTCCAGAACACGCCGGCGACGTCGCCGTCCGGGATGAGGCGGATGCCGGCGCCGGCAGCGCGCAATTCTTCGATGATGTGCTTGTGGCGATCGCGGTCGAGCAGGCAGGCGCGAATCTCGCTCACCGGCACGCCCTTGGCTTTCGCGAGACGCGTGACGTTTTCTGTTGGCGATAGGTCAAGGTCGATCAGTCCTGGCGCATAGCCTGGGCCGATCGCGAGCTTGTCCATGTACATATCCGGCGCATGCAGCAGCCCACCCTCGGGTGCGAGCGCGACGACCGTCATCGCGTTCGGTGCATCAGATGCGCAGAGCTTGGTGCCTTCAAGCGGATCGACGGCGATGTCCGTGCGAATGCCGCCGGCGCCGAGTTCTTCGCCGATATAGAGCATCGGCGCTTCGTCGATCTCGCCTTCGCCGATGACGACTTTGCCGGAGAAGGGCGCCGTCTGAAACGAACGGCGCATCGCATCGACGGCCGCTTGGTCCGCGTCGTTCTTGCGCCCGAAGCCGCGCAGCTTTGCGCTGGCGATCGCCGCCACCTCCGTCGCGTGCTGCGCGATCTGGGAAAGGATCATGCCGGTGTTTGCGTCGCTCACATCTCGCCCCGTTTTGTTTGGCGCTTTCTATCGCGCTGGGGATTCGGAGCAAGGGCGGGCGCCCGTGGCGCTAGTCGAGGGTGAGTAAGTCACCGCAAATGGCTTCCAGTCCGGCCTGGTCGATTGCGTCGAACGCATCGAATTGCGTCGAGTCCACATCGAGTACCGCGGCGAGCGTACCTGCTTTGTCAAAGACGGGCGTCACGATCTCGGAATTCGAGCGGCTATCGCAGGCGATGTGTCCCGGGAAAGCGTGGACGTCGGGAACGATAATCGTTTTGCCCCTCGCAGCGGCCGCTCCACAAACCCCTTTGCCGAGCGGAATGCGGAGGCAGCCGAGCGTGCCCTGGTAGGGGCCGACGACAAGCTCGTTCGGTTTGGCCTCATCGACCACGTAGAAGCCCGTCCAGAAGAACCGATCCGGAAACGCTTGCGCGAGCAATGAAGCTGCCGTCGCGTAGCGCGCTGTGCGATTGGGTTCACCGGCGATAACTGCGCCGATCTCCGCTCGCAGCGCCGCATAGCGTTCGACCTTGTCGGCCGGCAATTCGACGCGTTGTACTTCGGACATATCAGTTGCGATTGGACTTGCGGTGTCCAAGGGCGCCGGACGCCTTGAGCGCCGTGATCTGTGATTGCCGCTCGCGGGAAATCGGTCCTTTGGGTTTGCTCAGCGCCTTGCCAGCAAAAACAGAGAGTCCGACGATCGCTAGAACCGTGATGCCGATCCAAACCCAAAACATGCGCCTCTCCGTGGTCCCGCCTCATAGAAGATAGCGCTTCAACCGGGCGATGGAAGTGGCGCCGCCCAGATCGTGCTCTCCGTCCAGCCTAACTCCTCGAATTCGGCTGCGCGCAGCGGTGCTTCCCCCGCGGAGAAGAATTCGTCGAGTTGCGGCGGCGCTACCTCTGTTCCGCTCAACATCGCGTGCGCCTGCCCGCGATGATGAATTTGATGCTGAAACAGGTGAAGCAGCAGCCGGTCGGCCCGCTCATGCTGAATATGATCCACCCGATGAATGTTTATGATCCGGCTCAGATCGGGAGCGCCTATGCTCTCAACGAAGGCAATTAGCCGTCGGTCCATTTCGCTCTGCGCAGACCTTAGGCTGACTGCCGTTTCGCAGGGCTCAGGGTTTGCCCATGCCGCTGGCCCCAAGGTCCCACCCTCCATCGCGTCCACGTAAAAGCGATCAACAACCAAGATGTGGTTGAGCGTTGCACGCAGGCTCGGAAAGAAGCCGGTTCGAGGCGCCGCAAAATTGGCCTGTGAGAGCTGTTCGCACGCCGAAAGGAGGCGGTGGTTGGCCCAGCCATTGTTGTAGGCCATGGCGCGGTATGGAAGCACGGCGTCCATCAACGGCTCCACGAATGCCGGCAACAGGATGGTGGGCCCGGAGGCCCGAACACTTCGCTACCGAGATTTGATGACATTGATCGAGAAAAAACCGAAGTTCGAAAAGTTGTTTATTGCTCGAGGTTTACGACACCCGCAGCGTAAGGTGCAGTGGCGCAAGTAACGACTTCGCCTCAATCGCGTCGCCTCAGCGGCCTCGATCGTGAGGAGGCTTGAGACGACGAAGTGAGTTTTCCCGAGGCGGTTTGAGCCAATTGCGCTTGAGGTGATTTGAGACGAATGCGTTCGTTCGGCTTCCGCTGTCGTTCCCGTAGTCAGGTTGCTGATCTGAATGGTCCAGACGTCTCCTCTAAGCGCGGCGGGGAAGGCGATAGGTCAGTCGGCATCTGGCCTTGCCGGAAGTTCTCTATCGCTCGCCGCCATGTGGTAGTTGAGCTGTCCTGGGAGAAAGTCATACCAAAGGCATGACTTGTCGCCCATCAAACTCAATAACAAGCGATGCACAGTCCGGACTTGAGGGCGACAGCGTTCGAGCGGCTCGACGCGGCGAGCACACGTCGCGACCCGACGGTGACCTTGCTCCGCGGGACAGAAGTTTACTACGCCGCTTGGCCTTGGTGGATGCTGTGGACGGCTTCGTCGAGATCGATGATTTGAACTGCGGCGCTGTTCAACGTCGCAGCCGCATCACGCACGCCCTTGTGGTGGGTGAAGAGGATGACCTGATTGGTCTTCGCGAACTCCGCGAGCAGCTCCAATGTTGCGACCGTCCGCGCGTCGTCAAAATGAACTAGAATATCGTCCGCGATGAAGGGGATTGGCTCGCCTTCCTTGCCGTATTGTTCAATGCTCGCCAGGCGGAAGGCGAGGAATAGCTGGTCGCGCGTACCGTCGCTCATCTTGCTCACGCCGACCGCGCTGCCGTCGACGCGACGTCCAATAACGACCGGTTTGCCGTTTGCGTCGACGTCCGCTTCGATGCCAGCGAAAGCGCCCTTCGTCGTGAGCGCGAACAGGGCGCCCGCGCGCGCAATGAGCGGATCCTGATGCTCGGCACGCACGCGTGCAATCGCTTCGGTCAATAGGTCGTGCGCGACGATAGTCTCTACCCATCGCTCCACGATGGTATGCATGTCGCTTGCCGCGCACTCGCGCTCGGCGATCGCCTGGTTGACCTCGGAGGGGTCTTCGTAAGAGCGCAGCGTCGTTTCAAACTCCTTCATGTTCTCGACTGCCGCTTTAACGGCTTCGTCATGGTGGTGTCGTTCCATATCGAGCGCGCTTTGGTCCGCGCGTAGAGAGTCGATGTCGCGGTCCGCGCAGGCGCGACGAAGCTCGGCCAGTGTGATCTGATCGCCCGCGATGCTGATCTGTTCGTGTAAGTGGTGCATCCTCGCTCGTATTTGGTCACGCTGGTTGAGGCGGGCGCTGATCGCACCGGAGTCGCTATGCACGGCCGCGCCCAGTTTTTGGTCGAGCGTGCTCATCTCGCGGCGGGCCTCGTCGCGCGTTTGCTCGGCGCGGGAAACTTCTTCTTTCGCGGCGCTCAGCTCCGGCGTCAGTTCGGCAAACGCCGCGGATTGCTGTTCATGTTGATCCGAGCGGCGCTTGAGGTCCGCTGCCGCTTCGACAGGGTCAGGCGCGGGCACGATGCCGAGGTCAGCGGCGCAACCCGCCACATCCTTGCCCAAGGTCGCGGCGTCGGCTTCAATTTGCTCGATGCGCAGGCGCGTCTGTGCGGCGGTTGAGAGTTCACCCCGCGCACTTGCCCATTCGCTCGTCACTTGATCCGCGTCTTCAAGGCTGACCTCGCCCTTGAGGCCCAGAGAGGCGACCGCTTCAGACCATGATATCAACCAAGTTGCCTCAGCGCGCGCGTAGTCATCTAGTGTTTTCTGCAAGTGTGTGCGTTGCGCTTCCTTGGACGCGGCGTCGCGTTCATCGCGCAGGAATGTGGCATGCGCTGTGTCATGCGCTTTGATGGCTGCGACGGCGGTCTTTACGCGTTCCACCAAAGTGGTCTGACCCGGCGCGCCCGCCCCGAGCTGAGTTTCCGCAATGGCAAGGGCCTGGCGTTTCGGCTCCAGATCGGAAAGACGCGCGTCCGCTTCAGCGAGACCCACTTGGAGGTCGTTGGCGCGATCGATCAAACGCGTGCGTTCGATGACAATGGAAAGCAGCTTGCCGGGATCGAGCTCAAACGAAGTCGCGTCGGGATAGGCCGCTGCAAAGGCGTGCTCATTTTCGGCTGCCTGCGATTTCAAACGTGTGAGCGTTTCCTGTGCGGCGCGTTCGGCAATGTGTGCGTCTTCCTCACGTTCGTGCTGCTGCTGCAGGGCGGCGACACGTTGGGCGTCATCTGTGCGGCGATCGGCCAGGTCGTCTGCGTTGGCATTCGCGGCAACGAGAGACGCGATGTCATCTTCCCGGCGCGCGTTGGATGCGTCGGTCCGGCCCGCTCGGTGCGAAGCGATCAGTGGCGCAAGCGCCTGATCGCGGATCTCCCGCGCCTCGCCAATCGCTTCGGGCGAGGCGACGGTTGCGCCCGCTGCAAGCCGAAGCGCTGCTGCGCGCGCGGCGGCGCCGGATGCGCGCGCTTCTTCAGTGCGCGCGGTGGAGGCTTCACAATCGCGGGCTAGTCGCTGGCGTGCTTCGATCTCACCACGAAGTGTTTCTACGTCCGGAAACGCGATCGACCGCATATGCTCAAGGTCGCGGAAGCCGAGCCGGCCGATGGCTTGCTCGAGTTCGTCGGCGTCTTTCGACAAACGCTTGCCTTGCGTGGTTGCCGCTGATTGGGCTTGCGGCAAGGCCGCGAGGTCGGCGGCATCGACGCCGAATGGCCGGTCGCGCCCTGCGGCACGCGCCACTTCAATCGTTTCTTTGAGCACGCTCAATTCTCGCGCCAGCGTGGCGGCTGCCTTTTCCGTCGCAGCGCTGTCAGCGCGGCGGTTGACCGCCTCCGTGTGTAGATCGCGCACCTTTTTCAGGTGGGCATTGCTGGGAGCGATTTTTGCGAGATCGAAGCTCGCAGGCAATCCAAGCATTCCGCGAAGCGCGGCTAGCTTGTCGTCTATTTCCAAGAGATCGCGCCGGCGGTTGATCAATCCTTGGCGCGCCTTGCGCACCTCGATAGCGGTTTCGGAGATGCCGATAATTCGATCGCGCTGCCGCGACCAGGCGTCGTCGACGTAAAGCTCGTTGCGCCGCGCTTCAAGGCGGCTAACATCGGCGGCGGCGCGCTCCAGCTCCTGCTCAGCGGTGCAGAGTCCAGCGCGTGCGCGATCCAATTGCGTGTGAAAGCCTGCTGGGAGATGGGCGAGATCGGCGAAGGCTGCAAGTTCGACTTCGGCTTGCGTCAATTGGACGAGCAGCGGTTGCACGCGCACGAGGCGCTCGAGCTCGGAGCCGCGTTTGCTTAGACCGCGTGCTTCGTCGATGAGAGACCTGTAAAGGGCCTGCGCATCCGCGTGACAACTTCGCGCTTCCATATAGGCGTCTTTCGAGGTCGCCGAAGCCTTGGCGGTGCGATCGGCCGCTTCGACCTTGCCCAGCGCTTGATAGAAGGCGCGCTTGTCGCTCTTGCGTGGCGCGAACAGGCCATCAACATAAACTTCGAGGTCGCCCAGCCGCGTGACCATGCCGCGCAAACCGCCGCCAGCTTCGACGATCAAGCGACCAAGTTCGCCATCAGCTGAAAGCAGGCCTTCGCCGCCCGCGCGCAGCGTGGCGTGATCGAGGCCGAACAGTTCGAGAAAGCGCTCGCGCGAGGTGGCGCCAAGGGCCCGGCCAAGAATGTCTTGATCGTGCGGCGTGCCTTTTTCGTCGGACAGCGTCTTGTTGCGTCCCTTGCGCCGCTTCAATTTCAGTTCACTGCCATCGGCGAGACGCAGACAGGCGCTAAGACGCATCGCGTCATAGCCAAAGAGTTCGCCGTGCGGCGAGTGGTTGGGAATGCCGTATAGAAAATCGGTTACGCCCGACAGGAGCGTGCTCTTTCCAACCTCATTGGGGCCAAAGACGAGGGCCAAGCCGCGGTGCGCATCGAATGTGATGGAGCGCGCGGCAAAGGCGCCGTAGCGCTCAAGGCTAAGTTCAAGCAGCCTCATCAGGCGCCTCCGGCGTTTGGGAAATGAGCGAGAGGGCGACGGCGGCGGCGCGCGCGCCAGCGCCAGCTCTCAACTCTTCGATCAGCTGCTCTGGACGAACGCTTGCAGGCATTTTCGCGCGAATTTCAGCTAGACGCTGTTCAACCAGTTGATCGAACCACGGCAGAGTGCGCAGTTCAGAGATTGCAGCAGTCAGTTTGCCAGCGATGGATGGGTCGATTGTTGAGGGCGCCGCAGGTCGCGTTGTTTCGATCAGAAGCTTCTCCAACCAGATATCGCCAGAGCGCGTGGCCAATGTTGCTTCGATATCTTCCGCCAGCGCGTCAGCGCGCGCGATAAGTTCGTTGTGAATATTGCATTCACCGACAAGGCGGAGGCGAAGCGCCACCAGGCGATCGTGTGGCAGCGTGGCGGCTTCGAGCGTTGCGCGCAGCGCTTCTGACACATCCTGCGCTTCGCTCACCTCTGTTACATCGACGTCCAAGACCTCCCAGCGCACCACGTCGAGAGTGCGATGCTCAGCGGAGCGAACCATGCCGTCCTGCACCTCGACCAGAACGGCGCCTTTGGGACCGGTCTCCTTGGCGCTCCGCCCTTGTAAATTGCCGGGATAGATCACCCACGGATTGGCGTTAAGAATCTGGTGCCTGTGAACGTGGCCGAGCGCCCAATAGCCATAGCCATGGTTGACCAGTTGTTCGAGCGAGCAGGGTGCGTAAGGAGCGTGATGCTCAGCGCGACCGGTGCAAGCGGTGTGCAGAACACCGATGTTAAGACATCCAGCCAACGGCGCGGGGTAGTCGCGTGCGATATTGTCCGTGACATCGCGCTTCGGGAAGCTTTGGCCGTGCAACGCCACGGCGATGTCGTCGAGGCGAATCGTCTCTGGCTTTCGACTGGCGAAGAGATGGACGTTGTCGCCAAGATCCAGACGCGCCATGAACTTGTTTTCGGCGTCATGATTTCCGAGGGCGATGAACACCGGTATTTCGGCCTCTTGTAGTCGCCGCATCTGCTTGGCGAACTGCAGGCCGCTTTGAAAGTTGCGAATGTCGCCGTCAAAGATGTCGCCGGCGAGAACAACGAACTTGCACTGCTCGTCGATCGCCAACGTGATCAGGTTGCTGAAAGCCGCCTTGGACGCGCGCCCGATACGCTCGCCCAGATCGCCATCGCGATCACGCAGTCCCATGAGAGGGCTGTCGAGATGAAGATCGGCCGCGTGGAGGAATTTGAACGTTGACATTTTTCGCTCGTACGATCGTTGGGCGGTTGGGAAGCTGCGCGGCGCGTACGGCGCGCCGCGTGACCTTCCGAAATTCTTAGGAAGGGCGCCTTTTACACTGAGTCGGTCGGTCAAGTGTGCGCGGTTGCCGCGCCTCGAACACCCATCGTTGCAATTGCAAAACAAGCGATGGGTTGTGCGGCTCAGGCGCGATGCAAACGCTCATGTTGGGGTCCCCCTGCGAGGCGAAACGTGCGCCATGACCGTCGACACCTTGGCGCGCATAGTTTGCAGCCATCTCGCGACAGGATGGCGATGCAGCTCATTCCGGATGGCGGGCGCCGGCGTGCGAATGTCGAACATCGGGTCGCCGCGCTCGTTGGCGGGGTAGTGCTGGCAGCCGGCGGCACAAGCGAGTTTGTGGCGATGGCTCATCGCCATCTGCCCCGAATTGCCGTCATAGTGGAGATAGACAGAATCCAACGGCTTCTTGTGCCACGGCGTGACGAGTTGCATGGCAAGTCCAACAGCGGTCGAGGCGAGCACGCCGTTGGGCCACACGACTTGCGGCAAGCCTCCGGCAGCGCCGTACTTGGCGGCCTCGGCGGCGAGATCGGCGTCGGTGATGATTCCTAGACATTGAAGGCAGGGCCGATCCGGCATCGACAGCACGACCTGGCCCGCGATGAGATGCTCACCAGCAGAGCCATGCACGTCCATGCCGATGTCAATGTAGGGGATGAGGAAGCGGCGGCAGAATGCTTCGAGTTCATTCTTCGCGCGGACAGAATCCAAACACCCGATGATAACGTCGCATTCCATCAGGAGCGCGCTTTGGCTTTGCCAATAGCTCCTCAGCGCGATCACGTCGGCTTTGGGATTGACGCGCTTGATGGTCCGTTTGGCGATGTCGACCTTGAAGGCGCGCCGCTTGACGTCCCCCAACGTCGCGCCGACGAGGCGATGAAGGTTGGTCAGATCGATGCGCTGCGGGTCGATCACGATGATTTGGCCAAAGCCGATATGACCGACCTGTTGGGCAACGTGCGAGCCGCCGCCGCAGGCGCCGATGATGGCGATGCGAGCGGCGTTGAGCCTGGCTTGGCTATTGGCGCCGAGAAAGCTCTGTCGTGAATAGGGGGTCGTCATCAACGTGCTCCGAAACTGAATTGCGGTGCGCCGACCGAGATGAACTCCGCGACGTACGCGCGTTCGCTCATGTTTCGCCACATCAAGGCTGTCGCCGAATTGTTGCTGAGCACGATAAGGCCGTGCGGGTAGCGGCCGATCGCGTTGAAGAAACCGGGGACGAATTCCGCGCCACTCGCCAGATCGACGCCGCTGAAGCTGGGAATTCCTCGCCCGCCGTGGCTGTGCACGTGAAAGAGAGCGGACCGCGGCGTGTAGGCGAGTTGCAAACCCCTGGCGAAGGCGTTCGGTCCGATCTGCGCACCAACGCTCGGATCATTGACGTAGTCATCGTCCGCGACCGCCTGATATTCGCGTGCAAAGAGCGTCAGACTGCCGTCGCGCGCATAGGCGGCGCCGGCATTAAGGAAGCCGACGCGTTCGTGCGCGAAAGCGTGTGGACGGTGTAGATCTGCGCGCATGTCGGCGAGCAGGCGCGCAGGAATTTTGAATCTTGTCTTCATTGGAAAGCTCGCAAATGCCCCGCCAAGATGGCGCTCAGCGGCGTGTTGTTGGGAACGTCCTTCCATGACCACGAATGCCATTCCCGACCTTGCAGATTGAAGCTCTGGTTCCAGTTGAGGTCTTTGTGGGAGGGGGCGCGCTCGGACAGAAAGAGGCGGCTTGGATATCCGTCGCGGTCGTGCGGCCACAACAATGCATCGCGAACGATGGATTTGCCCTTGGCGCTGAACTGAAGCGCGGGAAGAAATACGAGCAGCTTTCCTCCCTCGCTCCAGCGATCGAGTTTTGGACAAAGGCGCTTCAACGCTGCCAGCTCGGCGTCCCAATTCCTCACGACGAGGCGCCTTTGCCGGGCTGCGAGATGAAGTGCATGCCGTTTTTCGCGCGCAGCGTCTGATCAGGGAGGATCAGCTGGAAGCTGCCGTTGACGATAAGGTCGACGACATAGCCGCACGGGATTTTGAAGATGTCGGCAAGCTCAGCGCCGGTGTAATCGCGAGGTTCCAGCTTGAATGGCTGTTCGTCATCGCCGTAGCTCACGATGACAAACCGCTTCTTCGTCACCAAGCGTTCGGCGCCGCGCCCCTTGAGATCGAGCAAGGCGCCTTCCGCGAATTCTTCGTCGGGCTCGTTTTTGCGCTCGATGATGAGCGCCTTGTTTTCCGGAACGTTGGCGATGACGCGAAGGTCGCGTTCGCTAATTTCGCCGTCGCCCCATTCGTAACCGACCTCGTCGACGGTGAAGGTGAAAATGCGATCGGCCCTAAAGGCGCGAAAGTTTCGTTGACCGGCAGGGCGCACATCGACCTGTTCGTCCAGACCAATCGAGCGCGAGCCCGGCCCGGTGAGTTGGATCAAGACGTGCTCGCTGGGAGGCGTGCAGCCGGCAACCCGCAGGATGGTGCGCCCGTCGACCACCCCATCCGGGGCCTGGTGCTGGACGTCATTAACTACAATGGGCGCGGCGAGAGCCGGGCGGGTGGCGGTCGTTTCGACTTGCATTTGCTGTCCTTTCTGAACTTCGGGCCCGAAGGAGCGTTGTTTTTCATCTAAGAACGGACTATTGTCTCTAACGAGTCCGTTTCTAGATTTAGTATCTATTCGGACTCAAACCACAATGCAAGTCCAAAAATGGACTTTTACACGCCAGTAGACGGAGACAGCATGGATGCGCACCGCGAGGAGGGGGCACCGGATGGGGCAGCGACGAATTTTGGAGTGTTCTTGGCCTTGGCCGATCGGTGGGGGCTCAGCGTCGATGAGCAATTGACGCTTCTGGGGAGTCCAGCGCGATCGACCTATTTCAAATGGAAGAAAGAAGGCGGTCAAATTCCAGAGGACGCCATGGAGCGCTTGTCGAACCTGCTCGGCATCTACAAAGCGCTGGAGATACTGTTTCCCGATGCGGCGGACGCCGAAGGTTGGATTTCGCGGCCCAACAAGTTCTTCAACGGGCGAACGGCTCTTGAGGTGATGTTGGATGGCCGGCTCAACGACATTCTGAGGGTGCGCGGCTATGTCGATGCACAGCGGGGCGGTTGATGGAGTTTCAGACGCAGACGGTCACGGGCGATTGGTATCGCCTCATTCCCTCGCGATTTCCGCCTGTGGATGTTTATCGCCGCCTTGGTTCGCCCGAACTCGGCGTGCTCGCCAAGGAGATCGAAGATCTCACCAATCCGCGGCTCAAAGAGCGATCATGGATGGTGAGCAAGGGGGGCGCTACGGAAAACTCGCCGCAGGTTCAAAACTGGAATCACGCACCGTTCGCCTATCCAAACCCGGAAGGCAGTACGTGGCTCAATGAAGCCTTCGGCGTGCTTGAGGTCGTCGATTGCAAGCGCGCGGCGCTCGCGCGCGCGGTGCGTCGGCGTGAACTCTTCCTGTCGCGTACAGATGAACGCGCGATGGGCGTCGACATGCGCATGTTCAAAACGCCGGTGAGCGGCGATTTTGTCGACTTGAGCGGCGAGCCCTCCAATCTGCCGCATGAGAAGCGAAGGGAGCTGGGTCTCAAGCTCTATGAGGGCGGCGCCAAGGGCGTTCTGTTCACTCCGAACGATCACCCCAAAATGCGCGCGCTGGCAGCGTTTCACGGCGATGTTTTGGGACGCACGGTGCAGGCTGAACACTATCGGTTCGTCTGGGACGGACGCGTTATCGTGATGGTGTATGATTTCCAAACCGGTGAAGAGCTTGTTCGCGACGCGCTTCTGTCGGAGTTCGACGATCGCGCAGCCGCTTAACGTGGGAGTGGATCATGCGCGTCGATAGCGGCTCGCGCCTGTACTCGGCATCGGACCTCGTCAACTACATGGGATGCGAGCACGCCACGCTGTTCGACGTTCGGCAGCTCACTCAGCCGGTGACGCTGCCGCCGGACGATGACTACGCCGTCCTGCTCCAGCAAAAAGGGATCGAGCACGAAACCGCGTACTTGGAATCGTTGCGCCGCGAGGGGCGCCATGTCGTTGAGGTGGCGTCATCGAACGATCTACAACAGCGCGCGCGCCAGACAGTTGAGGCGCTGAAGTCTGGCGCCGACGTGATCTACCAAGGCGCCTTGCTGGCGCCTCCGTGGCACGGCTATTCGGATTTCTTGCTTCGCCGCGATGGCGTCGCGTCTGCGCTGGGTGATTTTGCTTACGATATTGCCGACACCAAACTCGCTCGGCAGGCAAAGCCCAAACATCTGCTGCAGCTGTGCGTATACGCGGATCTGCTCAAATCGATTCAAGGCGTGGCTCCGCCGCAGCTGCACGTGGCGCTCGGCGGCGGCGGCAGCGCAATCGTCCGCACCGCCGACGTGACCGCATACTACGCGTTCGCCCGTCGGCGCTTCGAGGCCTTCGCCGTCGCGCCGCCGCCGATCGCTACGCCCGATCCCTGCGGTCACTGCCGATTTTGTCGATGGCTGACCCAATGCGAAGCGAATTGGGACGCCGTCGATCATCTTTCCTTAGTGGCCAACATCAGCAAGGCGCAGCGGGCAAGGCTAGTCGCCGCCGGCGTCACCTCCATGGCGGGTTTGGCCGGCGCGAGCGCTGACTTGTCCGTTGACATACGTCCGGAGGTCTTGGGTCGGCTGATGACTCAAGCACGTCTGCAAAATGCGCGGCGCGCTAACGGCGACGCAGAAATCGTGAGATTGGCCTTGGCGCCCGGTCGCGGGTTCAATCGGCTCCCGGCGCCGGATGCCGGCGACGTGTTCTTCGACATTGAAGGCGATCCACTCTTCGAAGGTGGGCTTGAATATCTGTTCGGGATTCTGCGGATCGAGAATGGCGAGCAGGTGTTTTCGCCGTTCTGGGCGCATGATCGAGAGGCGGAGAAGAAGGCGTTCGAGGCGCTGATGGACGCGTTGATGGCGCAACTTACAAGCCATCCCGGCGCGCACGTCTATCATTACGCATCGTATGAAGAGACTGCGCTGAAGCGTCTCGCCATGTACCATGGCACGCGAGAAAAGGAGGTCGACGATCTTCTGCGCGGCGGCAAGCTGGTCGACCTGTTTCAGGTCGTCCGCGAAGCCGTACAGGTCGGTGAGCCGCGCTACTCCTTAAAGAACATCGAGAAATACTACATCGACACCGCACGCGCGGGCGAGGTCACCACCGCAGGCGACAGCATCGTCATGTACGAGCGTTGGCGTAGGCTTGGCGATGAGGCCATCTTGGAGGAAATCCGTGCGTACAATGAACAGGATTGCTTCTCCACGCTGAAGTGCCGCGATTGGCTGATCAGCCAGCGTCCGAGCGACGCGATCTGGCGAACCGACAGTGGCGTTGCGCCGGACACGCCTCAGAAGCAAGCAAAGCGCGCTGAGGCGGACGCGAAAACTGAATCGCTCAGCCGTCAACTTCTCGCGTGTGACGTGGAAGATCGATCCTGGCGCCAGTTGCTTGCGCACCTCTTGGAGTTTCATCGCCGGGAAGCGAAGCCCGCGTGGTGGGCGCAGTTCGCGCGCGCTGAGATGACTGAAGAAGAGCTCATCAACGATGCAGAATGCATCGGAGCGTTGACGCGGAGCGCGACGCCGCCGTGGGCTGACAAGAAGTCTACCGTCTTCGAATTCGAATTTCCGCCGCAGGACTTCAAGTTCCGCATTGGCGATGAGCCG
>CADEDT010000032.1 GCA_902826145.1 uncultured Caulobacteraceae bacterium
TTGTGGGCCGGGAAGCTAACGACGTGGTTAGGGGCGCACAAGCGCCGAGGGTCGCAATTCGCCGCCTCGGGATGCTTCGCGCACAGTCTTACCCTGGCGCGACGCAAAATGTGGCATGGAGCGGTGGCCGTTCAGCTTGGACGCGCGGGCTCGTCCTTACGAGCGGGCACGATGAAGCGCCGCAGCACCACGACCGCAGCGCCTGGGATGCCGAAATAGGCAAGCGAGGTCAGCAAATAGCCGCCCATGTTGGTGACAACGCCGCTGCGGATGCCGACGCCCTGCTGAAGTGCGTAGATCAACGTGAAGATCGCGCCTGGAAGCGCGACGATCGCCGCGAAGATCGCAAGCACCCGCCAATCGGGACGAAACCAGAGCGCGATCCAACCTGCGACGCACAGAACCCAGAAGATCATCGCGTTGCCTTAGCAGGCCTGCGTCCAGAGCACGGTCACATTGAAGATGGCTTCGCCGACATGCTGCACTGAAACGCGGCGGCGGTTGATGGCGGCCTCGCGAAGCGCAGCGAAGGTTGGCTGCCAGCCAGTGACGGCGGTGGGTGGTGCTGCCGCGTAGCCTGCGGGATCGAGCAACGGGCCGCCCTGGGTGAAGGTGATCATGTGCTCGGAATTGTCGTTGGAATCGCGCAGCGTCCAGATCACACCGACGGTGTTGCGTGGGAATTGGTGCTGTTCTTCGACCGGGCAGGCGATGAGCGTCTCGATCGTCTCAGGCTGCGCGTAGGCGGGCGTAGCCGTGGCGAAAAGCAAAGCGGCGGCGATGAGTGCGCGCATGTTGTCCTCCCAGTTGGAGGAAGCTTAGCCCAGCGCTGACGGAATATTCCAGCCACGGCGCACGCAGGCGGCTAGCACGGTATTGCGCAAGAGGCACGCGATTGTCATCGGGCCGACGCCGCCGGGCGAGGGGCTGACGGCGGCGGCGACTTCGATCGCTTCGGCGTAGGCGACATCGCCGACAAGTTTAGTTTTGCCTTCGCCTTTCTCCGGCGCGGGCACGCGATTAGTGCCGACATCGATGACGATTGCCCCCGGACGCACCCAATCGCCGCGCACCATTTCGGGGCGTCCCACGGCGGCGACGAGGATGTCGGCGCCGCGGCAGACCATTTTGAGATCGCGGGTTTTCGAGTGGGCGATGGTGACGCTGGCGTTTTGTTCGAGGAAGAGCAAAGCCGCCGGTTTGCCGACGAGAATGGAGCGGCCGATGACGACGACATTGGCGCCGGTGAGATCGGGGCGCTCGGTTTTTGCAAGGATCACGCACCCGACAGGCGTGCAGGGGCGAAGGCCCGGTTTGCCGAGTACGAGCTTGCCGGCGCTCAGCTCGGTGAGGCCGTCGACGTCTTTCAGCGGGTCGAGTGCTGCGAGTACGGCGGGTTCGCTGATGTGCTTGGGTAGCGGCAGCTGAACGAGGATGCCGTCGATCTCCGGATCGCGCGAGAGCGCGTCGACGCGGGCGATCAGGTCCTCCTGGGTTGTTTCCTTCGGCAGCTTGATCTCGACGCTGCGCATGCCGGCTTCGACGGTCGCCTTGCCTTTGGAGGCGACGTAAACCTGAGACGCCGGATCGTCGCCGACAAGCACGACGGCGAGCGCAGGCTGGCCCGGAAGCTCCTTCACCGCCGCCGCGACGCTGGCGCGGACGTTAGCCGCGATGGCTTTGCCGTCGATGCTGCGTCCGGTCATGGCTTGTCCTCGTGCAGCCGGCTCAGTTGAGCAGTGTCCGTTGGCCGAGCAGCATGCCCTCGATCCAGTAGCTCACTTCGTTTTGCAGCAGCCAGATCACCAACAACAGGATGAGGACCGAGAGGTCGACGCCGGCGATGGGCGGGATCAAGCGGCGTAGCGGCCGGAGCAGCGGGTCCGTCAGCCGGGAGCAGAATTCCCAGACGGTCCGGACGAGCTGGTTGCGGCGGTCGATGATGTCGAAAGCGTAGAGCCAGGAGATCACGACATAGACGATCAGGACGATCTGGATCAGGCCCAGGAGCGCGCGGATCACCTCGAACAGGATAGGGATCATGGGGCCGGGGATAGCCCGCAGCGGACAGATTCGTCCAGCTTATGTCGGCGCCAGGTGTGACGTGGACGGGAGGGTAATGGTGGACCCGAGGAGGATCGAACTCCTGACCTCTGCATTGCGAACGCAGCGCTCTCCCAGCTGAGCTACGGGCCCGTCCAGTGGGAGGCGCGATATAGGGCGCGCGCCCCAGGAGCGTCAACCGGCAGGTCCCTCGGCCGGAACGGCAGTTGGGCGTTTGTGAAATGAGCGATGTCAGGGCATTTATGCCCTCGGGAGAAGGACTGGCGTGGCGACAGCTGCGGAAGACAGCAAGCATTGGGCGGAAGCCTCTGAACGCGGGAGCTTTTGGGGCCCCGCGCTGATGGGTTTTGTCTACCGTGTGCTGGGGCGCACGGTGTGCCTGATCGTGCTCGCGCCGGTGATAACGTATTTCTACTTTGCCGGGGCCAAGCAGCGGCGCGCGTCGCTCAAGTATCTGCGCCGCGTCTGGCGCATGCAGGCACGCGTCGACACGCCGAACCATTGGCACGGGCTGAAGCACTTCTTTGCGTTCGGAGAGTCGCTCGTCGATCGCTTTGGCGCGTGGACGGGGCGGCTCGATCGCGTCGACATCGACGCGATCGAAGGCGCGAATTTCGAAGCGATGCGTAACGATAAGCGTGGTTCGCTCATCCTCTCGGCGCATATCGGCGCAACGGAAATCGTTCGCGCAATGGCGACGCGCTATCAGAAGCGCAGGCTCACCATCGTCATCCATTCCGCGCAGGCGCCGCACTACAACGCGCTGATCAAACGCTTCGCGCCGCAGAGCCAAGTCTCGCTGGTGCAGGCGGGCGAGTTCAGCATCGAGACGGCGATGGCGCTTTCGGCGGCGATCGAGCGCGGCGAGTGGGTCGTGATCATGGGCGATCGCATGCCCGTAAAGCAGTCCGACCGGTCGATCACCGCCAACTTCCTGGGTGGGCCGACAGAATTCCCGCAGGGGCCGTTCGTGCTGGCTGCGGCTCTCCGGTGCCCGATCTACACGCTTTTCTGCATCAAACAGAATGGCCGCCACCGGGTTTCGGTCTCGGCTATGTCGGACGGCATAGCTCTCCCCCGCCGTAACCGCGAAGCCGCACTACAGGGGTTGGTGCAGCTCTACGCTGCCGCTCTAGAGGCCATAGTGCTGGCGGCGCCCTACCAATGGTTCAATTTTTATGATTACTGGCCCCAGGACGGGGACTAAGGCTGGGTAAGTGGCGGACACACTCAAACTAGGCGCGCCGGGTCTGGCGATCGAATTGGGCGCGCGCGATCTGACGATCGACGAGGTCTGGCGCATCGCCATGGGCCGGGCGGAAGCGCGCATCAGCGAGGAAGCTTTGACGCGCGTGCGCAGGTCGGCGCAGCACGTCGACAACGCGCTGGCGCGCGACGGCGAGATTTATGGCGTCACCACGGGCTACGGCGATAGCTGCACGACGAACGTGCCGCCGGAGCTGGTGGCCGAGCTGCCGCTCCACCTCACACGCTTTCACGGCTGCGGCACTGGCCGCATTCTGACGCCGATCGAAACGCGCGCCGTGATGGCTGTGCGTCTCGTCGCGCTGCTGCGCGGATGGTCGGGTGTTTCTGTTGAGCTTGCGACATTGCTCGGCGAGATGCTGCGTCAGGACATCCTGCCGCTGATCCCAGCTGAAGGTTCTGTTGGCGCGAGCGGCGACCTCACGCCGCTGAGCTATATTGCCGGCGCATTGGCGGGCGAACGCGAGGTTCTCTATCGCGGCCGCAAGATGATGTCCGAGGCGGCGTTCGCCGAAGCAGGCCTGAAGCCGATCAAGCTGCGGCCGAAGGAAGGCCTCGCGGTGATGAACGGCACCGCGGTGATGACCGGCCTTGCCGTGATCGCTTACGTGCGCGCTGAAGGCTTGAGCCGTTTGACGTCGCGCATGACTGCGATGGCGTCGATTGGTCTCTTGGGCAATCCGAAACATTTCGATCCGCGACTTTCGCAAGCGAAGCCGCATCCGGGGCAGGGCCGCGTGGCGGCGCGCATCGCTGAGGATCTCGCGCTGTTCGCCAAGCTGCATGCGCCGACGCGTCTGCAGGATCGCTACTCGATCCGTTGCACGCCGCACGTCGCCGGTGTGCTCGAAGACATGCTGCCGACGCTGAAGACTCTCATTGAAACCGAGATCAACAGCTCGAACGACAATCCGCTGTTTGATCCCGATACGGGCGATGTGCTGCACGGCGGCCACTTCTATGGCGGCCACATCGCGTTCGCGATGGACAGCTTGAAGAACATGGTCGCGAACCTCGCCGACCTGATGGATCGCCAATTCGCGCTTCTCGTGGATACGCGCTTCAATAATGGCCTGCCGTCAAACCTTTCGGGCGCGACGGGCGTGCGCGCGGCGATCAATCACGGCCTCAAGGCCGTGCAGATCGCAGTGTCGGCTTGGACAGCGGAAGCGCTGAAGAACACGATGCCGGCGAGCGTGTTCTCGCGCTCGACCGAGTGCCACAACCAAGACAAGGTCTCGATGGGTACGATCGCGGCGCGTGATGCGCTGCGTGTGCTGGAGCTGACCGAGCAAGTCGCCGCCGCGCATCTGCTAGCGTGCAGCCAAGCGCTCCGTCTGCGTGAGCGCTCGAAAGAGATCAACAAGTCCATGCTGGGTCCAGGCATCGCCGCCCTCATGCAACATGTGCCTCTGATTGAAGAGGATGCGCCGCTCGACAAACTGTTCAACGAGCTGACGGCGACGATTTCGCGCCGGGAATGGCGGCTCGACTGGTCGGATGACCGGGAGCGGGCGGAATGAAGGCAATTGTGAGCGCTTCCGCCGAAGCGACGCCGCAATTCTACGATCTAGATCCGATGAACATCGTCTGGCACGGCAACTACCCCAAGTACCTTGAACTCGGGCGCGTGGCTGTGATGAAGAAGATCGGTTACAACTACGAGGAGATGATCGAGTCCGGCTACGCGTGGCCCTTCATCGAAATGCGCATGCGTTATGCGCGACCGATGAAATTGGACCACCCGGTTAAGATCACCGCGGGGATTGTCGAATGGGAAAACGCACTGCGTATCACGTATTCGATCGTGGAAGTCGCAACCGGCGAGCGGGTGATGCGCGCGAGCTCATCGCAGGTGGCGGTGAAAATCGGCACAACCGAAATGCTGTGGGTCGCGCCGCCGATCTTGCAAGAAAAGTTGGCGCCGTACTTGTAGCGACGTTCTTGATCGCGGCGCCCGCCAACGCGGCCTGCATCGATCCCAACAACATCCGCGCTGAGTACGGCTCGATGCCGTTCACGCAGACGCGCCACCTCAATGGCATCACGCGCCCGTTGATTTCGCGTGGCCAGGCGACGATCGCCGCGCAGCGTGTTGATTGGCATGTCACCACGCCGGTGAATGCGCTGACGACGATTACGCCGAGCGGGATCACGCAATCGATCGATGGCGGCACGCCGCAGCGCGTGAACGGCGGCGGCGGCGATGCGTTGCTTGGAAGTGCTGGCTTGTTCGACATGCTGGTCGGCAATTTCGACGCGCTTCAGCAGCACTACACGATCACCCAGCGCCCCGCGCGGGCCAATGGTGATTGGAACATTCGCCTAACGCCGCGCGCGGCGGGCATGGCGCGCGCGTTGACGCACATCGATGTCGCCGGCTGCGAGCGCGTGGCGGAAGTCGAAGTGCAGCAGGCCAACGGCGACCGGATGGAAATCAACCTCGGCCCGATCAGCAGATAAACGCTGGTGCGCGGCTGGGGGGCCATTCTCTGTGCGATCTGGTGTATCGTGGCGTGCGCGGTCATTGGCGTGCGCACGCAGAACGGCAACGCGTTCGACACCGACATTCAGAGCCTGCTGCCACAGAACGCGCTTGAGCCGCTAATCCGCGCGGCGATCCGCGATGCTGGCGATGTGGCGTCACGGCGCGTGACGCTGCTGGTGTCGGGCGAAGACCCGATGCGCGTTGATGAAGCTGCGACAGATTTGCAGCGCGCGCTCGGCGAGGTCGGGTTTTCTACGGATGCCGCTGGTGGCGAGGGGATTGGGCGCTGGCTCTATGCTAACCGCAACGCGCTGATGTGCGCCACCGACCCGTCGCGCTTCGATACGCAAGCGACGCTCAATCAAGCGCAAGCGATGCTCTACAACCCGGTTGCGCCGATCTCCGGCGACATGCTGGTGCGCGATCCGTTTCTGCTGACGTTGCAGCTAAGCCAATGCTTGGCCCCGGCGAGCGGAAGGGCGGGCGACGCGGTGTTGATCTCCGGCGCGCTCGATGCGTCGGCGTTTCGGCTCGATGTGCAGGACAAGGTTGTCTCGGCGTTCAATGCATGGCGCGGGCGCTGGCCGGATATGCAGGTTGCGCGGGCGGGCGCGGTGTTCTTTGCCGAAGATGGCGCGAAGCAAGCGCGCAATGAAATCGGTTTGATTGGCGGCGTTTCGGGGATCGCGATCCTGGCGCTGTTGTTCGTGTGTTTCCGAAGGCCGCAGGCGATTGTGGGCACGTTGGCCGTGACCGCCGCAGGCGCTGCGGGATCATTAGCAGCGGCCCTCTTGGTGTTTCCGAGCGTGCACGTGCTGGTGTTCGTGTTCGGCTCGGCGCTGATCGGCGTCACCTCTGACTATGCGCTGCACTATTTGGCGACGGGGCCGCAGACCAATTGGGCGCCGGCGGCGGAGCGAGTGAAGCGGGTCTCGCGGCCGTTGGCCGTATGTGCGTTGGCCACGGCTTTGGGTTTCGCCAGCCTCGGCGCGTTCGGGGTTGAGATCTTCAATCAGGTCGCGGTGTTTTCAGTCGCGGGTATCCTGACGGCCTGGTGGTTCACGGTGACGTTGCTGCCGCTGATGGATCTGCGCGCGCGCAATGGCGACAAGCTGCGCGCGTGGTGGGACATGTTGGAGAAGCCGTTCCTCGCGTATCGCTGGCAGGCCTGGCACGGCGCGGTGGCGGGGCTGCTGGTGCTGAGCATCGTTGGGCTAGGCGTTGTGCGCTTCGGCGTGCTGGACGATGTGCGCCAATTCCAACCGCGCTCGGAGGCGTTGGCCGCCGAAGAAGAGCGGGTGCGCGAAGCTGTCGGCTTCAGTTCGTCGCCGAGCTTCCTGCTGTCGTACGGTGCGGATGCGCAGGAGGCGCGGCAGCGGGAGGAGGCGGCGCTGGCGGCGTGGCCGGACGCGGCGGCTCGTGATGTGCTGGCGGTCAGTAGATTCGATCCGTCGGCTGCGCGGCGCGCGGAGAACGAAGCCGTGCTGCGCCGTGAGCTTTATGAGCCACACCTGACGGCGCGGGCCGAGGAGCTCGGCGTGGCTGCGCCGAACCCATTCGAGGTTGTAGAGGCGCCGGAGCTGCCGCCGTTGATCGCCAATCTCGAGGGCCAAGCCAACAACGCACACTATCTGGTCGCGCCGCTTGGGCCCGTGGCGGCGGAGCAGGGTCAGGCTGGCGAGAACGCGCTGATCGTCGATCCGGCGGCCCGGTATTCACAGGCGTTCGCGTCCTTCCGCGGGCTGGCAGGCTGGGCGGTCGGGGCGGCCTTCCTGGTCTGCATGCTGATCGTGCTTACGCTTTACCGCACTTGGCGCGCCTTGGTCGTTCTGGCGGCCCCGGCGGCAGGCGTGCTGCTGGGCCTGGCGGTCCCAGCTGCGCTGGGCGTACCGCTGTCCTTTTTCTCGGTGGCGGCATTGTTCGTGGTCATCGGCACGGGCATAGACCACTCAGTATTTCTGTTTGAGGCTGCGGAAACGGACGGACAAGCGAAGGAATTGGTGGTCTTTTTGGCTGCGCTGACGACAATCCTATCGATGGGGATGATGGGGTTGAGCGGGACATACCCGGTTGCCAGCTTTGGAATCGTGGTCGCAGCAGGGGTGACAGCGGCGTACCTGATTTCGTTCGTACCAATCCGCTTCCGGGGGAGAGAGGCGCGTGCAGACAACTAAAACTGACGTGGTGATCATCGGGGCTGGGCCTGCCGGCTCGGTCGCCGCCGGCCTGCTGGCCCGAAAGGGCTACAGCGTCGAGATGATCGAGCGCACGCACTTCCCGCGCTTTTCGATTGGCGAAAGCTTGCTGGCGCAATCGATCGAGCTGCTCGATCACGCTGGAATGTTGGAAGACGTCGCTGCGCACGGCTTCCAGTTCAAAGACGGGGCCGCGTTCCATTTGGACGGCGAGACCACGGCGATTTATTTCCCCGACAAGAGCGCCCCTGGCCCTTCGACGACGTTCCAAGTGATGCGCGCTGACTTCGACGATCTGCTTGCGAAGGCGGCGGCGAAGAAGGGTGCGAAGGTTTCGTTCGGCCAAGAAGTGATCGCGTTCGAGAGCGATGACAACGGCGCGATCGTCACGGTGCGCGAAGAGTCCGGCAATGAGCGCAAGATCGAGGCGCGCTTTGCGCTCGACGCCAGCGGCTTTGGCCGCACGCTCAGCAAAATGTGCAAGCTCGAAACGCCGTCGGATTTCCCAACGCGCCGCGCCGTGTTCGGGCAAGTCGTCGATCACATCACCGAGCCGACGTTCGATCGCAACAAGATCCTGGTTTCGATCCATCCGGAAGAACGCGACATCTGGTTCTGGCTGATCCCGCTGAAGGATGGCATCTCGTCGATCGGCGTCGTCGGTTCGCAGGAGTCGATCGAGAAGGCCGGGGCGACCGATCACGAGCGGCTTTGGAATCTGATCAAGTCCGTGCCGTATAAGGCCAAGGTTCTGGAGAACGCCGAGGTCTATCGCCCGGCAGCGACGATCATCGGCTATGCCTGCAACGTGAAGAGCCTGCACGGGCCGAGCTTCGCGCTGCTGGGCAACGCCGCGGAATTCCTCGATCCTGTGTTCTCGTCGGGCGTCACCATCGCGTTCAAGTCCGCGCACCTCGCGACCGAGCTGATCGACCGCAAATTCAAGGGCGAGCCGGTGGATTGGGAGAACGAGTTCTCCAAGGAGCTCTACGTCGGCATCGACACATTCCGCGAATGCGTCGATGCTTGGTACTCGGGCGCTCTGCAAACGATCATCTTTGGGCGGCCGAAGGAAATGAACGACATCACGCGCCAGCTGACATCGGTGTTGGCCGGCTACGCTTGGGATCGTGACAACATGTTCGTGAAGTCGCCGAAGCGTACGATGAAGACGGTGGAAAAATGGTGCGCGTCTACCTAGCCCTGCCGCTAGCTGCGCTCGCTTCGGGATGCGCGCTGCTTCCTGATGCTTGGACGCCGAGCTGGCTGCCGTTCAGCGGCGACAAGAACGCTGCCGCGAAGCCGGATGGGTTGCGCGCGGAGATCGCTGACGATCTGACTTTGGTGTTGCCGACGCCGCCTGGTTACCCCGAAGAGCGCACGATCATTCAAACTGGCCGCGCGCAATTCGGCGACCGCCGCATGGCGTTCGAGGCCGTGCTGGTGCTCGGGCCAGAGCGCACCGAAATGGTGCTAATGATGCCTGCGGGTCCGCGGCTCTCCACGATCGTGTGGGACGCGACGGGCGTGCATGAGGATCGCGCGCCGTTCGTGCCGGATAGTTTGCCGGTCGAGAACATTCTCGCTGACATCTTCATCACCGTTTGGCCGGAAGCCGCGGTAGCTGGGACGCTGCCAGAAGGCGTGACGATGGACGTCGCCGAGAATGGCACACGCACCATACGCCGTGGCGATGAGGTTATTCTGACGGTTGGTCCTGATCCCGCCGATCCGACGCGTTTCGTCGTCCGCAACGAAGCCATCGGCTACGAGGTGGCGATGACGCGGCAAGAAGAAGAAGCTCAACCGGCCGTGGCGGTTGAGGAGCCGGCGCCAAGCGAAGCGGCGCCAGCCGCAGAACCGCCTGCCGAAGCCGCGCCGCCACCCGCGATCGCCGAAGCGGCGCCCCCAGTGGTCACGCAAGTTGCGGCGAGCGCCGAGATTATCGGCAGTGAGGGCGCGCCGACCGGCACGCAGAGATGAGCGTCTACATTTCGGACTTCTCCGTGGCGTGTGCGCTTGGCGGCGACAACGCCACGGTTGCCACGAATCTATTCGCGGCCGCGCCACGTGTGGTGAGCGAGACGGCTGAACTGACCAGCGGACGCGCCGTGCCAGTGGGACGCATGCGCGAGATCGCTGGCGATCCGGCGCAAACGCGCACCAACCGCATTGTCGAACATTGCTACACGCCGATCGCCGGCGCGATCGATGCGGTCAAAGCGAAATACGGCGCCGGTCGTGTCGGTGCGATCATTGGCACGTCGACCGCCGGGATCGGCGAAGGCGGCGAGGCCATGAAGGAGAAGCTCGCCAGCGGCCGCTGGACGCCGGGCTTTTCATTGGAGCGCCAGCAACTCGGTGACACGGCGCGCTTCGCGGCACGCCTCTTCGGTACCGAGGGTCCGTACTATGTTGTCTCGACCGCGTGCACGTCGGGCGCGCGTGCCCTGGCGGCTGGCGTGCGGCTGATCGAGGCTGATCTCTGTGATGCCGTCGTATGCGGCGGCGTGGATTCGCTTTGCGAGCTAACGCTGAATGGTTTTGCCGCGTTGGACTCGTTGTCGGACAAGCCGTGCAATCCGATGAGCGCCAATCGCGATGGCCTCAATCTGGGCGAGGGCGCGGCGCTGTTCGTGCTGACGAAGGAGCCGACGCGTTTCCGCATTGCCGGGTTCGGCGAGAGCGTCGATGGGCACCACATGTCGGCGCCCGATCCGGAAGGCAAAGGCGCAGAGGCGGCGATGCGCGCGGCGTTTGCGATGGCTGGTGAGAAGGCGGAGTCGATTGATTTCGTCCACCTACACGGCACCGCGACGCCGCTGAACGATCAGATGGAAGCGCATGTGGTTGATCGGTTGCTGGGCGAAAACGTGCCGTGCGCCTCGACGAAGCCGCTGACGGGTCACACGCTGGGTGCGGCGGGTGCGGTGCAAGCGGCTCTGTGTTTGCTGGCGATGGAGCGCGGGCAGCTGCCGCCGCATGTGTGGGATGGGCAGCGCGATCCAGGACTGCCGCCGATCCGTTTGGCGCAAGCGGGCGAAACCGGAACGCTGAAGCGCATCCTGAGTGCGAGCTACGCGTTTGGCGGCAACAACGCGGCTTTGGTATTGGCGAGCGAATGAGCGCGTTTCCACCCGTCGGCGAGTTGGTGAAGCATAAGGATGAATTGCTGCTGCTCGATCGCATCCTCGCTGTCGAGGGCGAGATGATGCGCAGCGAAACGACTATTCGCGCCGACAACGTATTCTTCCAAGCCGGCCGCGGCGTGCCTTCATATGTCGGCTTTGAGCTGATGGCGCAGACCATCAGCGCCTTCGACGGCTGGAAGCGGCGCGCCCGCGGCGAAGGGCCAGTGATCGGATTTCTGCTCGGATGCCGGAAGTACGAAGTCGCGCGGCCGTTCTTTTTCGACGGCGAGACTGTGACGACCGAAACCGTTTCGCTGGTGGGCATGTCGTCTTTCAACTGCAAGATTTTCGATGCGCAAAGCGAGGTCCTCGCGAGCGCCACGGTCAATGTTTTCGTCACGGATGATGCCGAGGCGTTTTTGCAGGCGCAGCTATGAACGAGAACGCGAAGCGTCCGGTGCTTGTGACCGGGTCGAGCAAGGGCATCGGCAAGGGCGTGGCGTTGCGTCTCGCCGCGATGGGCTTTCCGATCACGGTGCACTATGGCGGCGACCGGGCCGGCGCCGAGGCGACGGCGAAGGAAATCACCGACGTCGGCGGCAAGGCCGACGTGCTTGGTTTCGACGTCCGCGATCGCGCGGCGGTGCGCTCGGCGCTCGAAGAGCGGATCAAGGGCGGCGGCTTTTGGGGCGTGGTCCTGTCGGCGGGTGTGACGCGCGACAACGCGTTTCCGGCGATTGACGATGCGGGCTGGGACGACGTGCTGCGCACCAATCTCGATGGCTTCTACAACGTGCTGCACCCGCTCACGATGCCGATGATCCGGCTGAAGGACGGCGGGCGGATCGTAGCGATCGCTTCGGTCTCAGGCGTGATGGGCAATCGCGGGCAGGTGAACTACAGCGCCTCGAAGGCCGGTTTGATCGGCGCGGCGAAGGCGCTGGCGGTAGAATTGGCCAAGCGGAAGATTACCGTGAACTGTGTCGCGCCCGGGCTGATCGAGACGGCCATGGCTGTCGACATGCCGGAGCAGATTATCGAAGCGATCCCAATGCAACGCATGGGCACCGTTGAAGAGGTGGCTGCTACCGTGGCGTTCCTTTTCCAGCCGGAAGCTGCCTATATTACGCGCCAGGTGATTGGCGTGAACGGGGGTCTGATTTGACGCGGCGGGTCGTCGTAACCGGTATGGCGGGCATTACCGCGCTCGGCAAAGACTATGCCGAGATCGAACGCCGTATGAAGGATGGCGAGACCGGCACGAAATACATCCCCGAATGGGACCGCTTGACCGACCTCACGTGCAAAGTCGGCGCGCCAGCGGATTGGTTCAAACACGAAGGCTTCTACCCGCGGCAGAAGATGCGCTCGATGGGCCGCGTCGCGGTGCTGGCGGTGGACGCGGCCGAGCGCGCTCTCGCGAGCGCTGGGCTGACGGATGATCCTGTTGTGAAGGGCGGGCGCACGGGCATTTCGTGCGGCTCATCGTTTGGCTCGACGCAGCCGATCAACGAGTTTCATCATTTCCTCTCCACCGGCAAAGCCGGCGGCTTCAACTCGACTTCGTACATCCGGATGATGGCGCACACGGGCGCGGTGAACCTGAGTGTGGTGTTCGGAGTCACGGGCCGGGTGATCACCACGTCGTCGGCCTGCACGTCGGGCTCGCAGGGCGTCGGCTATGGCTACGAGACCATTCAGGACAATCGCGCGGACATCATGATCGTCGGCGGCGCGGAAGAATTCTGCCCGAGCATGTCGATGGTATTCGATCGCTTGTACGCGACGAGCGCGGCGGCAAACGAGCAGCCCGAGCGCGCGTGCCGGCCTTTCGACGCGACGCGTGACGGCATGGTGGTTGGTGAGGGCGCGGGCTTCCTGATTTTGGAAGAGCTCGAGCACGCGAAGGCGCGTGGCGCGAAGCCGCTGGCGGAAGTTGTTGGCTACGCCACCAACGCCGATGGCGCGCACATCTCGCATCCCGAAGCCGAGACGCAGGCGCTGATGATGCGCGCGGCGTTGAAGAGCGCGGGCATTGATAAGAACGCCGTGGGTTTCATTAGTGGCCACGGCACCGCGACGGTCGCGGGCGACGTTGTGGAAAGCCAGGCGAGCAACGCGACCTATGGGGACAAGATACCGTTCCATACGCTGAAGGGGCACTTCGGCCATGCGCTTGGCGCCTGCGGCGGCATCGAAGCTTGGCTTGGTGTTGAGATGCTGCGCAGCGGTTGGGTCGCGCCGATCGCGAACTTCCGTGAGAAGGATCCGCGCTGCGCCGACCTCGACTATATCGGCGGTAAGGGACGCAACATCGACGCGGAGTACTTCGTGTCGAACAATTTTGCGTTCGGTGGGATCAACACGTCGCTGGTGTTTAAGCGGGCGGCGTGAAGCCCCCGATTTCGCCTTGTGAAGCGTCGATATCGCGGAAGCCGTAAGCGAAGGTCAGCCGGCCGATTGCCGGATCGCGCTTCAGCCGCAACACCACGGCGTCGCCTGGTAGCAACACGCGCTTGAACTTGAGCTTCTGTAGGTTCGAGTCTGACGGCCATTCGCCCCAGAGCTTTTGCGCGATCAGCACGGCCATGTGCGTCTGCGCAACGCCGGGCAGGATGGCGCGGCCGGGGAAGTGGCCTCTGAAGAAGACGAGCTCTTCCGGCAGCGTAAAGGCGATCTCCGCTTCGGTATCCGTGTGCTTGCGGATGTCCATCTTCAGAGGTTCGAGCGGGTCCGACATCGCTGAGAACAATCCTCGCAGCGTTGAGAGAATGCGTTTGCCCTGGCTGTCGGCCGGGATCGCGTCGACGAAGCGCCAGTGCTTCGGCCGCTCGGGCGGCTCAAGCGTGGCGGCCAGACTTGTACGCAAATGGCGCGAGAAGCGGAATGCGCCAAGGGCGTCGAGCTGCTTTCGGCCCTCAGCGGTGAGCGCGACAACGGCGGCGAGTGCATCGCGGCGTTCCGGCAGTGTCAGCGCCGCGGCGGCGGTGATTTCGGGCAGCGCGGCAAGCCCGGCCTCGACGCGGGTGAGCGAGACGCGCTTGCCGTCGATCTTGGCGACGCGATCGCCGCGCGGGAGCAGGCGGAATGTGCCGTCTTCCGCAATCTCGGCCACGTCGCCGGTGAGGAGCGGTGCGTCGTCCTGCAGGTAAGGCGAGCGGACTACGAGGGCGCGGTCTTCGCCCCTGGTGACGGAGACGATCGGAAACGGCGTCCACGCGGAGTTCGGCGTGGTCTGTTCGCGCCAGGCGATACCGCCGGTTTCGGTGGAGCCGAACACTTCGATCACCGACTTGCCGAAGGCGTCGATGCAGGCGGCCGCGTCGGGCGCTGGAAGGAGTTGGCCGGAAGAGAAGATGAGCGTGGGCGCCGGGCGGTACAGGTCAGTGCGCGGCGCGAGGCGCGTGAGGTGTGCGGGGCTCGACGCCAACGTTGCGCCCTCCATGCGGCCTTCGAGGTCTTCCCAATAGGTGGCGGCGGTGTCGTCAGCGGTACGGCCGGAGAGCACTGGCCACGCCAGGCGGAAGAGCATGCCGTAAATGTGTTGGTGCGAGACGGTCGCGATGACATGGCTAGCGCGCTGGCCCCATTGCGCTTCTAGCGCGCGCGCTTCGATCTCAAGGCGCGAGAAGTTCTTCTCGACGCGCTTTGGTTTGTCGGTTGAACCAGAGGTGAAAAGTACAAGCAACGGGTCGTGCTGCTTGATTGTCAGTTCGCCTTTGGCATCGCCGCGCTCGAAGGCCTCGTCGTTGAAAAGCGCGCCTTCCGGGCAGCCGAGTTCGGTGAGGTAGCTCGTCTGGGCATGCGCCGGCAGCGCGACGCTCTTGTTCGCGGCGGCGGCTGCGAGGAGGCCTGCGGTGAAGCGCGAGAGCGAGGTGGTGTGAAGGAATATCTCGGATTGCGCTTGTTGAACCCGTGGCAGAGCGCGGAGCGCCAGTGAGCGCACGTCGCCAGCAGACACCCAGGTGTCGCCGCGTTTGAACAGTTTCTGCGCCGCGTCAGCGCGTAGCATCGTCTCCAGGAAGCCAATCATTGCGGCGTTCCGGGCGCGTTGCGGAAGAAGGGGCGGATCAGGAATTCGAGCGCGAAGATTGCGCCCATGCCGATGTAGGAAATCACACCATTGTAGATCGTCCAGACTTCCCAGCTTGAGAAGGCGGCGGTGTAGGCGGCGATGGTCGCGTTGACGCCGAAGAAGATGCACCAGGTCCACGTCACGGCGCGGGTGTAGCGCACGCCGCGTTCGGGAAGGTTCGGTTCAACCAAGCGCGCGAAGCGCTCGATCATGCTGGGCGGCTTGATCAAAGTCTGCGCGAACGCGATCAGCATCGCGATGTTCATGAATGCTGGATAGAGCCGTACCGAGAGGTGGCTATCGTAGAGAGCCACGAGACCGAGCGCGCCGGCTACGAAGAGAAGGCCGTACGTCAGTCCGCCCGGCACTTTGCTCTGCAGGCCAAGCGCGCTGCGCAGACCTAGAAGCGCGAACAGCGCGAGCAGCACCCACCATGGGCCGAACGCGCGGACCGCGAACGACGCCAGCAAGGGATAGAGGATTGAGACGGCCGCAAAGAGGACGACTGAGGCGTCAACTTTGCGCATGCATCTTCTGAGCGAGGTTCAACACGTCGTCGATCGTGCGCACTGACTTGAAGTCCTCGGGCGACACCTTGCGGCCCGTGATTTCTTGCAGGCGCACCATCAGATCGATGGCGTCGATCGAGTCGAGATTGAGCTTATCGACGAGATCGGCCTCCGGTGTGATCAGATCACGCGGAACGTCGAAGGCGGACGAAAGGTAGTCCGCGATCTGTGTGAAGATGGCTTTGCGGTCCATTGCCTGCCTCACTGAGCCTGTTTTTCGTGCTGCGCGACGAAGGCCACGAGGGCGTTGATCGTCTGGAAATGGCTGCGCAGCCGTTTGTCTTCGGAATCGATCTTGATTCCGTAGCGTTTTTGAAGGGCGACGCCAATCTCCAGAGCGTCGATCGAATCCAGCGCCAAGCCGGAATTGCCGAAAAGCTCCTCGTCCGAGGAGATATCTTCCGGCTTCACATCTTCAAGGTTCAGAACGTCGATGATGAGCGCCTTCATGTCGGCGGCGGTTGTGGTCGTCATGCGGCCAATGATTCCTCTATGCGGCGTTCCACCCGGGCGCAAAGGCGCCGTACCGCGATTGCGGGTTCTGCCGTATCCGGCTCGATTTCGATGTGCTCATGCACTCTGATCACCCAATGCGGCCGCCGGGGGGGGATACTGTACCAAGGTTCCCCCTTCAACAGGGTTGGGGGGTCACAGCTGACAGTGACCAGCCGGAGTGGCGCCTTTGAGCGCATGGCTATGTGAGCGAAGCCCCGCTGGATCTTGCGTTTACCGCCCCGTGGCGTCCGCGAGCCCTCTGGGAAGATCACCAAGTTGGAGCCCGCCTGGAGCGCCTCGACGCAATCATCCAGGAGCTTCTCGGGATCACCCGTATTGGGGATGTAGTTGGCGGCGGTGACGACGCCGCGCATGAACGGGTTATTCCAGACACCCGATTTCACCACGCATTGGGTGTGCTCCATCAGCGACATGATGAAGACGATGTCGAGCAGCGAAGGGTGGTTGGCGATGACCAGCGTGCCGCGGTCGGCGCGCAGCAGCTCGGCGCCGTGGACCTCGTAGGTCAGCGTGCCGATCGCGGCCATGAACCTCACATAGAAGCGCCAGATGCGGTGAACCGTGGCCTGCGCGAATTCGGTGCGCTTGGCGCGATCGCGGATGAAGAGGTTGATCAGCGGGAAGACGACGAGCGCGATGAAAAGCCCGCCGAGGCCGAAAGTGGCGAAGGAGACGGCGGTGACGATGAGCCGCCAGAAGCGATCGAGCGCGGCCATCATGCGGCGAGCGCCTTCGGTTTTGGCGGCGCGAAACGAAGGCGCGTTTGCCCGGCGCGCAGCGCGGTAACGACATCCGCGGCGCCGGCGCGGCCAGCGGTAACGCCGATTGCGTTATCTGCCGCACCTTCGGCGCGCTTCAACATTATCGCCACGATCACGCTCGGCGGGCTGTTGTCCTCAAGGTCGGAATAGACCTCTGGCACGCGTTCGTCCGCGTGGATGAGCAGGATTGACTCAGCACCTTGTGTTGCGAGGCGCGCATAAACCTCGGTGAGGCCAGCGGCGAATGATGCTTGGGCGCCGGCCAGCGAAATCTGATCGCCCGGCTGTTCGATCATCAGGCTCAGGGCGCCCGTCGGCGCGTTGTGGACCGAGAGGCCGAAGAGCGAGGGCGAGAGCACTTCGCGCTTAGCGATGTCGGTGAGCAGCGTGACTGTGCTGGTGAGGTCGCCGTGGGGGCTTGAGAGCACCACCGTGCAGCGCGGCTTGTCGCGTAGCAGCGGTAGCGCGACGCGCAAAACATCGCGGGAAAAGCTGGGCAGGCGGCGGCGCTGAGAGGCGGGAATGACAGTCGCGGGTTCAGCCGCGCCAAAGTCCTCCGCAGTCTCGGTCGAGACCACGGCTGCCCATTGCAGCACCTCAAGTTCGAGCGACTTCCCCAAAGCCCTCTCCCGCAGCGAGAGCACTGTATATAAACAAAATCCATGATCCAAGCGCCCCAGCCGAATGGCCTAGTGTACGAGCTGCGTCTCGTGCCTGGCGCGGCGCGTGGAGCACGCGTGGCGCATGCGCTGCAGAGCGCTGAAGCGGCGGATTTGCTGGCTGCGCTGCGTCAGCGAACGGGCCTCGCGGAGGGGCCGTCGTCCAAATCACACAGCCGGGACCTCGTTGCAGTCGCTGTGGCGAAAGCGGGGCTCGTGGGCATCGACGTCGAGTTCCGGGCGCCAGATCGGCCGATCGAGAAGGTCGCGGAGCATCTCGGCGCGCCGGTGGCGAACGCGGACGGCGGCTATCGCGTCTTCACGTTCTGGGAGGCGTACTTCAAGGCGTTCGGCAATTGGCCCGCAAAGGATTTGCTGCGTGAGGTAGCGGCGTCAGTGGAGCCCCTGCAGCGCGTCGGTGGCATGGCGATGCTGCATCAAGTGATCGAGCGCGACTTCGCGTTCACTTTGGTTTGGGATCAGCGGTAGGCGACGATCTTCCAGAGCAAGCGAAACGGTGATTGCAAGAAAAGGCGCGTGTGCATCAGCGAGATGCGGACGTTGTCGGCCAGCATTTCGAAGTTGGAGACGTTGCCCGGCGGGTAGATGACCTTCGTCGGGATGTTGACGATGGGTGCGCCGCGCCAATGCATGTGCACCGCCATCTCGGTGTCGAAGTCCATGCGCGCGCCGATGCTGTTGTGCTTGATCACGCGCTCGACGAGGGCGAGCGGGTAGAGGCGGAAGCCGCACATCGAGTCGTAGATGTCGAACGACGCGGTTTCTATCCAGACCCAGAAATGCGTGACATACCGGCCAATTTTGCGGGATTTCGGCACGCTCTCGTCGTAGACGGCCTGGCCGCAGATCAGCGCTTTTGGGTTTTCGCGCGCGGCCTTGGTGAACTTCGGCACGTCGGCGACATCGTGTTGGCCATCAGCGTCGATCTGCAGCGCGTGCGTGAAACCTAGCTCGATCGCGCGGCGAAAACCGGTGATCATGGCCGCGCCCTTGCCGGAGTTTTGCTCGAGGCGCAGCACCTCAATGCCGGGAGAGCGCAATGCTTCGAGCGCAGCGCGCTCTGGCTCGGCGTTGCCGTCGTCGACGATGATGATCGATTCGACGTGAGCCCGAAGCTCATGTGTCAGCGCTGGTAGCGCCGACACATGACGATAGCTCGGGATGACCGCGCACAAGCGCATGCGCGGAGACCGTGATTTTTAGCGGAGGTTGACGATGTCGCCCTTGAGCGCGACGCCGGCCATCATGCGGCCGATGGCGCACTCGTATTCCCGGCCGTTCGCGTAGGGGCGGTTGTCCCAGTTCGAGCGGATGTTGATGACGGCGTTGGCGCCTGAGTTCTGGGCCGCCTCACCGAGGCGGATCATCGAGTTCATAAGGGCGCGCTCACAGGCCCAATCGGCGGAGCGGCCGCTCTTGCGGGCGCGCTGCGACGTGGTGACGTTGTTCTGGATGCGGCGCTGGATGCCCGGCGTCCGTTCGCCAACGAAATAGAAGCGCACGCCACTGATTTGGCTTGTGAATTCTGGATTATCGCGGACGGCGCCGACCGGGAACACGTTCACCGCGTCCTGACCTCGGCGTGCTTCCGCGGGTGTGGCCATCAGCAACATCGGAACGACCGCAAGCGCCAGAATGCTCAGATTGAACTTCATGGTATTCCCCCACGAACGGGCTTCGCCCTGTGAAATCCCTCGACGGGCAGATTTGGCATAGTCAGGGGCGGGCAGGCAAGGCGGCGCCCGGCGCAGGCGTGTGCTGGACGGGGCCTAATTCTCCGGTAGCTTGAGCCGCGAATCGGGACCCGGAGCGAGGGGACCGCCCGCGGGGATCACATGAGCAAACAACTCACAGCGCTTCTGGCTGGCGCGACGATGGTCGCGGCCGCGGCGTGCTGCGCTGGGACCGCGCAGGCGGACGAGTTCCGGTTTCTCGATGAGGTCCGCGTGGGCGTGCTGGAGCACGACACCTCGTTTGGTGGCGGCGATAACAAGGAGGACGGCTACGACGTTGGAGTCGAGCTTCTCACCTCGCCCATAGGCGCTCTCTCCTGGGTCGGCTCGCCGCGCGCGGTGTTCGGTCTGCAGGTGAATAGCGAAGGCTACACAAACATGGCCTACGCCGGGATCCTGGCGCAGAAGACGATCGTCGACGGCTTGGCCTCAGATAGTGACGCCATCTACATCGAAGGCACCGTTGGCATTGCATATCACGATGGCGCCATCGATGTGCGGGCGCGCCCTGAAGACGCCGAGTGGAAGTCGCACGGCAGCTATTGGCTGATCCGCAGCGGCTTTGGCGTTGGCTATCGCTTCAACGAGACCTATTCGCTGACGGCGACGTTCTCGCACATTTCCAACGCAAACTTGGCGCAGCCAAACCAAGGCTCGAACGACCTTGGACTTCGCTTCGGTATGCGCTTCTAGTTCAGCGGTACGTCCGCGACTTTGTCTTTGTAGTCCTTCTTCGGATCGCTGCCGAGCAGCAGCTTCACGCCGGAGAAGAGGCTGTTCTCGTTCAGCCAGATATGCGCCTGCTGCGCGTCGAAGCGAATGAGCTGAAGCTTCGGATCCTCTTTGCCGCCTTTGAACCACGCGGCAATGAACGGACTCCAGAGGCGATCGATCACGGCGCGATCATTCGAGAGTGAGAGCTCGCCCGTGACGCCGGCAAACAGATCGTGCCCTTTCGAGGCGAAGTAGGCGACGCCTGGCGCGGATGAGCCGATTTGCGCGACGAGATCGGTATCTTTCGACGTGAAGAACCAGATCGGGCCGCTCTCTGCGTCGCCGTCGAGTTGGGCCGTCATCGGCTGCGCTTCGCCAGAGCCCTCGACGCCGAGCATGATCGTCATGTCGGACTTCAGATGCTTCCAGAATTTGGCTTTGATTTCGCTGTCACTCGGCATGTTCGCGTCCCTTCGTGTGTGGGAAGCGAACGGCGCGACGCGCGCGCTAGTTCCTACTCGTTCTGCGGGTCGGCGAAGACGATGCGCGTGTGAAGCAGTTCGCTGTTGTCGCGCTGAGGATTGTACGGGCGCCAGGTGACGCCATCTTCCGAAACTTCGTGTTGTGCGATTTCGGGGTCGGCGGTGGAGATGTCGGTGCAGTCGAACATGGCGGAGGGAAACGGCGCAAAATCGGCCAAGTTCCCATGATAACACAGCGCATCAGGGTTACGTAACGGGACGTTCGACATGCGCAGACTTATCGCTTCTCTTTTGCTTGCGGCGTTGGCCACGGCGTGCGCCAGCGTTGGCGACAATGGCGGCTGGACAGGCAGTGGCGCACAATCATTCGATAGCGCCGTGCAGGAATGCCAGGCGGAGACGCTCTCCAATCACGGCACGGCGTACGACGCTTGCATGGCGACAAAAGGCTGGACGCGCACGCCTAATTAAACGCGCGCGCCAACATACCGATCGCCAATGCGGCGCCTACAATGATCGACACCCACCGCCAAGCCGCGGCTTCATCCTTGAAGCGCTTCTGCATCGTGGTTGGGGGGACGGGCGCAGCATCCCACGCGGGGACTGATTGTCCGGTGAAGAGCAGGAAGCCTGGATTGCCGTCGACCAGGCCGAGGTCGCGAATGGGCGACTTGATGTTGTTCGAAATGACGCCGGCGGCGTTCTGATAGTACGGCGAGATGAAGCGCCGGTCGGCGCCCAGAACAATGCGGCGGCCATCGTCGAGAACGAGTGCGTAGGCATATTGCAACACAGTGTTGCCGAGCGCGCGGAAGGACTCCGCGCGGCTTTCGACTGCTTGGATCGATGATAACGGCAGCGAAGTTTCAAGCTTTTCTTGCGGCACGTAGCTGCGTTGCGCTGGGAGGCGAAGTTCGAGCGTCTGCCAGTTGATGGCGATGCGTGTGAACGAGCGCGCGACGGCTTCTCGGTAGACGTAGTAGGTGAGCGCGACGAACGGCAGCGCCCAGATAATCAGGAGTGCGCCGAGGTCTTCGCCGTCGCTCATGATCGCCCAGCCGGCGAAGGCGAGCATGAGCACGAGGAACGCGCACATGCCGACCATGAACCAGATGAAGAATTGATCGCCGCCACCGCGCTTGAGTTCGATCATAACTTTGCCCCGCGCGAGCTTGGCGCACCGGCGTATGCGGAGGCAAGGGAAGTCGCGCTTTAGGCGGCGTCACGTTTGCTCGCAGCAGACCGATGGTCAGGGCGAGATAGGGGATTGGTTAG
This sequence comes from uncultured Caulobacteraceae bacterium, assembly GCA_902826145.1. GTDB lineage: Bacteria > Pseudomonadota > Alphaproteobacteria > Caulobacterales > Aquidulcibacteraceae > Vitreimonas. The sequence goes on from CADEDT010000032.1 coordinate 21,950, forward strand.
TTCCAATCCGACCGATTTCGTGCAGCCCTACAATGGCGCACATGAATCAACGAGACTTGTTAGGGGTGCTGCTTCACGCCGCCAGCGATTACCGGGAAAAAGCGCATAGGCGCGAAGCAAAGGCGAACTTCAATCCTGCTCAACCGCGTGCACCTAAAGGGCGTCCTGACGGTGGCGAGTGGGTGCGTGTGCCCGTCGTGTCCGCGGGCGGCGCCAAGGAGCTTACTGACAGTCGTGGTTTCCTCTCGGCGCGAGACCTTGAAGGTCTCGACGTCGCAATGCGCGCACAAAAGCGCGAGGTGCAGCAGTTCATCGAGCGAAACAGAGGGGCGATCAATCGTACTTTGGGCGCGCTGCAAATGCTCGGGGGCGGCGGTGAAATGGTTGCCGGTGTAGTGGGCGTGGGCGCAGGCGTAGCGACTAGCGAAACCGGTGTCGGTGTGGCTGTCGCCGCAATGAGCGCCTGGATGGTCACTAATGGCTACGACAATTTCACGACGGGCTGGCGTGCTCTTTTAACTGGCAACCCACAGCAAACAAACCTGCACACTGCATTGCGAGGTCTTGGGCTCTCCGAAGATCAAGCGACGGCAACGGAGATTCTGTTGGCGGGCGGCACCAGTGTTGGCGCTACGCGGTTGACGAACGCAGGGTTGCGAGAAGCCGCCGAGCGGGGCTTAGCCCAACGCGCACTCTCGCAATTTGGCGCGGAGCCGCTGAATGTTAGGGCCGGAGCGTTGAGAATTTGGGATGAGCCGAGCATCGAGATTCGAGGCGAGGCGTGGGAGGTGTTCGATTCCCAACGCACGGGGCTACTGCGCACTCCAAGAACATTTCGGGTGTTTGATCAGGTGAATGATGAGCGCGACGTCGCAATCAGCAACAAGACACTGGACTTGGCGCTACCAAGTTATTCTCGTGGAGACCGAAATGCCGTGTACAACACGATTGCGTCTTATATTGATCGCGTCGCCGCTTTCCGGGAGAGCAGACTCGATGGTTTCGAAATAGTTGGTGGCCGCTTGCGGGAGAGACGACTGCACATCCTATTTCCGGCCGGTGAAACGTTGCCTGGGCAGGCACTCCAGATCGCCGCCGCCGAGCAATACGCCGCGCAGCGGAACGTGATTTTGCAGGTGGAGTACGCGCGGTAATGGCGACGAATTTTGGTAGCGCGGAGGTCAAGCTGCGAGGCGGGAGCATTTTGGTTATCGCGCATGCGATGCTCAACGCTGGTCGAATATCGGATTGGGACACGTTCAACGAGCGGATTTCGGCGGAAGCTCCGGATGAGGTGCTTGGGGCGTTAGTGAGGGCAGGTCTGTTACGTAGCAGGCCAATGCCCAGCGCATGGATGACCGCTCAATTGCAACGATCGGACTACACCGCGCACCTTGCGCAAGCGTTCGGACTCTCGTCCAGCCGGTCATTGTATGCCGGCATGAAGAACCTCAGTGTGGAATGGGAGGCAGATCGAGTGACTTTTGAGCCCACGCGAAATCGGCGCGGCGGTGCCTTCGAAGGATTCGAAACCGGTCGCAACTCGGGTCATGAGCCGGTGATAGTGGCCTTTAGTGTTTCGGACACTGAGTTGGGACTCGCAATGCGAGAAGCGTTGCGCCGTTGTCTCTAAGCGGCGTCGCACTTCGCCGTCTTTGTGAGCGCGCTGTCTTCGATGTCACCGGTTATCAGGCGGGCGCCGCGTTCGAAGGTGAGGTAAGACCACGTCCAATCGAGCGCGACGGCGATGCGGTTCTTGAAACCGATCAGATAGTAGATGTGCGCCGCGCACCAGACGAGCCAGCCGATGAAGCCGGTGAGACGGAAGCCGCGGAAATCCGCGACCGCAGCTTTGCGGCCGACGGTGGCGAGATTGCCGTAGTCGACATAGGCGAATGGCTCCGTGAGCGGGTTGCCTTCGAGTGCAGCTTTGATCACGCGCGCGACGTAGGCGCCTTGTTGCTTGGCGACGGGCGCGACGCCCGGAAGCGGCTTGCCGCCGGCGTCGTTCACGGCGGCGCAATCGCCGATGACGAAGATGTTGTCGTGGCCGGGCGCGCGAAGATCGCCGGCAATGATGGCGCGGCCGGCGCGGTCAGCGGAAATGTTGAGCCAACGCGCGGCGGGCGAGCTTTGTACGCCGGCGGCCCAGATCACGGTACGCGAAGCGATGTGCTCGTCGCCCAACGTGGCGCCGTTTTCGTCGACATGGGTGACGGCTTTGCCGAGGCGGATCTCGACACCGAGCTTTTCCAGCGAATGCTTGGCGTTGTCCGAGAGATTTTCGGGGAAGCTCGTGAGTATGCGCGGTGCGGCTTCGGGCAGAATGATGCGCGCCGATTTTGGATCGATGCGGCGGTAGTCGCGCGCGAGCGCCTTCTTGGCGAGTTCGGCGATGGCGCCGGCGGTCTCAACTCCAGTCGGCCCGCCTCCGATGACGACGAAGGTTGTAAGCGCGGCGCGTTCGGCAGCATCAGGTTCGAGTTCGGCGCGCTCGAACGCAAGCAGTATGCGTTTGCGCTGCTCGGTGGCGTCTTCGAGAGTTTTCAGGCCGGGCGCGAAGCGCTCCCAATCGTCGTGGCAGAAATAGGCATGGCGCGCGCCGGTGGCGATGATGAGATAATCATAGCCCACGCGGCGATCGCCGAGGATGACTTCGCGTTTGCTTATGTCGATCGCCTCGACGGTGCCGAGTTCCACGGTCGCGTTCTTCTGATTGCGGACGATGGCGCGGATGGGCGTTGCGATCTGGTTCGGCGCGAGGCCGGCGGTGGCCACTTGGTAGAGCAGCGGCTGGAACAGGTGGTGGTTGCGGCGATCGATGATGGTGACGTCGACGGGCGCGTTCTTCAGCGCCTTCGCGGCGGCAAGGCCGCCGAAACCTGCGCCGATAATGACGACGCGCGGGCGTGTAGTCGCGTTCATGGGCGAGGCCCCTCCGTGACACACCCGATATAGGCGCGCTCGCGTCGCGGCGCAGCGTTAACGCGATGCTACATTGCGTCCCAGCGCTTGCGTCGGGGGCGCGGGGAGGGTCTAACCCGCCGCTCCCATGCTCGAAATCTCGGACCTCACCTTTCGCTTCGGCCCGCGGCCGTTGTTTGAGAATGCGAACGCGTTCATCGCCGAGGGCTGGAAGGTCGGCCTTGTCGGGCGCAACGGCACGGGCAAGTCGACGCTGCTGACGTTGATCCGCGACGAGGTGGGTAAGGCGAACGCGTCGATCCGCATCCGGCGGGGCGCGCGGATGGGGTTCGTGGCGCAGGAAGCGCCGCAGGTGGACACGCCGCTCTTAGAGCTGGTGATGGCGGCGGATGAGGAGATGACGTCGCTGCTGAAAGAGGCGGAGACGGCGGAAGACCCTCAGCGCATTGCCGACATTCACATGCGGCTGGCGGAGATCGACGGCTATTCGGGCGAAGCGCGTGCGAGCGCCATCATGGTTGGCCTGGGCTTTGAGCAAGAAGACTTGCGGCGGCCGGCGCGCGAGTTTTCCGGGGGCTGGCGTATGCGCGCGGCTCTAGCCGGCGTGTTGTTCTCGGCGCCTGATCTTTTGATCCTCGACGAGCCGACGAACTATCTCGATCTCGAAGGCGCGGCGTGGCTTGAGGAGTATCTGCGCGACTATCCGCACACGGTCGTTTGCGTCAGCCACGATCGCGAAATGCTGAACCGCTCGGTGACGCATATTCTGGCGCTGGACGATAAGAAGCTCGAAGTCTTCGTCGGCGGGTACGATGCGTATCTGAAGAAGAAGGCCGAGCGCATGGCGCTCGCGGTCGGGATGAAGGCCAAGCAGGATGCGCAAAAGGCGCACTTGCAGAAATTCATCGATCGCTTCCGTGCGAAGGCGTCAAAGGCAGCGCAGGCGCAGAGCCGGATCAAACAGCTCGAAAAGATGCAGGATATCGCCGTACCTCTGGAAGAGCGGACGGTCCCGTTTCAGTTCGACAATCCGGTTGAGTTGGCGTCGCCACTCGTCGTGCTGGACGAGGCCGATCTCGGCTACGTCGAAGGCAAGCCGGTGCTGAAGCGCGTGTCGCTGCGCTTGGACCACGACGACCGCATCGTGATCATCGGGCCGAACGGGCAGGGCAAGACGAC
>CADEDT010000033.1 GCA_902826145.1 uncultured Caulobacteraceae bacterium
AGGTGAAGGCCAAGAAGGAAGGCCTGTGGAATTTCTTCATGCCGCCGTCGAGCGGCCACCCCAAGGTGGACGACACCTTCCAGTTCGAAGGCGAGACACTCACCAATCTCGAATACGCGCCGCTCGCGGAAATCATGGGCCGTGTCGGCTTCGCGTCGGAAGTGTTCAACTGCTCCGCGCCCGACACCGGCAACATGGAGGTGTTCGAGCGCTACGGTACGCGCGAGCAGAAAGAGCAATGGCTGCGCCCACTGATGAACGGCGAAATCCGTTCGGCCTTCTTGATGACCGAACCCGCGGTCGCCTCATCCGACGCCACCAACATCCAGTGCGAGATCAAGCGCGACGGCGATGACTATGTCATCAACGGCCGCAAGTGGTGGTCGAGCGGCGCCGGCGATCCGCGCTGCAAGGTCGCCATCCTGATGGGCAAGACCAATCCGGATAACCCCAAGCACAGTCAGCAAAGCCAAATCTTGGTGCCGCTCGATGCGAAGGGCGTGAACATACTGCGCCCGCTCACCGTGTTCGGTTACGACGACGCCCCGCACGGCCACATGGAAATCGAGCTGAAGAACGTGCGCGTTCCAGCGTCGAACTTGTTGCTCGGCGAAGGCCGCGGCTTCGAAATCGCACAGGGCCGGCTGGGTCCAGGCCGTATCCACCATTGCATGCGCACGATCGGCGCCGCTGAAGCCGCGCTCGCTGCGCTGTGCAAGCGCATCACCACGCGTGTCGCCTTCGGCAAGACCATCGCCGAACACAGCGTCTGGGAGCAGCGCATCGCTGAAGCCCGCACCGACATCGAGATGAACCGGCTCCTCTGCCTCAAGGCCGCGTACATGATGGATGTCGCCGGCAACAAGGTCGCCAAGAACGAGATTGCGATGATCAAGCTCGCGGCGCCGCGCATGGCGCTAAAGATCATTGACGACGCCATCCAAGCCCACGGTGGCGCAGGCGTCTGTCAAGACTTCGGCCTCGCCAAGTCCTACGCAGGCATCCGCACGCTGCGCCTGGCCGACGGTCCGGACGAAGTGCACGCGCGCTCGATCGCGCTGCAAGAACTCGGCAAGCACGGCTGGACCGGCAAGCGCGCGAAGACGGAAGGCGAGAGCCTGCCCGGCATGCGCTAATGGGTTTTGCTTGGGGGCTAAGTGCGCTGGCGTTGCTGCTCGGCGCAGGGCTCGGCGTGCGCGCGCTGATCGACCCGGACTGGGCGGCGAAGTTCGTGCGCCTGAAGCCTGACGAGCAAGGCGGCGGCCAAGCCGAATTTCGCGCGACGTATGGCGGCGTCTTCGTCGGCCTGCATCTCGTCGCGCTCGTGTTCACGCTCTTCTATTTGTGGGGCGGTGAGTACGTCATCGGTGTCTGCGCCACTGGCGCGCTCGCCGTGATCTCCGCTGGCTGGGCCGGCGCTGCCTTCGGCCGCGTCATCGCCATCTGGCGCGATGGCGCGGACACGAGCTTCAACCGCATGAGCGTCGGTATCGAGATCGCGATGGCCTTCGCCATCGGCATGCCGTGGCTGGTGTGGTTTCTGCTCTAAGGCGTTGGCGCCTTCCCCAGAAACACCACTGCCGCACCCGCCGCGATCAGCACAAAGCCCAGATAGTGGTTCCAAGTCAGCGTCTCGCGCAGGAAGAGCCACGAGAAGCCGACGAATACGGTGAGCGTGATCACTTCCTGCATCGTCTTGAGCTCAGCCGTCGAATATACCGCCGAACCGATGCGGTTCGCGGGTACGGCAAGGCAGTACTCGATGAACGCGATCCCCCACGCCACGACGATGGCGATCAGCAACGGTGTCGACTTGAATTTGAGATGCCCATACCAGGCGAACGTCATAAACACGTTCGACGCCACAAGCATAAGAATGGGCGCGACTTGGGGCGAAGTTAGAAACGACGGCATAGAAGCTCCTCGCGAGTCGCGCGGAGCTTACCTCAGAAAATCGTTGATGCTCGCATCCGCGCGCCGCGGCCATGCGCCGGCGCGCAGATCGCACGTCGCCGGATCAAACGTCTCCCGGCTCACCACCACGGTATTCGTTGGCGTCTCCTCGATCCGCACCTCGCGCACGACAAACGGTAACTTATCGTCCGCGACAAACGCCGAGAGTTTCAGGAAGAAGCACGCCGCCAGCGCCTCTGTCGTCGGATCGCCCTGAAACGTCATGATCTGCTTCAGCAGCGCCGGCTCATTCTCGCGGAAATAACCAATCAGCGGATCGCTCTCGCCGAGGTGCAGCGCGTGATCGACTTGCTCATCGATCCACGCGTGCCAGCGCTTCTTCACCTGCTCGAACGGCGCACTCGAGTTTGTGTCTGAAAACTTGAAGCTCGAAAGCGGATCGAGCCGCACGGTGACGAACTCGTTGTGCCCGTGCGGGATCGCGCATTTCGGGCTCTTGGTCGCCAACAGGCGATGCGCCATCGCGTAGCGACGGGTGAATTCCAAAGCAGCCATGATATTTCCTCTGGCCCTCCCGCAGAACAGACGGGCGCCGCAAGCGCCGGATTAGGCGCGGGCGCGGGCCTTTGCAATCACAGTCGCGCAGTGCGGTTATTCAGAACCAGCGCCGCCACTTGGCGATGCCGAACAGGATCGCGGGTGCTACAAACATCATCAAGAAGGCGACCCAGGGACCCCAACCGGTCTTGAACCAGGTCATGGCGTCGAAATTCATACCGAAAATCGAGGCTATCAAAGTCGCCGGCACGAACGCGATCGTGGCGAGAGATAGCGCCTTCAGCACGTTCGTCTGGCTGGCGTTGATCAGGCCGAGCAGGGCATCCTGCAGATAGGAAAGACGCGGCTGCATCGTTTCTGCGATGCGCTCCAACTCACCAACGTCGCGCGCCATCGCCGAGAGTCGCGCCGGGTCCAGCCCATATTTTCCCTTGCCGACCGCGCGTGCGTAAACAAGCAACCGCTGCAAGCTTGAGAGCGAGTCATGCGCCACGGCCGCCAGCGCACCGATGCGCCCAAGCTCACGCAGCGCTTCTTGCAAATCCGGCGTACTATCCCGGGCGAACACCTGAACCGAGAGCGCGTTTGCATCACGCGTCGCTTCGGCCAACAGATCTGCAAGCCGTTCCGCCGCGCCATCGACCAGCGCCATCATCACATCCGCGCCCGATTGTGCCGAGCCGATCCGTGCTGAGGCGCGGCCCTGGCCGATATCGAAAGCACGCGGCCGCACTTGGCGCACGGTCACAAGCTTGCCTTTGGCCAGGATGAACGTCACCGCGCCGGTGACTAGCTTTCCCTCATCGCGCCGCCCAAGCAGCGTCGCGGTGAGGTGGAGCGCGTCGTTCTCTTCGTAGTAGCGCGCCGACTCTTCGAAGGCCGAGCGTTCCGCGGGCGTCGGCACATCGATGCCGAGCGAGGCTTCAACCTCGGACTCTTCGCCCTCGTTCGGCGATTCAAGATCGTACCAGAGCGCCGTTGGCGCCTCGCACGCGACCTCTGCGCCGCCCTTAGCAATCACTCTGAGCATGGCCAGCGCTTAGCGCTATTCGCGCGCGCTGAACACTCCTGAAGCGGAACGATTACTCGCTCTTGGCGACCGTCCCGCGCGCCATCACGAAGGGAACGCGCATCAAAGTCGTCACGTCCTGGGTCGGGTCGCCGTCCACCGCGATGATGTCTGCCGCGTAACCTGCCGCGATGCGGCCGGTGACGTCGCCGATCCGCAGATGGTCGGCCGCATTCACCGTGGCGATGGCGATCGCCTGCATCGGCGTGTAGCCACCTTCGACCAAGAACTGGAACTCGCGCGCGTTCACGCCATGGCGCGAAACGCCGCTATCCGTGCCGAACGCCACCCGCACACCGGCGCGTCGCGCGTTCTGGATCGATTGCCGCATCCGCGTGCCAACCTCGCGCGCCTTGGCCGCTTGGTTCGGCGTCAGCACGCCGCCTTGCGCCGCCAGCTCCTCGACTGTCACGCCTGCCAGGATCGTCGGCACGAGATAAGCGCGTGTGCGGCGGAAGAGGCGGATCGATTCCGCGTCGGTGTAAGAACCGTGCTCGATTGAATCGACACCAGCCCGCAGCGCCGCATTGATGCCGCCTGCGCCGTGCGCATGCGCGGTAACTTGCCGGCCCATCGCATGCGCCGCCTGCACGATTGCCGCGAGTTCTTCGTCGCTGAATTGCTGCTCAACGCCGGCCGCCGTGTTCGAGAGCACGCCGCCCGTCGCCGTAATTTTGATGATATCGGCGCCAGCTTGGATTTGCCGCCGCACAGCGCGGCGGCACGCGTCCGCGCCAGAGCAAGCGGATGGACTGCGCAGCACGTCAACGACAGCCGCGGAGAACCCGTTGGCGTCAGCATGCCCGCCGTCCGGTGTCACGGCCGAGCCTGAAGCAATGATGCGCGGTCCCATCACGCGCCGCTCCGCGATGGCGCGGCGCAGCGCGAAGATCGCGTCGTTCGAGGCGCCCAGATCGGCGACAGTGGTGAAGCCGGCATTCAGTGTGGTGCGTGCATTCTCGACGCCCCGCATCGCTTGATCGGCGACGCTTAGCTGCACTTCCTCAAGCAATTGGTTGGGGCCTAGCTCGCTCGTGAGGTGCACGTGGCTATCGATCAGGCCTGGCAACACGAAGCGGTTGCGTTGATCAATCACAATCGCGCCATCGCGCGTCACGTAACCCGGTTCGATGCCGATAATGTTGCCGTCAGCGCCAACGAGGATCGATTGCTCCGTCAGCACGCTCCCGGTCGACGCATCCGTCAGCAGCCGCCCCGCGTGAATGATGCTCGCAACGCGTGGCCCTGCGGCCTCCTGCGCAAAACTCGAACCCGCCAGCAAAGCCAGAGCGCCGAGCGCTCCCGCAAACGTCATTGCGCGCTGCAACATGAGAATCCCCCGAAACGGCGTGTTTTGATCCGCCGGGGGCGGGACGGCGTCAACACTTTACGCCCGCGTTTCGTCGCTATCCCAGCGTGAACCAGACGAAGCCGATGAAGCCAGCGATCACAGCTACGGCGATCCCCACAGCAATCGCCGGCCAGCGATCCGCGCCTTGCATCACCGGCTTCAGCGTTGGCACCTGCGCGCCCTTTGCCAGCATGTTTTGGTACATCGCCTCCTGCGAGGTGAACACGCGATTGGCGAGGAAGAAGCCAATGCCCGCGAACGCGCCGACCGAAAGCACTAGCAACATGCCGCCGCGCTCAATGAACGGAATGATCGCGGAGATGCCGGTGTAACTACCGCGTGCGCCCGCGCCGATGTCGCCAATCATGATCAGCGTGAACACCAGCCCGCCTATGGCGCCAATGATAAGCCCGCGCAGCGCAATCGCCATCTGTCCCGGCGCGCGCCGTCGCGACCAAACATAGAGAAATAGATCCCGCTGCCGCTCGTTCACTTCAGCCCAGCCTTCTGGGCGTAGTGATAAGAAGCTGCCGCAAGCGGGCGAATGCGCTGAATCATCTGCGTCGCATGCGCGCTCGCCGCCGTGCCGTCGCGCACGCGCCCGGCGATGCCTTGCAGAATGCAGGCGAGGCGGAAGGCGTTGTACGAGAAATACCAATCCAGCTCCGGAATGCCGTCGCGCCCCGTCTGTGCGCAATAGAGTTTCACCGTCTCTTCAAGCGTGGGAATGCCGAGCGGCGCGAGATCAACACCGCCGAGCCCCGAACGCCCATCATGCGGCATCACCCAGTTCATCAGGTAATACGTGAAGTCTCCAAGCGGATCGCCGAGCGTCGAGAGCTCCCAGTCCAGCACGGCGATCACGCGCGGCTCACTCTCGTGCAACACCATGTTGTCCAGCCTGTAGTCACCGTGGACGATCGACGTGCGTTCGCCCGCCGGAATCGTCTGCGGCAGCCATTCGATGAGCCGGTTCATCTCATCGACGTTTTCCGTCTCGCTGAGTTTGTACTGCTTCGACCAGCGATCGATCTGGCGGCCAAAATAATTGCCCGGCTTGCCGTAATCGCCGAGCCCAATCGCTTCGTGACCCGTGTTGTGCAGTTTCGCCAGCGTCGCGATCTTGTTCTCGTACGTCGCTCGCCGATCGTCCTTTGACATCTCCGGCAGCGCGCCGTTCCAAAGCACACGCCCCTCGACCATCTCCATCACATAGAACATCGCGCCCAGCACGCTATCGTCTGTGCAAAGCGCATACTGCCGCGCCACCGGAAACCCAGTCGGATAGAGCGCCGACATCACCCGAAACTCGCGGTCCACGGCGTGCGCAGAGGGAAGCAGCTTCCCGCCTGGCTTTTTGCGCAACACATATTTCCGGGAAGGCGTAACGAGCTGATAGGTCGGGTTCGATTGCCCACCCTTGAACTGATTGATCGTCAGCGGCCCGGCATAGCCCTCGACGTTCGCTTTGAGCCACGCGTCAAGCGCCGCTTCATCAAGCTTGTGACGCTCTTCAACCGGCTTCACGCCCTTGAAGTTCGCATGCGGGTCTTCGGCCGGTTCGGTCATCCATCACACTCGTCATTCCGGACGCGCGAAGCGCGATCCGAACCCAGGGGCAACGACGTGCGGGTTGCCCTGGGTTCCGGGTTCAATGCTTCGCATTGCCCCGGAATGACGACAAGAGGAAGCGGCCTAGCTCAACGCCCGCCAAGCGATGTCCCTGCGGCAGAAGCCGCCCGGCCAGTCGATCCGGCTCACCGCCGCATAGGCGCTCGCGACCGCATCTTTCAACGTGTCGCCTGTGGCCGTCACGTTGAGCACGCGACCGCCATCGGCGCGCAGCAGCCCGTCAGAATCCACCCGCGTCCCCGCGTGAAAGACGACAGCATTCTCAACCGCGTTCGCCTGCGCGACGCCGCGGATGACGGAGCCCTTCAACGGCTCATCCGGATACCCTTGCGCCGCATACACCACCGTCACTGCAGGCCGTTCATCCCACACGATCTTCGGCGCACCCGCCAACTCGCCTTGCGCCGCCAGCAACAGCACCGGCGCCAGATCGCTCTTCATCCGCCGCATCAGCGTCTGACATTCCGGATCGCCGAAGCGCACGTTGAACTCAATGAGCTTCGGCCCCGCCGGCGTGATCATCAGCCCCGCGAACAGCACGCCGATGAACGGATTGCCCTCGGCCTTCATCCCGCGCAGCGTCGGCAGGATGATCTGCTCCATCGTTTGATCACGGACTTTGTCGGTGAAGATCGGCGCCGGCGAGTAAGCGCCCATGCCGCCCGTGTTCGGTCCCTTGTCGCCGTCATAGGCGCGCTTGTGATCTTGCGCGGCCACCAACGGCACTGCCGTCTCGCCATCGCAGATCGCAAAGAAGCTCGCTTCCTCGCCTGGCAGGAAGTCTTCGATCACGATGCGCTGACCTGCCGTGCCGAACTTGCGCAGAAACAGAATCTCATCGATCGCCGCGTCCGCCTCGCGCCGTGTCTCCGCGATCACCACGCCTTTGCCTGCGGCAAGACCGTCCGCTTTGATCACAAATGGCGGCTCGCGATCGCCCAGATACGCCTTCGCGCGGATCGCATCGTCGAACACTTTGTACTCAGCGGTCGGCACGCCGTGCCGCACGCAGAATTCCTTCATGAACGCTTTCGAGGATTCCAATTGGGCCGCCGCCTTCGTCGGCCCAAAGCAGGGGATGCCAACCTGCTTCAGCGCATCCGCTAGCCCGGCCGCAGCAGCAGCCTCTGGTCCGATCACCACAAGCTCGATCTGCTCGCGCAAGGCAAACGCCGCCAACTCGCGCGCATCGTCGGCTTTGATCGCCACGCAACGGCCAAGCTCCGCCAGCCCCGGATTGCCCGGCGCGGATATCAGTTCCGAAACGAGCGGGCTCTGCTTGAGCTTCCAGCCCAAGGCATGCTCACGCCCGCCGGACCCGACGATCAGAATCTTCATGGGAGATGGGCTTGCGTCCGGATGCTCGTGCGGTCAAGCGGCCGGACTGACGGCGTAGGTGTGAAGTTCATCCAATAGGCGCCGCCAGGCCTCTTCCATGCTGGCGGTCCAGTCAGAGGCGCATGCTGCCCGCACCTCGTCGCGCACAATCCCGAAGAACGCGGCGAACGCGTCGGGGGCCACGCCATAGCCGTCATGTGTGACAATCTCGGCGCGGATGAAGCGATGCGCGTAACGGCGCTCGCCGATGAAATCGAAGATCGTTTCGAACACGTGCGCCAGCATCGACCCGCGCACTTGCCCGCCTTTGTCCATGACGAACAGCGCCTCGGTTTCAGGAAATGCGCCAAACAAACGCGCGTAGATCGCATCCGTTAGATCGCCGCCACGCGCCGCCGCGATCTCCAAGCTGCGTTCGATCTCGGCTGCGCCTTCGAAGCTCACTCGTCCTTCGGCTTCATGATTCCGGAGAAGGTGACAATCGCCAACGCGGTCAGGATCGCGCCGATGATGGCGTAGAGCGCGTGCGCCCAGCGCCAGAGCGCCACGCCCTCGAACCATCGCCAATCGCTCGTCTCGGAAACCGCGACACCCGGCGAAAGCTCAGCGCGCGACGTGCGCCCTGGTGCGCAGCGACTCTCTTGGCCAAGATCGATCACCGGCAGCGCCACATCGATGGCGTAAAGCGTCGGCTCCACCGCGCCGTTGCACGCACGCCCGTCCTGCGTGACCAGCGCGCCTTGCGTGTTCATCACCAGTACGCCGGCAACGCCAAGCGCCAGGAATAGCGCCAGCGCCCGCACGACGCGGATCGGCGCCAAGCCATAGCCGGCTATCGCGCCAAACAGCGAGGAGAGCACCCAGGTGAACGGCCCAGCCGAGCCCGAGAGCGTCCGCAAGTCATGCTGAGCCAGCTGCACGCGGCGTGCGTCTTCGCGCCGTCCCATGCGTGCGTAGGTCGATGCCGCGTGCGCGAACGGTTGTGGCGAGAACTTCTCGCCATCGCGCCGCGAACGCTTCAGCCAGCCAAGCCGCGCACGCCAGCGTTCGCCTTCGCTATCGATACGGCCATAGTTGAAGCCGTCGAGACCAAGCCGCGCATGCTCCGCGCCCCAACCAGCTTTCACTTCGTCATCAAGCGCCGCGCAGCTCGCGCCCACCGCATCGATGAACGCGTCCTGCTGCGTTGTCAGCGCCCGCGCTTCGATTGCGCCGTCCACAACCGCGTCCGCGAACGAGAACACCGCGCCACGCGCGCCATCTGGCCCAGGCCCGCGCAATTCCAGCGCCGACCATGCCAGCCGCCCGCCAATGCGCGCACGATCAAGTTTGCAGCCGCCTTCGATGACGGTCTTCTGCCCGTGCGGCGCAAAGCCGTTCTCGGGCAATGTGAAGGTGAGGTTGCTGCCCACGCGCGCGTTCGGCGCGCGGATCGCCCAGGCGCCTGGGTTGATGTAGCGGCCGCCGCCGAAGGCGAGGTAGCCGTCAACACGCACGTCCGCGAGGAACAGCTCGCCTTTGACGTTCGCACCCTGCAGCATCAGCCCGCCGCCGACGCTCATGCTGGTCGCATCAACCGCACGGCCATAGGTGGCGCCGCTGAGCGACGTGCGGTGCACGACTTCCGCGCCGCGCAAGTCCAGATTGCGCGCGATCGATGCACTCTGCAGCCAAAGCTGGCCGGCTATTTTCGCGCCGTCGCCAAACACCTGGCCGCCGATCTCAGCGTTCGACAACATCAGGGCCACGCCCAGTTCGTTGCGGAGCGAAGCGCCTTCGCTGATATCGAAATCGCGGGCGATGCGCGCACTTGAGAAACGGACAAGGCCCTCCGCCTTCGCCTTGCGCATGAGCACCATGCCAATCTCGGCGCCTTCGGCATTTAGCGCTTCGCCAAGCGTGTCCTCGCTGCGGTTCAGTAAGGTCGCGGTTTCGCAGGTGAGGCCACCGGCAATATGTGCGTGCTGCATCCAGACGCAGCCGAACGCCTCGAAGCCGCCGTCCATCATCACGTTGCCGGCGATTTCCGCGCCTTGCAGCATCACCGCGTCATCGTCGCTATCGACGGCGCGTGCGAACTTCGCCCCGCGCGCCAACAGATCGCCGTCAATGCGCACACCGCGGAGCTTCGCAGTCAGCGTCTCAGCCGCACCAAACGGCGCCACGCCACACAAGTTCAGCTCACCATCGATCTCCGCCTCGATCGCGACCAGCCGCGACATGCGGCTGTTCGCGAACGACACCCGCGCCAGCCGTGCGTGACTGATATCAACCGCCTCCGGGATTTCGCACTCGACCAGCGACAGCGCCGGCAGGCCTTCCCCTGAACAATCCGTAAGGTCGAGTACGCCCTCGATCCGCGCGCCTTTGATCCGCACGCCCGGCGTCCGGATGGTCCAGCTCGGATCGATCCCCAAGAGCAACTTGCGCAGAAACCCGGCGCGCACCGCCGGCTTGGTGCCGCCCGGACCGCCCATGGCGCTGAAATCGGCGATTTCCCCAGCGTTCGTGCGCTCCACCACGAAATGCTCGTGCGGCGACAGGTCGTTGGCGTCGAACGCCATGCGATGATCCCCCGGCTCCCCCAAGCCTCGGAACCGTTTAACCACCCCAGGCAGGCAGGCGCGAGTCGCCTTATATGAAACTGATGTCAGACGCTGCGGCAGTTACCGCTCAGTCCAATTTGCCCGAGCTTTCAGTCAGCGAACTCGCGCAGGCTGTGAAGCGGACAATGGAGACGAACTTCGACCGCGTCCGAGTGCGCGGTGAACTCGGCCGCGTGATGCTGGCGAAGTCCGGCCATCTTTACGTCGATCTGAAAGACGCGAACGCCACCATCAACACGGTGATGTTCAGCCGCGAAGTGCGCGGTCTCACGTTCAAGCCGGAAGAGGGCCTCGAAGTTGTCGCCGAAGGCCGGCTTTCGACGTTCCCGAACCGCTCGCAATACCAGCTCATCTGCGACCGCATGGAGCCCGCCGGCGTCGGCGCGCTGCTGGCGCAACTTGAGAAGCTGAAGGCGCGTCTGCAGGCCGAGGGGCTCTTCGTGCGAGAGCGCAAGAAGGCGATCCCGTATCTGCCGCGCACCATCGGCGTGGTGACATCGCCAACCGGCGCCGTCATCCGCGACATCCTCCACCGCCTCGGCGAACGCTTTCCGCGCCGTGTCATCGTCTGGCCCGTTCTCGTTCAAGGCCCCGAAGCCGCCGGCCAAGTGGCGCGCGCCATCAAAGGCTTCAACGCCATCCAAGGCGCTGATCGCCCTGACGTTCTTATCGTCGCCCGTGGCGGTGGTTCGATCGAAGACCTCTGGGCCTTCAACGAAGAGATCGTAGTCCGCGCTGCTGCCGAGAGCGTGATCCCGCTGATTAGCGCCGTTGGCCACGAAACCGATACCACGCTGATCGACTACGCCTCGGATCACCGCGCACCCACGCCAACAGCCGCTGCCGAAAAAGCGGTCCCGGTCCGCGCCGAACTCGTCGAACGCGTTACGTCAGCAGAGGGCCGCCTCAAGAATGGTCTCGTCCGCGGCCTTGAACGTCGCCGCACCGAACTCCGCGCCGCTGCCGCCAAGCTTCCGCGCCTCGAAACGCTCTTTCAAATTCCGCAGCAGCGTTACGACCGCGCCGCTGAGCGCCTCAACGCCGCGCTTGTCGCTAACACCCGCACCGCGCAATCGAAGCTCGATCGCGTCGCTGCGCGCCTCCGCCCCGAAGCGCTGGGCCAGGATATCGCGCGCCGCCGCGATCTGCTCACGCGCGCATCCGGCCGCATCGCGCCGGCGATGAAGCGCACGCTGGAAGCGCACCGCAAACATCTCGACGGCGCGGCGCGCATGCTAGAATCGCTCTCGCACAAGAGCGTGCTCGCGCGCGGCTTTGTCATGGTGCATCGTGAGGACGGCAGCCTCGTTCGCGCCGCGAAGGACCTCTCCGCCGGCGATGAAATCGAACTCACCTTCGCCGACGATAAGCAGCGCGCCGTCGTCGACCCTGCCCGCGCGCCGAGCGCTGAGCCGGCGAAGCCCAAGCCCAAAGCCAAACCCGGCGGTAGCCAGGGCGACCTATTCTGACCCAAAGGAACAGTGCCAAACGCTGTTCTAAAGCGCCCGCTGCGCTTGGTCCGCCGCCGCCCGCGCGCTAAAAGACTCGCATGAACAAGCACGATCCCGGCGGGCCAGAGGCCAAGGTCCATTATGGCGACAACGAAATCACCATTTTGCGCCAGGGCAACTTCGTGCTCTGCGCCGTGAGTGGCGAACGTATTCCGTTGGACCAGCTACGCTACTGGAACGTCGACCTGCAGGAAGCCTATCGCGGTCCCCAAGAAGCGACCGCGCGCTGGAAGCAGGTCAACGCGGAGAAACAAAAGTGAGAGTGCTGGCGGGGGCTATCGCCGTTCTGCTCGCCGCGTGCGTCGCAGCGGAGGCGCCGGCCGCGCCGGAAACACCGACGCCCGCGCCGGTCGAAGTGGTGGACGAGACCAACGTCCCGCCGCCGCCTGCACGCATGGCGCTCACCTGTGCTGGCGCCTTCACTCAGGGCGGCGTCGCGCTCTGCCGCACGGTGCCGAACGCAACCATTTCCGTTGACGGCGCCGCAAGCGGCCAGTCGGATGCCGAAGGCTGGGTCGTCATCGGCTTCACGCGCGAGCATGGGGCACGCGCGCAGGTACAAGCCCGCGCCGGCGGCGAGAGCGCCGTGCAGAACTACGACATCGCGCCGCGCGAGTTCGACATACAGCGCATCAACGGCCTGCCGCCGCAAACCGTAAACCCGACCGACCCCGCCGTGCTCGAACGCATCCAGCGCGACACTGCGCTGAAACAGACCGCGTTCCGCAGCACCGCCAACATCGAAGGCTTCCTCGACGGCTTCATTCGCCCGGTGGAAGGCGGCGTCGTCACCGGTTCGTGGGGCAATCAACGCGTGCTGAACGGTGAACCGCGTGACCCGCACTTCGGCTACGACATCGCGGTGCCCACCGGGACCCCGATCCGCGCACCGGCCGCAGGCGTCGTGACACTCGCCGAGCCGGACATGCATTTCGAAGGCGGGCTCGTGTTCATCGATCACGGCCAGGGCCTCATCACCATGTACCTGCACATGAGCCGCCTCGACGTGCGCGCGGGCGACACGGTCGAGCAGGGGCAAGTCATCGGCGCTGTCGGTTCCAGCGGCCGCGCCACCGGCCCGCACCTCTGCTGGCGCATGAAGCTCCGCAACACGCAGAACCTCGACCCCAGCATCGCCATCGATGGCTTAGCGCAAGCGCGCCGCGAATTGCTGGCGGCAAACCAATGATGTGGTTTCGTTCTCTCGCCATCAGCTTGCTGGCTGTGACCGGAACAGCGCTCGCACAACAGACGCAGCCGCCACCTGAGTGTCGCTACAATGCTTCGGGCCAAGTGAACTACGAGGCCTGCCTCGCCGTTTCACCGCCCGGTTCTCCGTGGCGCAGCTTATCGCTGATGAACTTGGCCACGCGCGCCTATCAGGCCGCCGATTTTGCAACCGCCGTGCGCTACTATGACGAGGCGCAGCCGACGGACGGCAGTCTCATGTATTCCGACGCGAGCTATCACGCGTATTATGCAGCGACGCTACATCAGGTCGGTCGCCCTGATGACGCAATCGTCCAAGCGCGCTACGCGCTTGCCGTGTTGCGCAACGCACCGGAATTGCCGGAAGCCGCACGTCGTTTCTCAGCGATCCAGGTCGATCCGGAGATCGTCTACACGGCGATCCTGCCAGTGCTGCATGGCGCCAACGATCCGCAAACCGAAAGCGTTATGAGCGCCTACATGGCTCTGCCGGCCCGAGATTGGATCAGTTGGGCGAACCGTGCGGCAGTGATGCTGGAAATCGGCGATAATCAAGCCGCACTGCGCGCCAACAACGAGGCCATCCGGCTAGAGCCCTCACATCCGGGCGTCCTCAACAATCAGTGCTACATACTGGTCAAACTCAACCGCGCCGAGGAAGCGCTTCCGCATTGCCTCGGTGCGCGGGCCGGTGCGCCAAACATCGCTGCGGTTCGCCATTCGGTAGCGAGCGCCTACGCGGCGCTTGGGCGCTGCCGAGAAGCCGAAGCGGAGCTTGGCGAGGCGCGACGCCTCGATCCCGTCACTGAAGAGTACCGGCAGCCTATCGCCTGCACCGCGCGCTAGTTGCGCGCCACCACGTGCGCGACGATGACCACGGTTGGGACGTCGCCGTCATTGCGCCAACCGTGCGCCGTCTGCGCATCTTCAATCGCCACATCGCCAGCGCGATAGACGATCGGATCGAGGCACGAGTTCCGAATTTCCGTCGCTTCGCCGGCGACGATCATCGCGGCGCCTTGCGTGGTCTCATGCGTATGCCAGGCGATTACGCCACCGGGCGCCATCACAAGCCGCCGCAGCCGCACTGCCTTTGATGGATCGCTCGCCATCGGCACCAATGCGATCTCTGCCGCGCTCACATCATGCTGCGGGCCGAATGCTTCGAACTGCGCGTTGTCCAGCGTCCGTCCGACCGGGCAGGTGCGCGGCGCGGCCCCCATGATGGCGGCCAGCGTCGTGTCCGGCGCCTCGCCGCGATCCTCATCGTTGAAGCCAAGCCCGCGCTCGACTGTTTCCATCGTCGCGCAGCCGCCGAGTAGGGAAGCCGCAATCAAAGCGCGCCACATAACAACTCTCCCCAACCGCGCCGATGGATCACATCGCCTGAAAGATCTTCCGCAACGTCTGTTCGAGCTTGTTCGCCTCGAACCAGAAGCCGCCCAACACCATCACATAGATCAGCGCCATCATGGCCAAGCCCGGCCAGAAGCTTCCCATGCCGACCAATCCCGCCACGAGGACTATGGCAAGCATCGGCAGAAGCGCCAGGACCAAAACGTGCGGCTTCATGGTGATGACGATACGCGAGAACCGGCCAGCGTCGTGCACCTCGCCGTCGACCACTGGCGCGAACGAGTTGCGATACCCCATGATCCGCGTGATGTTGAAACTGTTCGCGGTGACCGTGCCGTCAAACCGCTCGTCGTTGTCGCTGCTCGGCCAGCGCATGCGAAACCACTTGCGCTCTTCGATCCGCGAAGACACCGCCGCCAAAGCCTCATCGCGCTTCAGCGGCGAAGTGATCTCGAAGCGGTGATACGGCACAAGCTTCACATCACGCCCGCCTCTACCCAAGCGCTCTTCGGCCAACGCCGGTGCGACCAAAACCACTGCCCCGGCGCTTCGCGGATGCGCGCTTCCATGAACTCGTTCACCCGCTTCACGCCATCATACACGGTCTGCTCGTCATCCGGCTTGTCGTAATCGAGCGGAATGGCCGGGTAGGCGGTCGCAATGAAGTTCGTGCCCTCGATGCGCCGTCCTGTAATAGGGATCAGCGGCACGCCGAACTTGAGCGCCAGCCGCGTCGGCCCATCGGCCGTCATGCAATTGTGCCCGAAGAGCGGGACGGAGAGCCCGGCATTGTACTTCTGGTCGTTCATCAACGCGATCGAACGACCGCGCTTCAGCGAGCGCAGCAACCCCATCCCGCCTTCCTTGCCCTTGGCGGCCTGCAGCTTCAGCCCGAACTCCGCGCGCGTATCGATGATGTAGCGGTCGATGATCGGGTTGTTGGCCGGGCGATAAGTGAAGTGCGAACCGGGATCGACCTGCGCGAAGCAAAGCGAGGTGATCTCCCAATTGCTGAAATGGCCGCCAATGAACACAGCGCCCTTGCCGAGCGTCGCCTCGATGATTTCCTTGCCGTGAAACTGGACGTCGCCGTTTCTGTATTTGTCGAGGAATTTGGCCATGTGCGGAAACTCGCCGGACATGCGGCCGAGCTCCACAAACGACTCCCGACGCACCTCGCGATGCCAGGCATCACTCTCGTTCGGAAAGCACATGCGGATGTTGCGGATGGATGTCTTCCACGCGCTGTTGATCGGCGCAATCGTCGGCACGAATGCGCCGCCCCAGGCTGACGCGCGCTCAAGGCCGAGCGCATTCAGCGCGCCGACATATGCGTTCCACGCTAGCGCCTCGAGGCGAAATCCAAAATTGTTCGGCTTCGGCTTAGCCATGCGCCGTTGTCATCCGCGATTGGATCGGCGCAAGCAAGGCGTCGAGCGTGGCTTCATCGTCGAACTTTGCCGCCACCGGCAACACGGCCACACGCGCCCGCCACTCTGGCGAGAGACGCGCCGCGTCTTTCTCCGTCGTGATCAGTTGTGCGCCGCGCTCCTGCGCCAGCCCTTCGAGTAACGCCAAGTCGTCAGCCGAGAAGGGGTGGTGATCGGCGAAAGGCACCGCTTCGTCGACATCGCCACCGGCGGCTTCCAGCGTGTCGAAGAATTTCTCCGGCCTCGCTAGTCCCGCAAACGCGATGAGCTTGCCTGGCGGCGGCGTGCCCACCGGCGCCAACACCGCGTCCAACACCGGCTTCTCGAAATCCTGCATCCATTCCGGCGCGGCGCCGCCAAGCAGTGTTTCGGACTTGTGCAGCAGCACGATCGCATCGGCGCGCGCGAGTCCGTCCTCTAACCGCTCGCGCAACGGCCCCGCCGGAAACACCGCGCCGTTGCCGACGCCGTATTCTGGATCGACGGCGACGATGCACAGATCTTTCGCCAGCGACGGATTCTGAAACCCGTCATCCATAATGATCACATGCGCGCCGGCATTGGCCGCCGCTAGCGCGCCGGCAAAGCGATCGCGCGCGATCCAGGCCGCGCCATCGTTTGCATGCAACAGCGGCTCGTCGCCGACTTCCGCCGCTTCCATGTCCGGCGTCACCCGCAACGGTCCAATCGCGCGCCCGCCATAGCCGCGCGAGAGCGTGTGCACGTTCGCCCCGAGCTTCGCGCGAATGGCGCGCGTGATCGGCGTCTTGCCCGCACCACCAACAGTGAGGTTGCCGATACAGATCACAGGCACCGGCGCATGCCGCGAGATGGTTGTGCGAACACGATGCGCCGCCACCGCCGCATAGGCCCAAGACACCGGCGTCAGCAGCGCGCGCAGCGTCCAAGCCGCGTCACGGCCGCTTACATCCGCGCGCCAGAACTCAGGCGGGCGCATCGGCAGCCTTCCGCACGGGCGCCATCGACGCCAGTTGAGCTACCGTCTGCGCAAACGCCTCCGCACCCTGCGAAGCAATCGTCCGCGCCGCATCCATTTGCTTTTGCCGCGCAGGCTCATTGCGCCAAAGCTCAACGATGGCAGCTGCCAAGCTCGTTGCATCGTGCGCCGTCACGGCCCCGCCAACCGCGCCGAGTGCATCGAACACGTCCTGAAAACTCTCGACATACGGCCCGGTAACAATTGCCGAGCCCAGCTTCGCCGGTTCAATCGGATTGTGCCCCTTCAGCTGCGGCAGCAGGCTCCCCGCTACCAGCGACACCGGCGCGAGATCATAGAGCGTGCCGAGTTCGCCTAATGTGTCCGCGACATAAACCTGTGCGGCGCCGATCTGCTCATTTCGCGAGCGACGCGGCGCGCCGCCGCAGAGTTTGGCGATGTCCTCACCGCGTTCCGGATGGCGCGGCGCAATGATGAGCAGCGCATCGGGTACATCGGCGCGCAGCAACGCATGCGCGTCGAGCACGATTTCGTCTTCACCCGCGTGGGTCGACGCCGCGAGCCAAGTCGGACGCTTGCCGATCTGCGCCGTCAACACGCTACCGGCGTCGACATCGGCACGCGGCGCAGGGGCGGCGAGCTTGAGATTGCCGGGCGAACTCACCGGAGCGCCACGCAGCGCAGTCAACGCTGTCGCCGTTCGTGTGTCCGCCGCTGAGACGTATTTGAACGCGCCTAGCAGTCTCCGCCCCGCCTCATTCCAACGCTGCCAGCGCTGCAGCGATGACGGGCTCATGCGTGCATTCACCAGCGCCAGTTTCACGCCACGCACCTGCGCCTCAAGAATCAAGTTCGGCCAAAGCTCGCTTTCGAGAAACACGCCAAGATCGGGCCGCCAATGGTCGAAGAACTTCCGCACGCAATCCGGCCGATCGAGCGGGGAGTACACATGGACTGTCCGCGCCGAAGCACGCCGTGCCACCAACTCGGCCGACGTCCGCGTGCCGGTGGTGAGCAAAAACGAGAGCGAAGCATCACGCGCGCTCATCGCTTCGATCAGCGCTAACGCCACACCGCTCTCGCCAACGCTCGCCGCATGCATCCATACCAGCGCGCCATCCGGCCGCTGCTGCGTGTAGCGCCCGAACCGCTCACCCAGCCTCGCAGGATCTTCCTTCCCGCGCCGCGCCCGGTCATCGAGGTACGCGCCCGCGAGCGGGCCAAGCACGGTCGTCGCCGCGCGGTACGAAGCAAGGACGGGCGAGAAACTCACTTAGCAGTCGCCGCCGGTTCAGCGGCTTCGTCCACCAGTGACTCATTCCGCAGCGCCGCCGGTTCGATCGGCGTCACGCCCGCGACGCGATCGGCCTCAGCGGCGATCCGGTTCAGCTCCGTCTCCAGCTTCAGGCGCACCATCTCGATCTCGGCGTCAGTGGCGTCCGCTGCCGGTGGCGCGATCGGATCGCTCCATACAAGCGCGCCTTTGCCGAACGGCAGCGGTAATACGAACTGGTCCCAGCTCCTCTTAAAGACGATCCGGTTCGACGTTGCCCAAGTAACCCCGAGCAGAGGCACGCCGGCGTTCTTGGCTAGATGAACAGGCCCGCGCTTTGCCCGCATTCGCGGTCCGCGCGGTCCATCCGGCGTCATGGCGATCACACCGCCGTCCTGAAGGTCGCGAGCCATGGAAAGCATGGCTTCGACGCCGCCTTTGCTTCGCTTTCCAGGTTTGCCAGCCGAGCCTCGCACAACGCCTACGCCCACGGTGTGCGCCGTGTGCACCACCAAGCCGCCTTCGCGCGACTGCGAAATCAGTATCTTTGGCTTAGGCAAGCCGGGGCCGAAGACCCAGTTCTTGAAAGTCAGCGAAAAGCGACCATGCCAGACGCAAACGATAACCTTGCCGCTGCCGGGCCGCCAAAATGGCTCCGCCGCGGCGCGGTTGACCTTCGTCCAACGCGTGGTGATTCCCACGAACAGCAGATAGCTGCCGATGAGCCGCCCCAGAATGAACTGGAAAACCGGATTGCCGAGTAATGATTTGAGCATCGTCGCCGCTGGATCACCCGCTTCCGGGAGGCGGGCGACACCCTTATAGGGGGCAGCCCCCGTCCCGCGCCAGAAGCCCGACACACGAGCGAACGCACTACTCACATGGCCAACCCGGTCAAATTCCCGGCTTTCGACCTGACGACCCCCGAGGGGCGGCGTGCCGCCGAGCATGACCTAGTCTGGACCGACCACGGGTTCCTGCGTTCGATCTACCAGAACTTCCACTGGATCGAGCCGGGCGTCATGGCGCGCTCGAACCAGCCATCGCCACAGCATCTCGCGCGCTACGCGTCGCTCGGGTTCAAGACCGTCCTCAATTTCCGCGGCAAGTCCGACACCGGCTACTACCAACTCGAGAAGGAGGCCTGCGAACGCCACGGCATGTCGCTGATCGACCTGCGCCTGCGCTCACGCGAACCGCCCAGCCAAGAAGCGATCCATCGCTGCAAGGCGATCTTCGAGACGATCCAGTACCCCGCGCTGATGCACTGCAAGTCTGGCGCGGATCGCGCCGGCGTCGCGGCCGTCCTGTACAAGCACTTCAAGATGGGCCTGCCGATCAGCGAAGCGGTGGAACAGCTCTCGCTCAAGTACCTGCACGTGAAGCAGGGCAAGACAGGGATGATCGACTTCTTCTTCGCGACCTACCTCGAAGAGACGAAGGAGAGCGGCAAGCCGTTCCTGCAATGGGTAGACGAAGACTACAACCAGGAACGCGTCAAAGCGGCGTTCACCGGCCAGTGGTGGGCCAACATCCTGACGGACAAGATTCTCCGGCGTGAGTAGGCGCCATTGCGGGAACCCGGGAACTCAGAAATAAGCGGCGTGTGGCTTGTACGGGGCGCCCACAGTGACTGTGAACGTGCTTGGGCGCCGCCTGCCGGCGACGGCGACCTACGTCGCCGCGCTATCGGCGGCCCTGCTGTTGCTGGTGGTAACCGTTGGCGCAGCTTTGTCGCAGGCCAACGAGGGTGCACAGCTCAACGAAGACGTCCGCCAATCGCTCGCCCAACGCTCCAGTTTGCGCTTGCTTCTGCGCGGCATGCAGGACGCCGAGATCGGCCAGCGTGGCTATCTGCTGACAGGAGACCAATCTTATCTGGCGCCGTACGAAGCGGGACGTGATGACGTTGCTCGCGAACTTGCGAATATCGAGCGCTTTGCTGGCGACAACCGCGAGCGGCTCGCGGAATCGGCGCGACTCCGCGATCTGTCCACGCGGAAGCTCGATGAGCTGAGCGAAACCATCACGCTCCGGCGCAACAATCGCGGCAATGAAGCGCTGCGCATCGTCCGCGAGGGTGTGGGCAAGACGCTTATGGACGAGTTGCGCGTCGTCCTGAACGCAGCGGAGGCGCGCGAGCATCAAGCCGTTCTCGAAAGCATGGCTGCCGTGGATCGTGGCGCGCTGCGTTTGCGCGCTGTGATCCTGATGGCTGGTGCACTGCTTCTCGGCATCGCTGCTTTGATGATCGTCACGGTCCGGAACGCCATGTCGGAATTGCGCGGATCACGCGACGAAGCGCGGGGCGCCCACGAGCGTGTCCTCCAAGAGATGGGTGCGCGCGAGCAGGCGGAGGCGAAGGTCCGCCAGATGCAGAAGATGGAGGCGATCGGCCAGCTCACCGGCGGCGTCGCTCACGACTTCAACAACATGCTCGCCGTCATCATGAGCGCGCTGCAGCTCGCCGAGCGCCGCCTCGCGCGCGGCGATACCGACATCAAGCGCTTCACCGACGCCGCCATGGACGGCGCCCGCCGAGGCGCGACGCTGACGAGCAGGCTGTTGGCTTTCGCTCGCCGTCAGCCGCTACAGCCGCAAGTGCTCGACGTGAACAAGATCATCGGCGGCATGTCCGAGATGATGCGTCGGACTTTGGGCGAGAGCATCGCGCTCGAAGCCGTGCTCGGCGGCGGCGTGTGGCGCGTTCACGCCGACCAAAGCGAACTCGAGAACGCCGTCCTCAACATTTGCGTCAACGCCCGTGACGCCATGCCCGATGGCGGCAAGCTCACGATCGAATCCGCGAATGCCTTCCTCGATGACTCTTACGCCAAGGCCAATTCCGAGGTGACAGCAGGTCAATACGTTATGATCGCCATCACCGATACGGGCGGCGGCATGCCGCCAGAGGTGAAGGCCCGCGTTTTCGAACCGTTCTTTACGACCAAGGAAGTGGGAAAAGGTACCGGCCTCGGCCTTGCGCACGTCCACGGTTTCCTGAAGCAAAGCGGCGGTCACGTCGCCATCTATTCGGAGATGGGCGTCGGCACGACGGTGAAGCTCTACCTGCCACGCACGCAGCGTGAAGCTGAAGAGATCGAAGCGGTCGCGCCCGCAAGCCAGGAGCTTCCGACGGGTGACGTTGGAACGATCATCCTTGTCGTCGAGGACGAAGAGCGCGTGCGCAATCTCTGCGTCGCGTCACTCCGTGAACTTGGCTACACCGTCGTGCACGCTTCAAACGGCGACGAGGCGCTGCTGAAGCTGGCGAACAAGCCAGCTGTCACGATGATGCTCACCGATATCGTCATGCCCGGCATGAGTGGGCGGAAATTGGCGGACGAGGCGAAGTCGCGCTATCCGACGCTTAAGGTGCTCTACACCACCGGCTACACGCAGAACGCCATTGTTCACAACGGTGTGCTCGATGCAGATGCGCGTCTGCTGTTGAAGCCGTACTCAATCGAAGATCTCGCACGCAAGGTGCGTGCGACGTTGGACGAGTAGGCGGCGGCCCCGCGATCGAGGCCACCGCCACCTCTTAGCCCTTCGGCGGGATATAGTACGACGAGTTCGGATCGAGCCGCGCGTCATATTCCGGCGATGCTGGATCGAGGCGTGGGTCGTAGGAAACTGCCGCTTCCTCGGCATAGCCGTAGCCTGAGCCGTAATAGCGAGCCGTCACTACCGGATGATCGACATCGGCGACGCCATTTTCTGCAGTTTCCACCGCACAACGTTGGCTGATGATCCGTTGGCGCGCATTGGTGCGACCATCATGGCGCCCGCAAACTTGGTCTGAAGCTTGTTCGATGCGGCGGACGAGCGTGTCAGCGCCAGCTGAGCTATTCAAATTCAGTTCGCCGTAGGTGACGACGCGTTCTTGCGGACGTGTCGTCTCGTCCTGTGCGAACGCTGGCGCGGCGAGCGCGAGCACGGCGGCGGATGCGATGGCAAAGTGCAATGAGCGGGGCATTCGGAATCTCCTCATAACTCCCGCCCCTTGGGCTCCTAACCCACGCGACGCGTCTGAGTTCCGAACTAGCTCGCTTGTTCCGTGCTCTGGAATTGCAGGCGCGAGAGGCGCGCATAAAGCCCGCCTTTCGCCACAAGATCGTCGTGCCTGCCGACTTCGACGATGCGACCGCCTTCAAGCGCCAGAATGCGGTCGGCATCACGAACCGTAGCCAGGCGGTGCGCGATCACCAGCACCGTGCGGCCCTTGGAGAGCCGCTTCAGCGCGTCCTGCACCTGCGCTTCGCTCGCGGCATCGAGCGCACTCGTGGCTTCATCGAGCAGCAAGATCGGCGCATTGCGCAGGAACGCACGCGCCAGCGCAATGCGTTGCCGTTCACCGCCCGAAAGATTGCCGCCGCGCTCGCCCGCCAGCGTGTCGTACCCATTCGGCAGGGCCATGATGAAATCGTGCGCCGCTGCGTTGCGGGCGGCCTCCTCGATTTCCGCATGCGTCGCGCCGGCGCGGCCCAGGCCGATATTGTTGCGGATCGTATCGTTGAAGAGGGCGGATTCCTGGGCCACCAGCGAGATCGAGCTGCGGAGCGAAGCGACCGTCACGTCGCGCACATCCTGTCCATCGATCCGAACTGAGCCCGCCGTCACGTCGTATAAGCGCGGCAGTAGGTTGAAGATTGTCGATTTGCCCGCGCCAGATGGCCCCACCAGCGCAACCGTCTCGCCCGGCGCCACCGCAAAGCTCACATTCTCGATCGCAGGTGCATCGCCGTAGCTGAACGCCACGTTCTCGAATTCAACCCTGCCTTCGTCCACCTTGATCGCCTTCGCGCCGGGCTTGTCGTTGATTGTCTCTGGTTCGTCGATCAGCGTGAACATGCGGTTGATGGCAGCCAGCGCTTCATTCAGCATTGTATTGAAGCCGCTGATCGAACGCGCTGCAGGCGTAGCGATCCCCACCGCGCCGACGATGCCGAGCAAATCGCCGATCGTCATCAAGCCCGATGCGATGCGAACGCCGGCCAGATAGAACACGCCCGCCAGCGCAATGCCGCCGAGGATTTCCATCAGCGGTTCGCTGCGCGCGCGATTGTAAGCGAGCTTCATGTTGACGCGTCGCTGCTCTTCGAACGCGCCGCCTGCGCGATCCGTTTCCCGCCGTTCGAGGTTGTAAGTTTTCACGAAGCGCGCGGCGCCGAGGATCTCGCTGAGCAGGGAGGTCACATGGCCAACTTGTTCTTGGGCCACCGCTGTCTGCCGTCGTGCGCGCTTGGCGATCGCCTGCAGCGGTTGCGCGGCCAGCGCGAACACGCCGATCACCACCGCCGCCAGCACCCAGTCGAGCCAGAACATCGAAGCCAAGGCGCCGATCAGCGTGAGCGTATCGCGAATGGAGGTCTGCGCCGCCCGCACCAAGGCATAGCCGACGACTGTGATGTCATTCGTAAATCGTGACACCAGCCGCCCAACGTCCTCGCGCTGAAATCGCGCAAAGTCGACGGTCATCAGCTTCCCGAACATCGCGTTCTGCAAGTCGCGCAGAATTTTCAGCGCCAGCGATTGGGTCATCACCGCCTGCGCCCACATGCCGGCGGCGCGCGCCACAACCGCGCCGATCACCGCAAGCGGCATGAGCGTGATCGCCCGCATATCGCGCGCTTGAATGCTGTCGGTGCCGAACTTGAGGATGAGCGCGTAGGAGACGCCTGCGGCGGCCACCACCGCCAGCACCGGCGTGAGCGCGACCAAATCCAGTTTGTAGCGCCAGATGTACTGCCGCCACAGCCGCCCGATGATGGCGCCAGCCTTCATGCCTGGATCACATCTCGCCTTCGGGATCGGTCCCTGGATCGAGCAGGCGATGAGCGTGAATGATAAAGTAGCGCATCCGCGCGTTATCGATCGTGCGCTGCGCCGCACCTTTCCAGGCGTCGTAGGCGGCGCGGTAGTTCGGATAGGCGCCGACGAAGTCGACGGCGTTCAAGTCAATGAACTCAGGCCGGTCGAGATCCTTCAGCTCGCCGCCGATGACGAGATGCAGAAGCTGTCGTGTCTGTTCGCTCATGTGCCTTCAGCCGGCGCCCGTTCGCGTGGATCGGGCAGAGTTTTCGTGCGCTCGATTAGCAAAGCGTGGAGTGCTGCGCCAGCCGCTGCAACGCCCGGGACGCGCGGGTTCTCGTTGTTGAAGTGGAGCGGATCGCCCCAGAGATCGGTCACCGTGCCACCTGCAGCCTCAACAATCGCCGCACCGGCGGCGACGTCCCATTCGTGTTTCCAGCCAAACAGGAGGGTAGCGTCGCCCATGCTGCCCGCCACAAGCGCTAGCCGGTAAGCGATTGACTGCCGCTCGATGACGTCCATCTTCGGCCAGGGCGTGTCCCAGCGCTTGTCGGCGAACCGGCTCTTCTGACCGATCATCCGCGCGCCATCGAGCTTGCTCGCCTTGCTAACGGTGATTGGCCGCTCGTTCAGCGTCGCCCCGTGGTTGATGGCGCCGGCGAACGTCTCATCGGTCATCGGATTGTAGATCACGCCGGCGAAGGCGCGATGACCATCCATGAGGCCTACGCTGATCGTCCATTGCGGGCTCTTGCCGATCATCGCGGCCGTGCCGTCGATGGGGTCAACGATGAACGTGCGCGCCTTGCCGATCCGGTAGTCCAGCTTGTCCGGCGTTTCTTCCGAGAGCCAGCCGTAGTCCGGCCGCTTGCTGAGCAGCTTCAACTCCAGCATCTCGTTGACCGCGTAGTCGACGTTCGTCACGGGCCCCGCTTCACCCTTCGACTGAATCTCGAGCGGCCTCTGCGACAGCTCGCGCGCCATCGCTCCTGCTTCACGGACTGCGCCCAGAAGAAGTGCGAGTTCAGACGCCGCCGATTGCAAGGTCGTCCACGATCAGGCTGGAAATTTCGAGAGCGCCGCGATTGTCCACGTCGGAGCCACAGCGGAGGCGCTTGAAGATGTCGAGCAAATTGCCCGCGACCGTAATCTCGCTCACCGGGTGCGCGATCTCGCCGCCTTCAAACCAATAACCCGCAACGCCGACGGACCAATCCGCCGTGTTCATATTGAGGGAGGGCGAGAACATGTCGGTGATGAAAAGGCCCTTGCCGGCGTTCTTCATCAACGTCGGCAAATCTTCCGTGCCCGGCTTCACGAACAGGTTCGCGGTGCCAATGCCTGGCGGGCCGCCATGTCCTGCACTCGCGTGGCCGTTTGGCTCAAGCCCTAGTTGGCGCGCCGCGGACGAATTGAGCAGCCACATCGTCAGCACGCCATCATCGATCAAAGTCGCCGGCGCCACCGCGCCGCCTTCGCCGTCGAACCAGCGGCTGCCGGGCCCGCGCTTCACGAACGGGTCTTCGTGAATGCGGAAGCCATCAGCAAAAATCTGCTGACCCATCTTATCCTTCAGGAACGACACCCCGCGCGCGACTGATGATCCCGAGATCGCCGAAAAGAGTGGCGAGATGATCCGGCCTGCTAGCCGGTTTTCGAAAATCACCGGCGCTTTCTGGCTCGCGATCTTCTTCGCGCCGATGCGGCGCGCTGTGCGCTCACCGGCGATCCGGCCGATCTCTTCGGGCGAGGGCAAGTCGGCGAAGAAGCGTTTGGTGCGCCACTCATAGTCGCGCTCCAT
>CADEDT010000034.1 GCA_902826145.1 uncultured Caulobacteraceae bacterium
GGAAGAGCACCGCGACCGCGCCGACATAGACAACGACCAGCAGCATCGCCAGGAACTCGGCGCCCAGCAGCACGAAAAGGCCCGCGGAGGTGAAGAAGGTCAGGATCAGGAACAGCACGGAGTGCACGGGATTGCGCGCAGTGATGACCGCGAGTGCGGAGATCACCGCAATCACGCTCAGCACGTAGAAGGCGATCGACGCCAACATCCGTTACGCTCTCCCAAATCGAAACGGCGCCCTGCGTTTTGCTGAGCAGCCCCCGAGAAATGACCCGCCTATCGGTAAGGCGCGTCCAGCTCCAAATTCTTCGCGATCTCCCGCTCCCAGCGATCGCCGTTCGCGAGCAGTCGGTCCTTATCGTAATAGAGTTCTTCACGCGTCTCGGTGGCGAACTCGAAGTTCGGTCCCTCGACGATCGCATCCACCGGGCACGCTTCCTGGCAGAAGCCGCAATAGATGCACTTCACCATGTCGATGTCGTAGCGCGTGGTGCGGCGCGAGCCGTCTTCACGCGGCTCCGCTTCAATCGTGATCGCTTGGGCGGGGCAAATGGCTTCGCAGAGCTTGCAGGCAATGCAGCGCTCTTCGCCGTTGGCGTAGCGACGAAGCGCGTGCTCACCGCGGAAGCGCGGGCTGAGCGGCCCCTTCTCGAACGGGTAGTTCACCGTCGCCTTGCGCTTGAAGAAGTACTTCATGGCGAGCGCGAAACCGCCCAGCATGTCGAGCATCAAAGCGCCCTTCGCGGCTTGGAGGATGCGGGACATGGGTTAGCCTCCAGCCACTGAGGTCGCGGCCGACGGCTGCAGGAACGCGACGTAGTAGCCAATGACAACGACAGCGACGAGCGAAGTCGGTAGGAAAATCTTCCAGCCGAGACGCATCAGCTGATCGTAGCGGTAGCGCGGCACGATGGCCTTCACCATCGCGAACATGAAGAACATCACCCAGATCTTCGCGTAGAAGACCAGCATGGCGACGAGGCCCGTGAAGAACGGATTGAGGTCGAGATTCTCGATCGCCACGAACGGCAGATGCCAACCACCCAGGAACAGGATCGTCGTCATCGCGCACATCATGACGATGTTCAGATATTCGCCGATCATGAAGAGCAGATACGGCGTCGAGGAATACTCGACCTGATAGCCGGCCACGAGTTCGGATTCCGCCTCGGGCAGATCGAACGGCGGGCGGTTGGTTTCGGCAAGCGCCGATATGAAGAACATCACCAACATCGCCAGCATGGTGACGCCGACGAGGATGTTGTTCGGAAACTCGCGGAAGTCGAACAGCCGGAAGCCATTCCAGACTTCGCGCTGGCTATCGACGATGGTCGTCAGGTTCAGCGAGCCGACCAGCAGTAGGACGGTGATGAGGATGAAGCCGATCGAGACTTCATAGCTCACCATTTGCGCGGCCGAACGCAGGCCGCCGAGGAATGGGTACTTCGAGTTCGAAGCCCACCCGCCCATGATGATGCCGTACACACCAAGCGAGCTGATCGCGAAAAGATAGAGAATGCCGACGTTCAGGTCGGCGATCACGACGCCCGGCCCCCACGGCACGACGGCCCAACCGACGAAGGCGAGCACGAACGTGAGCAGCGGCGCGAGAATGAAGACGGTCTTGTTCGCGCCAGCGGGAATGACGATTTCCTTGAACACGAACTTGAAGAAGTCCGCGAAGGACTGAAGCAGGCCAAACGGACCGACGACGTTCGGCCCTTTGCGCAGCTGCACCGCCGCCCAAACCTTGCGGTCGAACAACAGCAGAAACGCGAGCGAGATCAGCAGCAGGATACAGATGGCCAGGATCTGGCCTGTCTTCATCAGCGTCCACTCCCACTCGACTGGGAGATTGATCAGCGGAACGTAGTCGGCGCCTGGCGTCATTCCGCGGCCACCTTCATGGCGCCCGCGCGCAGGCGTGAGCACTCGGCCATCGTCTTCGAAGCGCGGGCGATCGGGTTGGTCAGATAGAAATCAGCGATCGGGCTCTTGAACGGCTCATTTGAGACCTGGCCGTCCGCGCCGATCTTGGCGGCGTCAAAACCCGCACTGCCCGCAGCGCCTGGCGCATAGTCGACGTGCCCGAACGTTGGGTGATCAGCGATCATCTTCTGGCGGAGCGCGGCGAGTGAATCGTACGGCAGCGTCTTGCCCATCACGCCGGAGAGTGCGCGGAGGATCGTCCAGTCCTCTTTCGCATCGCCCTTCGGGAACGTGGCGCGGCGGCCATATTGCACCCGGCCTTCGGTGTTGACCCAGGTCGCGTCTTTCTCGGTGTAAGCGGCGCCCGGAAGGATAATGTCGGCGCGGTGTGCGCCAGCGTCGCCGTGCGTGCCGATGTAAATCACCGTGCCGCCGCTCGGCAGCGCCACTTCATCGACGCCAAGGAGTACGAGCGTTTCAAGACCGCCTGCGAGCATCTCGCTTGCTGTCTTGCCGCCGGCGCCAGGAAGGAAGCCGAGATCGAGACCAGCGACGCGAGCAGCCGCCGTATGCAGCACGTTGAACGCGTTCCAACCATCCTTCGCGAGGCCAGCCGCAAGCTTGCCAGCTGCGCGCAGCACGGCGCCGCCATCCTTGCGTGCCAGAGCGCCGGCGCCGACGATCACCATTGGGCGCTTCGCATTCATAAGCGTGTCGCCAAACGCGCCGAGATTGCTCAACGACTGCGGACCCGCGCCGCGGTGCGTGTATTTGTAGGAAAGATCGACGGCCTCGCCGGCAACCGCGATCTCGGCGCCGCGCAGCCACGCCTTGCGCAAGCGCGCGTTCAGCACGGGCGCTTCGATGCGCGGGTTCGTGCCGACCAGCAGAATGGCGTCCGCTTCGTCGATGCCGGCGATCGTCGAGTTGAAGATATATTCTGACCGCGCACCGCCACCGATCTGCGCGCCATCTGCGCGGCAGTCGGTGTTCGGCGAACCCAGCGCGCGGAACAGATCGAGCGTCGCCTTCATGCTCTCGGCGCAAGCGAGGTCGCCAGCAATCGCGCCGATCTTCTTGCCATCGCGGTTCAGCGCGAATGCGGTTGCCTCAAGCGCCTCGCTCCACGTCGCGGGGCGGAGCTTGCCGTTTTCACGGATGTAGGGCCGATCTAGCCGCTGCCGGCTCAGGCCATCCTCGGCGTAGCGCGTCTTATCGGAGATCCACTCTTCGTTGATCTCTTCGTTCACCCTCGGCAGCACGCGCAGAACGGCGTCGCCACGTGCGTCGACGCGAATGTTGGAGCCAAGAGCGTCCATCACGTCGATTGTCTCGGTCTTTGTGAGTTCCCAGGGCCGCGCGTTGAAGGCGTACGGCTTCGAAGTCAGTGCGCCCACGGGGCAAAGATCGATCACGTTGGCTGAAAGTTCGCTGGTAAGCGACGCTTCCAGGTACGTGGTGACTTCCATGTCTTCGCCGCGGCCGGTGGCGCCTAGTTCTGAGACGCCCGCGACCTCCGTCGCAAAGCGGATGCAGCGCGTGCATTGGATGCAGCGCGTCATCACCGTCTTCACCAGCGGACCCATGAACTTCTCTTCGACCGCGCGCTTGTTCTCGTCGAAGCGCGAGCCGCCGCGGCCGTAGGCGACGGATTGGTCTTGCAAGTCGCACTCGCCGCCCTGGTCGCAGATCGGGCAATCTAGTGGGTGATTGATGAGCAGAAACTCCATCACGCCCTTGCGCGCGCGGTCGACCGTCGCGCTTTTGGTGACGAGTTCGTTGAGCAGTTCATCGCGCGGCGGCGGCAAGTCTTTCACCTGCTGCGCGCACGATGCGATCGGCTTCGGCCCAGACTTGCCGCCGACCTTCACTTCAATCAGGCACATGCGGCAATTGCCGGCGATCGACAGACGCTCGTGGTAGCAAAAACGCGGAATCTCGGCGCCGGCGGCTTCGCACGCCTGCAGCAAAGTAAGTTCCGGAGGAACGTCGACTTCAACGCCGTCGACGAGGATTTTCGTCATGAGTCTGGCCGCTTTCGCGGGAGCCGAATGACCCATTTATTGCGTCGCCGCAAGTGGGCGAAAGGTCCGCTACGACAAGCCCTTAGATGCGATTTATTCGCAACTTTATGGGACGTGCGCACCGCTTTCGGAACTACCGTCGTACATATCCGCGGTACCGACGTAAGGTCATGCTTTTACATGCATTTTACCGGAACGCCTGGGTCGAGCACTCGTTTACCTCGCAAGGGCGGGCAATAGCGGAGTCATCTCTGATGCCGAACAGTCAACAACCGAACCAAGAACGCGAACGTCAAGCGCAGCCAGGCCGCGAAAATCCTGCTGACGGACGCGAAGACATGGAACGTCCGGAGCGCGATCAAGAGCGCACCGAACGCGATCGCCGCGAACGCGAGCAGCGCCCGCAATAAGCGCGGTCACAGTTTGAATGAATGGAGCGGAGCGGTGAAGATCGCTCCGCTTTCGTTTGCGGCTACGTCAGCCGCAGCTTGAAGAACGCGATGATCTCATCGACTTTCTGGCGCGTCAGCGCACCGGCCTCGTCAATCAAGTGCGTGGTGACGACGCCATGCGGGTTCGTGCGAAACGTGTCCGGCTTCGCGGCGGCGTCTGGCAGCACCTCGCCCTCGAACCGTGGCCCGAGCGCTGCGCTGAACGCCTCGAACCGGGCCGCCTTGCAATGCTGGTCGCCGGCAAAGCGATAGCCGCGGAGCGTGAGGTCCTCCCGCTCCATCCGGCCGCGAACGATCGCGAGGTCTTCAGGCGAAGCATGCACACCCGCTGGATCATTGACCGGCACGGACGGCTGACAGAGCACCGGCGCGCGCACCGCGGGCTCCACCATCATCGAGAGCGCGAAATTGCCGGTGAGGCACATACCAAGCGCGCCGACACCCTTGCCGCCGCACTCGCCGTGAACGACCGCGGCGAGCTGCTTCAGCCAATCGACCACCGGGCTATGTTCATCGGCGGAGTTCAGAATTTTGAACTCGCGCGCGATGCAAAGGACGCGGAAGATAGAAGCGTTGGTGTAGCCCTTGCTGTTCGGCTTGCCTGGTTTGCCGAAGAGCGACGGCAGATAGACGGTGAACCCTGCGTCACGCACCCAACGCGCGAAGCGCGCGACCTCGGGCGTAATGCCCGGGATTTCGTGGATGATGATGACGGCGGGCCCCTGCCCGGCGACGTAGACCTTTCGCTCCAGGCCATCGAACGAAACGTCGCGGCGCTGGAAGTCTTCGAGCTTGTCCCAGGTTTCGATGACGCCCTTGGCCATTGGCTCAAACCTTCGTCAGCGCGCCCTCGCCCACAACGGTGATCCACTCGCGCACGCGCCAGGAGGTGACGACGCCTTGGCTCGTGTACGGATCGCCGCGCGCGAAATCTTCGGCGACTTGTGCGATCTCGGCTTTGAACAAGAGCAAACCGAACGGCGGATCATCACTCGGCACCGCGCCGCCCAGTTGGAGTTCATCGCGCGCGACGGAAGCGTTCGCCAGCGCCAAGTGCGCGGGGCGCACAGCGGCGCGCTTCTCCATGTAGTCAGGCGCGTAGGTGTAGAGGAGGAGGAAGTGTTTCATGCAGGTTGATACTTAGCTTCTATCATAGCCATTTGCTCCGAGGAGAAGGCGCGCAGTAGGTCTCGGAGAGCGGCACATTCGTGCAGCGTTCCTCTCGCTCCGAAAACGAAAAATGGAACACTGGTATAACCACCCGCTCCGTCAGCATGATCGGACCAAATCCGTTCATCGGATATGCCATCGAACGCGCTTAAGTCGATAGATTGCTCGGACAAGATTTTTCGACAGTCCTTTTCGACCCCAACAAGGTCCATCGCTAATTTCAACCAAACCTCGTGAATAAAAGGATCCGACCCATCGCGGCCAGCGATGTGGCGCCAATGTACGAGTAACCGCGCCAAGCGCCGTCGCCTCCCAAGTTCAGCAGTGAGTTGACGATATTCATTTCCGGAGAAGTCAAAAAGGACCAACGGGTCGTTCGGAAGCGCGAGAACGGCATCAAAAATTCGCGTCTCAACGATATCAAGCCGCCGCGCTTGCTCTGTCTTTCGGATCTGGTGGTACGCCAGGGGAATTGTAATGGCTGCGACCAAAGCGGCCACAATTGTCGCGCTGTTTGCCCAGAACTCACTCCACGCCAGATATTCCGCGCTCACTCCGCCGCCACGGCGCGCACTTGGTGCACGCCTTTAGCGGCGCGATAGCGATCGATGCGTTGTTCGATCTCGCCGCGGAAGCAGCGGATGAGGCCTTGGATCGGCCACGCGGCGGCATCGCCTAGCGCACAGATCGTGTGACCTTCAACCTGCCCCGCGACATCCAGCAGCAGATCGATCTCGCTGTGATCGGCTTCGCCTTTGGCCATGCGTTCAAGCACACGCCACATCCAGCCGGTGCCTTCGCGACATGGCGTGCACTGGCCGCAGCTTTCGTGCTTGTAGAAATAGGCGATGCGCGCGATGGCGCGGATCATGTCGGTCGACTGATCCATCACGATCACCGCAGCGGTGCCGAGGCCAGAGCGATGCGGCGCGGCCATCAGCGAGTCGAAGTCCATCAGCATGGTTTCTGACTCTTGCGCGTTGATCATACGCACGGATGAACCGCCGGGGATCACGGCTTTCAGATTGCCCCAGCCACCGCGCACGCCGCCTGCGTGCTCTTCGATGAGCTGCTTCAGCGGAATGCTCATCGCTTCTTCGACATTGCACGGCTTGTTCACGTGGCCGGAGATACAGAACACCTTCGTACCGGTGTTGTTCGGGCGGCCGATGCCGGCGAACCACTTTGCGCCACGGCGCAAAATGGTCGGCACCACAGCAATCGACTCGACGTTGTTCACGGTCGTCGGGCAGCCATAGAGGCCGACATTCGCCGGGAATGGCGGCTTCAGGCGCGGCTGGCCCTTCTTGCCTTCGAGGCTTTCGAGCAGCGCGGTTTCTTCGCCGCAAATGTACGCGCCAGCGCCGTGGTGCATGTAGATGTCGAAATCCCAGCCATGCACGTTGTTCTTGCCGACAAGCTTCGCATCGTACGCCTCCTTGATCGCGCGCTCCATCGCTTCGCGTTCATAGACGTACTCGCCGCGCACATAGATGTAACAAGCGTGCGCCTGCATCGCGAACGACGCGATCAAGCAGCCTTCGATCAGCAAATGTGGATCGTGGCGCATCATGTCGCGGTCTTTGCAGGTGCCCGGCTCGGATTCGTCAGCGTTGACGACGAGATAGTGCGGCCGATCCTTCACCTCTTTCGGCATGAAGGACCATTTCAGGCCCGTCGGGAAGCCAGCGCCGCCACGGCCGCGCAAGCCGCTCTCTTTCACATTGGCGATGATCCAATCGCGGCCAGCCGCGATCATGTCGGCGGTGCCGTTCCAGGCGCCGCGCTTCTTTGCGCTCTCCAGGTCCGCGCCATGCGCCCCGTAGAGATTCAGGAAAATGCGATCCTTGTCCGCAAGCATGTCGTTATCTCTTGCCCAACATCATGAAGAGCCGAAGCCCAAACCAAAGCGCACCAATGGCGGGCGCGAGAACGTAACCGCTGAAGAGCGGATGCCCGGCGACCAGCCCCATGTAAACTGCGACCGCGACAAGCGCCGCCGTGACGACCGCATAGATGTACGCCCCGCCGCGACGCTGCGCGTCCTTGCCGAACGCGTTCGGATCGAACGGCAGCCGCCCTTTGACGCGCGGCAGATCGGGGCGCGGAGGCGGATCACTGCTTGTCATTCGGCGGCCGGCTGCGCATCGCGACGGGCATGACGATCAGCATAAACAAAACCGATCCGGCGACTGCCGCCGCCACGACCGCCCACACCGAATTGAACACGAAGAAGAACACCACGCCGATCGCCATGATCACGGCTTCGATCACCGCGAACTTCATGATGGCGGCGGCCATCTCCGGATTTGGTTGCGGTTCGGCCATCACACTTTCTCGGGCAGGCCCGGAATCTTAATCGGCTTACCGAGCGAGCCGTCATAGAGTGAAGGCTCAGTCAGCGTCTGCAGCGCGCCCTCAGGCGCCGAGGTTTGGCGATTGATCGCCGAGCCCGGCTCGATCTTATCGCCGCGCGCGAGCTTATCCATCAACCCCTCAAAGGCGTCAGGCGTTAGATCTTCGTAGTAATAGTCATGGATCGCCACGATCGGCGCGTTCACGCACGCGCCCATGCATTCCATCTCTTCCCACGAGAACATGCCGTCTTCTGTGACATGGTGCGCTGGGCCGATGCGGCGTTTGCAAACAGCTTTCAATTCTTCGGAGCCACGCAGCATGCACGGCGTCGTGCCGCAAACTTGCAGGTGATGCTTACCGACCGGATGCAGCTGGAACATCGTGTAGAAGGTCGCGACTTCCAGCACGCGTATGGTCGGCATATCCAGCAGATCGGCGATAGCGCGGATCGCCGGCTCACTCACCCAGCCTTCCTGCTTCTGCACCAGCCACATCACCGGGATGACAGCGGACTGTTTCCGCTCCGGCGGATACTTGGCGATCCACCAATCGGCCTCCTTCTGCGTCTCCTTCGAGAACGCGAAGCTGTCAGGCTGTTCAGCGGCAAGGCGGCGGACGCTCATGGTGCTCTCACAAAATCGACGCGGGCGATCAGCCCGTCTCTTACGGTGTAGATGGCGGCGGCGTTGATGCGCTCGCTCGGTGAACGGGTGATGTCCTCGTGGTCGATCACCACGTTGCCCACGACGACGCGGGTGACCAAGGCGGCGTGGTTCTCGGGGTAAGACTCAAACAGGGTTTGGTAGCGCTGGCGGATTGCGGCCGCACCTTGCTGCGTCGCTGCGCCGTTGAGTTCGCTTAAAATGCAGTCGTCCGCGAAGCATGCACAGAACGCATCGAGGTTCTGCGCGTTGTAGGCGTCAAGCTGACGCTGGACGACATCGACCGCGCTCACGGCTTGCCTCCCATGCGCTCGAGCGCGAGTTCAAGCCGCGTGCGCGCGAGATCCTTCAACAACGGTCCCGTCACGGGCAGCATACGCAAGATCACCACGGTAACGACGCCGGCGGCGACAGCGAGGATGATGTCGAGCCCTGGATAGATCGGCGCGCCGAGCAGGAAGATGAGCACGATCGGAATCGGGATCATGAAACCGGCGGCCTGGACGATCAGCGCCGTGAGATAGCGGCCGTTGCCGCCCGGGTAACGGGCACGGATTTTCGGCCGAAAGAAATACGTCGCTGCCACAGCGAGCGCGATGGCGATGAAAACCCAAAGGCTCATCTGCAGCAACAGCGATTGGGCGGAGACTACGTTCATGCCGCCGCCTTCCGGCCCTCGATCTCATCGAGCTTGGCTAGCGCCTTCTCCGCGTCGTCGCGCGCCTTCAACAGCGACGCGCGGCGGTAAGCGCGAAGATACGTCGAGAGCACCGGCATCTTCAGCAAAGCGCCGCGTCGGATGATCACCAGCAGAAGGAAAGCTGGGAGGAAAGAGAGCGACGAAAGCGCCGGCGAAATGCCGGGATCGAACCCGCGCACGTCCATATATCCCATGCGCAGCGGCACAATGACGAACCCGATCAGCAAGCCGATCGTGACGCCCTGGATGGCCGCGCCGATGCGCACGCGTGTCGGGTGGTGCTCAACGTGCTCCGGCTTGAACGCAAAGAACGCGTGGACCACGAAGGCGAGCATAAACACGAGAGCGACAACGCCCTCGATCCAAAGCATGAGCGGAGCATGCTCGGCGTTCACCGATCGATCTCTCCGAACACGATGTCGAGCGAGCCGAGCACGGCGGAAACGTCCGCTAGCATGTGGCCCTTGCAGAGATAATCCATCGCCGCGAGGTGCGGAAAACCGGGCGCGCGGATCTTGAGGCGGTATGGCTTGTTGGTGCCATCGGCCACCAGATAGACGCCGAACTCGCCTTTCGGCGCTTCCACCGCCGCATAGGCCTCGCCGGCGGGCACGTGATAGCCCTCGGTATAGAGCTTGAAGTGATGGATCAGCGCTTCCATCGATTGCTTCATCTCAGCGCGGCGCGGCGGCGCGTACTTCGACTTTTCGGGCATCACCGGCCCGGGCGTTTCTTTCAGCAGCTTCACGCATTGCTGCATGATCTTCGTCGACTCGTACATTTCCTCGACGCGGCAGAGGTAGCGATCATAGCAGTCGCCGTTCTTGCCGAGCGGAATCTTGAAATCGAGCTCGCTGTAAATCTCGTACGGCTGCGAACGGCGTAGGTCCCAAGCCATGCCTGAGCCGCGCACCATCACGCCGGAGAAACCCCACTTCAGCGCGTCCTCTTGCGTGACCACACCGATATCGGCGTTGCGCTGCTTGAAAATGCGGTTGCCCGTCAGCAACGTTTCGATGTCGCGAACCTTTTGCGGGAATTGCTCGCACCACTCGTCGATGTCGTCGATCAGCTGCGGCGAGAGGTCCTGGTGGACGCCACCCGCGCGGAAGTACGCCGCGTGCATGCGCGAGCCCGAGGCGCGCTCATAGAACACCATGAGCTTTTCGCGCTCTTCGAAGCCCCACAGCGGCGGCGTTAATGCGCCGACGTCCAACGCTTGCGTGGTGACGTTCAGCAAGTGGTTCAGGATGCGGCCGATTTCGGAATAGAGCACCCGAATGATCTGCGCGCGGCGCGGCACTTCGATGCCGGCCAGCTTTTCGATGGCCAGGCAGAACGCGTGCTCCTGGTTCATCGGCGCGACGTAGTCGAGGCGGTCGAAATACGGGATCGCCTGCAGATACGTTTTGTACTCGATGAGCTTCTCTGTGCCGCGGTGCAGCAGCCCGATGTGCGGATCGACGCGCTCGACGATTTCGCCATCAAGTTCGAGCACCAAGCGCAGCACGCCGTGCGCGGCCGGATGCTGCGGGCCGAAGTTGATCGTGAACGTGCGTTTCTCTTCGCCGGGCGCGTTGGAGAGATCGTCAGCCATGGGCGGCGCCTTGGTTTGATATGTCGTGCGCGAAGATCAGCACATGACCATCCGGGTCACGAACCTGGAATTCGCGCATCATGTAGGGTTGGTTTTCCGGAGGGCAGACGATATCGGCGCCTTTGGCCTTGTACTCATCGTGCAGCGCATCGGCGTCACGCACCGCGACATAGGCATCGAGGCAATCCTCGAGGACAGCATTCGGCTGGAACGTTTCGCCAGCTTTGACCTGCCGCAGCATCACTGAGATGCCGTCGCGGTCGGCAATCGCGAACATCGGCGGATCGCCCCAGAACCCGCGCACCGCAAAGCCAAGTACATCGCTGTAGTAAGCCGCAGCTCTCTTCACGTCTCTCACGAGAAGGAAAGGCGATATCCCGCGCACTTGCGATGCCGCACTCACTTCTTCGGCTCCGCTGCGGCCTTTTCGTCGCCCGGCAATGTCATGCCTTCCCAGGGCGAGAGGAAATCGAAGTTGCGGAACGCTTGCGTGAGCTTCACCGGCTCATAGATCACGCGCTGCTGTTCGGCGTCGTAGCGAACTTCAACGTGACCGGAGAGTGGGAAGTCCTTACGCAACGGCCAGCCTTGGAAGCCGTAGTCCGTCAGCAAGCGGCGTAGGTCCGGGTGGTTGGCGAAGAGAATGCCGTACATGTCGAACGCTTCGCGCTCGAACCAGTCTGCGCACGGGAAAATGCCGGCGATGCTCGGCACCGGTGCGCTTTCGTCGGTCTCCAACTTGATGCGGATGCGCTGGTTCAGGTGCATCGACAGCAGGTGGTAGACGACGTCGAAGCGCTTCGTACGCTCCGGGTAATCCGCGCCGCAAATATCGATCAGTGTCGTGAAGCGGCAGCGCGGATCGTCGCGCAGGAAGGTAATCACCGTTGCGATCTGTTCGGCGCGAGCTGTGAGCGTCAGTTCGCCAAACGCAACGGCGTGGCCTTCGATAGCGCTGGTCATAGAGGCGCGGATATGTGCGCCCAAATCTTCGAGCGCTTGGGTCATCGCACGATATTCCCTTCGCGGCGGATTTTGCGCTGAAGCTGCAAGATGCCGTAGACCAACGCTTCCGCGGTCGGCGGGCAGCCCGGCACGTAGATGTCGACCGGCACGATGCGATCACAGCCGCGCACGACAGCGTAGCTGTAGTGATAATAGCCGCCGCCGTTGGCGCATGATCCCATCGAGATCACGTAACGCGGCTCCGGCATCTGGTCGTAAACCTTGCGGAGCGCCGGGGCCATCTTGTTCGTGAGCGTGCCCGCGACGATCATCACGTCGGACTGGCGCGGGCTGGCACGTGGCGCGAAGCCAAAACGCTCGACGTCATAGCGCGGCATCGACGCTTGCATCATCTCGACTGCACAGCAGGCGAGGCCGAATGTCATCCACATCAGCGAGCCGGTGCGCGCCCACGTGATGAGGTCGTCGGCCGCGGCAACAAGGAAGCCCTTGTCAGCAAGTTGGTCCGACAATCCGGTGTAGAACGGATCGTCTTCCTTGACGGGATACCCGCCCTCGACGTTAGCGCGCGCAGCGCCGCCTGCTGGAACGATCGTGCTCATGCGCTCATTCCCACTCCAGCGCGCCCTTTTTCCATTCGTAGATGAAGCCGACCGTCAGCACGCCGAGGAAGGCCATCATCGACCAGAAAGCGAATTGACCAACCTCGGTGGGCATGTCGCCAAGCGTGATCGCCCACGGAAATAGAAACGCGACTTCAAGGTCGAAAATGATGAAGAGGATCGACACGAGGTAGAAGCGCACATCGAACTTCATCCGCGCGTCGTCGAACGCGTTGAAGCCGCATTCGTAGGCAGACACCTTTTCCTTATCCGGCGACTTCGGCGCGATCACCCAAGCGGCGATGAGGAAGCCCGCGCCGAGCACAATGGCCACCGCCAAAAAGATGAGAATCGGCGCGTAGTCGACGAGGTCCAGGCCCATTCGGTCCACCTAATCCGCAAGCGCCCGCTACGCCAGTATGAGTGGCGCCGCAGCCGCGAAATCGGCGCGGACGCTAGTGGGCGTCGCCACCCAGCGCAACAGCCCCACTAGCTGCGAATAGCTCGCAAGAACGTCAGAATTTCCGACCCAACCTGAAGCCCGCAGTCATCGGGCGGACCACCACGTCGTACTGGACGCCGCCGCAGGTCAGGATCGCGCATTCCGTGTAACGGCCGGTGAGCCCCCGCTCATCGAAGATGTTGTCGATGAAGAGCGAGAGGCTAAGCCCGTTCTGGTCGATGCCGGTCGAGAAATCGGCCGTCCAATAGTTGGGCAACTCGCCGATCACTGCGGCCTCACTGTTGCGGATGTCGATCGAACGATCCCCGACATACGACGCGCCGCCTTGGAAGAACGCCTGCCAGTTACCCAACGGGAATTCGTAACGCGCCGTCATGTCGAACTTCACATCTGGCGCCACGGGCAAGGACGTACCCACGGTCGTGTCTGGGATCGCAGCGCTGGTGAGTTCGCTGTCGAGCAAGGTCACGGCCGCATTGATCAGGAGGCCGTCAATCGGCGCCCAAGTGATGTCGGTTTCGAGGCCGTTGATCTCGGCGTCGCCGGCATTCTGGATCTCGGTGAGACCGCTCATGCCAAGGAAGGCGAATTGGAAGTCCTCCCAAACCTCGTGGAAGATGGCGCCATTCCAGCGCAGGCGGCCATCGGCCCACTGCGTCTTCCAGCCGAATTCGAAGTTGTCGAGGAAGTCGGCCGTGTATGGAGGCTGCGTTGCACGTCGGTTGATCCCACCCGGACGGAAGCCCTCCGAGTAGGTGACGTAGATCATGCGATCTTCATCGATGTTCCACTCAAGATTGGCGCGATAAAGCGTGCCGTCTTCGTCAGTGGACGTGTCGAGGTTCGTGCACGGCGCGCCCTCGAACGGACCCGCGAAACACGCTGCTTCGCCGGTCGAGCCGGAGAAGCCAGCGCCAAAGCCGAAGAAGCCCTGGAGCGAGTTCTCCGTGTTGAACGCCCGCACGCCGACAGTGGCCGTTAAGCTGTTGAGAATATCGAACGAGACTTCGCCGAACACGGCCATCTCTTCGTCGGTGCGCAGTTGTTCAGTCAGCCAAATCGTGTCGGGCCAGCCGGTGACTTCATACGCATCGCGGAAATCTTCCGAGAAATAATAGCGCTGGTGAATGTCGTGTTCGGCAATTTGGTAGAACAGGCCCGCGATTGCGCGAATACGGCTGTTCGCCGGTGACGTGACACGGAATTCGTACGTCGAGCGGTTGAAGTGATCGCGCCCTTCGACTTGTTGGCCCGGATTGATTGGATCGCCCGGCACGCCAGCTACGCCATCGCAGAATCCGGGCGTCGTGTTGTCCACGAAGTAGCAGCTGTAGCCAAGCAGGATATCGTAGAAATAGCCGTAATCGGCGTAGTCCTGATTGGACTCAACATCCCGCGTGAGCCGTGATGCGGCGAACACCAGATCGAAATTGCCGATCGATCCCTCGATCGTCAGCGCGCCCTGCACCCAGGTGTCCTTGTTCCACTCCGGGAAGAAGTGCGCGACGCCAAGATCGCCGACATCGCTCTGCACTGCGAACACGCCGTTCGTGTTCTGGCGCTGACCCATTACCTGCGGCGT
This sequence comes from uncultured Caulobacteraceae bacterium, assembly GCA_902826145.1. Classification (GTDB taxonomy): domain Bacteria; phylum Pseudomonadota; class Alphaproteobacteria; order Caulobacterales; family Aquidulcibacteraceae; genus Vitreimonas. The sequence goes on from CADEDT010000034.1 coordinate 14,506, forward strand.
GATCGTCCAGTTATCGTTGAGATCGATGCCGAGCGCGACACGCCCGCCCCATGTGTTCACATCATTATAGTTTTCCTCAACGCGATCCGCGTTGTTGTCGGACACATAGGTGTAATTGCGTGTGGTCTCGCGGTTGTCGATGTAACCATCATCGTGCTCGGCCCAGCCGACGATGCGCACGGCGGCACGATCGCTCAGCGGGATATTGACGTAGCCCTCGCCAACTTGCCCGAAACCGCCATAGCGTGTGGCGTTGAGCTCCAGATCGTACGCCGCGCTGAAGCCTTCCGTATCGGGGCGGTTGGTGATGATGCGAACCGTGCCCGCCTGCGAACTAGCGCCATAGAGCGTGCCTTGCGGGCCGGCGAGCACTTCGACGCGCGACACGTCATAGAGGTGCATGTCGAGGTTGCCAGTGATCGTGGTGATCGGCTGCTCGTCCAGATAGGTGCCGACACTTGGTTGCGAGCCCGAGTGGTTGCCGTTCTCGCCGCTCGCAACGCCGCGCATGAACGGGCGGTTGTAGCCGGGGCCGTAGGACGGAGAATAAGACAGCGTCGGGAGGTGCTGCGCGTAGTCCGCAAAGTCTGTGATGTTCAGTTCTTCAAGCCGTTGCGCATCCAGCGCCTGCACGCTGATCGGAACATCCTGCAAGTTCTCTTCGCGCTTGGTCGCGGTAATGACGATATCGCCAACCGCACTCTCTTCCTGCTCTTGCGCCAAGGCTTGCGAGGCCACGTTGCCGCCGAGCGCTGTCGTCGCAAACAGCAACGCATTCCAAATCAGCCGCCGCTGTTTTCCCGACTTCTTCGTCATGGTCCTACCCCTCGCTCAGCAGTCACTAGTTTCTGTAGTTTGAAAGCGCCGGGCCCAATGCCGCTTTCAACGGATCAAGCCAACGCTCGTAGTTGCGCCAGTGCTCTATGGCGCTTGCGTAGATCGGTTGACGCACCTGCTCCGAACTTGCGGTTCGAACGGCGCGCGTATTTTCGTGGAATTGCAGGCAAGCGGGCTCGAATGGCAGCCCAAGATAACCCAGCAGGCGACGCACTTCGGCTTCAGTGTTCGCGACCATGTCCTCGTACATGACGCGATGGACCGCCCCTGGTGCAGCGGCATCGAAGTGGCGCATCAGCGAGACGTAATCAGAATAGTAACGACCAAGCTCGTCTTCATCGTAGGTAAAGCCCTGCCCGCGCGCGAAGTGCTGTTTGAACGCCGCAAAACAAGCGGCCATCGGATGGCGGCGGGCGTCGATGATCTTCGCCTTCGGTAAAATCAGATGGATGAAGCCGACGTGTTGCGAATTGTTCGGCATCTTGTCGATGAAGAACGGCTTGCCCTCTTTGCGTTGTACCCGCGTCCGCTCGATGTACTCCGCGCCAAGCGCCTTAACCTCCTCAGGTCGCAACTGCGCCAAAGCGGCGGGATAGGCGCCTCCGCGCACTTTGCCCCCGCCTACGTTCTTCGCCATCATGATGATGTCCGGCAGTTCCATCGTGCCTTCAACCATCGAGTGGCTAGCGAGAATCTGCTCGATCAGAGTCGAACCAGAGCGCGGCAGACCGACGATGAAAATCGGGTCGGCGTCCGAAGCGCCTTGATCCTTGCGCTTGGCGAAGAACTCGCGCGTGAACAGCGCTTCGTGCTCGCGCGCGGCCTGTGCGGTCTCGGTCGCATCGTAAGACAGGCCGGTGCGGCGAATGCGAGCGCCGTCGCTGTAGTGCTTGAATGAAGCGGCGTAGTCCGCTTTGTCCTCGAACGCCTTGCCCAGCGCATAATGGAGGTGAAAGCGATCCTCTTCGCCGAGGTCGGGCCGCTCCAATTGGGTCTGCATGCGTTTGATGTCCGCATCCGAGAAAGGATGCGTCTTCATATTGGCAAGGCTCCAATGCGCCTCCCCGAACTGCGGCGCGTTCGCAATGCTATTTTCGTATGCAGCAATGCACTCGTCGCGCCGCCCTGCCGTCTTGCAGGCGTGCCCCAGGCTCAACCACGCGCGCGCATTGTCCGGTCGCTTCGCCAACACGTCACGATAGATCGTGATCGCCTTGTCGTACTCGCCGATACGGGTGAGCGCCGTCGCGCGTAGGAATCGGTAACCCGGATTGTCCGGGTCAGCTGCGAGCAGCACGTCGATCTGCTTCAGTGCTTCAGCCGACTTCGACTGCCGGTGCAGCACTAGCGCATAGTTGTGGCGCGCGGCGGTGAAGCTCGGCGCTAACTGCAGACAGCGCGCGAGCAGCTTTTCTGAGTCTTCGAAGCGCCCAAGCCGAGCGCCAACTTCGGCAAGCATGCGGATCGCGGCCACGTCGGTCGGCTTATCCCGCAGATGCGGACGCAGTAGGTGTTCGGCGACGGCGAGCTTTCCCTCACACAGCGCCACCGCTGCCTGCATCAGCCCTGGATCGTTGACTGCGGCGCGGATCGACTGCGCGTAAGCTGCATCGGCGGCGTCACTGTCGTTGAGCAGAGTGAGTTGATCGCCAAGAGCGCGCCAAGCCGGGCTGTTGGCATCGAGCTGCGTGGCGCGCCGAAGCGCCCTGACCGCCTCCTGGTGCTGGCCCTGTTGGGCGAGCGCCAAGCCCAGCGTCAGCGCAGCGTCGGCGCTGTTCGGCGCGACCTTAAGAATTTCAGCCGCCTGCTCCTGCGCCAGCGCAGGGTCGACCTTCAGCAGCCGGCGCGCGTTTGCGAGCGCCTCCGCGACAGACCCCGTCCTCTCGGCGGCCGCCGCGTCCATGCGGCTCCCTCCTACGCATAACTGTCATAAGCCTTTGCCGCCTTGGCAAAGGTGTCAACTGGCCGCGGACGAGGCACGAGAGACGGCGACGAAGCGTGGCTCCGTGACACCAAGAACGTTGCGTGGAGGAAAGGAATGGCGCGAGTGACGGGGCTCGAACCCGCGACCTCCGGCGTGACAGGCCGGCGCTCTAACCAACTGAGCTACACCCGCGTACCATTTCGCGAGAAGGCGCCGGAGTTAGGCCAAGCCGCCCAGCCGGTCAAGCACGCGATCCGGCCCTAAAAGCAAGCTCTGTACCGCTGGGACTTAGGGCCGCGCGACCTCGGTCGCCGCTGTCTGCGTCGGCGCCGGATCATCCCAACGGCGCGTCGGCGAGTTCAGCCGAAGCAGCGCTTCAACGCGGTCATTGGACGCGAGAATTTCTTCGCCACCGGCATCGCGAACCGCCGCAAAAGCCGCGCCTGTAGTGGTGTCGATTGCCACCAGGGCGATGCCATCATCGCAGCTCGTTTCCGCGCACCCTCTAAAAACCAAGGCCTCTGCACCGCCGCCGTCGACCAATTGACCAGCAACCGGCGCAGCCATGGCGCGCCAAAGCCGCGCGCGGTCACCGGCGTTCAGGCCCAGTTGATCCGGGCTGTACCGAGCGCCCTCAGCCGCCGCGAAGTCTGAATAGAACTCTCCGGCGTGCGGTCGCAGATCAGCGATGGCTTGGGCGGGCGGCGGTTCACCAGCAGGCGCAGATACGGCCTGAGACGGACCTAGCCCGAGCTGGTCGCATCCCGCTACCGCCAGCATCCCGGCGGCCAACGCCATCCGGAGGAAAATCCGGTTCATGACTCGGAGGTTAGCACTGGCGCCCAACCCCGCGAAGCGCCCTCGACAGAGTTTGCGATGGTGGGCGGTGACGGGATCGAACCGCCGACCCTCTCGGTGTAAACGAGACGCTCTACCGCTGAGCTAACCGCCCGTGTCCGCTTTTGGACGCGCCCGTCTGGCCTTACGGGCGAGCCCGCGCAAGGGGCCAGTGAGCTTGTCACCGCAAACTTTGCAGAACTGGGCGTCCGGATCGTGGCGATCCAGGCCGCACGCCGAGCACGCGACAATCTTCTGGGGCGCCGCGAACACCTTCTGGGCGATCGAAAAGAAGAGACTGATGCCGGTGATCATAAGCGCAACGGAGAAGAGCCGCCCCAGCGCTGTGTCGATCGTAATATCGCCGTAGCCGGTCGTCGTAAGCGAAGTGACAACGAAATAGATGGCGTCGACGAAGTTGTTCAGCTTTGGATGTTGTCCGAGGAAAAGCGCTTGGGTTGCGCCGGCGGCAAGGAAAATGAACGTCACGAGCGTGACGATCGATTTAGTCAGTTCCTCAACGTGCGTGTCGTCGAAGCGACCGCGCGCGAGCACGTTCCAGAAGCGTTCACTCTGCACGACCGCCCACAGGCGTAAGATGCGCAAGAAGCCCCAGTTCGCCAGAACCGCCGGAAAGAGCAGCGTCGCAAGAACGAAAAGATCGACCCAGGTGATGGGAAACTTCAGCCAGCGGCGGAAGCTGCCCAAGGCGAACAGCCGCGCAAACAGGTCAATCGCCAAGAACGCTGCGATGCCCGCGTCGATCATCCAGAACCACGGCAAGTCTTGAATGAATTGGCTGACGATAAAAAATCCGATGATCAGCAGATCGAGGGCAAGCAGCACGCCCTGGAAGCGCACGCCGCCCTGTGTGTGCCCATAATAGAGAGCCCGCACGCGCGAGCGAAGTGGCGATTTCATGAGCTTTGATTGATCCGCATGGTTGCGAAGAAGGTCGCGGCTTTCGGGTCTTCGCCCGTCTTCTCCGCAGGCGCGTCGTCACAGAATTTCACCCAGCTCAAACGGCTCTCAATGCCGAACTGCTTCTCGATCGGTGCAAGCTCTGGATCATCCATAGATCCGATTGTCACATAGAAGCGCGCGTCTGGCAGGTCGTAGCTAAAGGACAACGGCGTGCCGCAGTCGCGGCAATACGCACGTGTGGCAAGGTTCGAGCTTGCATAGATGCCCGGCTCTCCCGCGGTCCAAGCGAACGCAGCCTTCGGCGCACCCGCAAGTGCCGCAAACAGACCACCGGTCGCGCGCTGACACATCCGGCAATGGCACACGTGCGCATTTTCAGGCTTCACGTAGAGAGCATAGCGCACCTTGCCGCATTGGCAGCCACCCGTGACGACCGGCGCTTTGACTTCGTTCATGACGCCGCTCTACCACCTGGCCCAGGATCGAGCCAAGCGATGGGCGGCGCATGACTTTCATTGATACCGGCAAGACCAAGGCGGCGCTGGCCGGCGTGCGTGTGCTCGATCTGTCGCGTGTGCTCGCCGGCCCTTGGGCCACACAAATTCTCGGCGACTTCGGCGCTGATGTGATCAAGGTCGAAAAGCCCGGTGAAGGCGACGACACGCGCAAATGGGGGCCGCCCTTTCTTGACGACGGCGAAGGCAAGCGCGGGGATGCCGCTTACTATCTAGCTGCAAACCGGAACAAACGATCGGTCGCAATCGACTTCAGCAAGCGCGAAGGCGCTGAACTTGTTCGACGGCTTGCGCCTCATTGTCAGATCCTCGTCGAGAACTTTCGGCCGGATGGTTTGACGAAATATGGCCTCGATCCAAAGGCCATCGCCGCAATCAATCCCGCTCTTGTTTACTGCTCCATCACCGGCTTCGGGCAGACGGGGCCATACGCGAAACGGCCCGGATACGACTACATTATCCAAGGAATGGGCGGTCTGATGAGCCTCACCGGAGAGCCCGGCGGCGAACCGATGAAAAGCGCCGTTGCCGTTGCTGACCTTTTTACCGGTATGTATGCGGTCACTTCAATTCTCTCTGCACTCCGTCACGCCGAACGCACAGGCGAAGGCCAGCATCTCGATATTTCGCTACTCGACTGCCAGATCGCGATGCTCGCCAATCTCGGCTCGAACTATCTAGTCTCAGGTGTCGCGCCGCAGCGCCTCGGCAATCAGCATGCCTCCATTGCCCCTTATCAGGTGCTAGCGACCGCCGACGGGCACATCATCCTCGCGATTGGCAATGACAGCCAGTTTCGCAACTTTTGCGTCGCTTCCGGCGTCGATCTCGCATCTGACACGCGGTTTACGACTAATGAAGCGCGCGTGATCCATCGGGCGGCTCTCACAGAGGCGCTAGGCCCGATCATGCGCAAGCGTGCGACGCGTGATTGGGTGGCGGCGCTTGAAGCGGCCGACGTGCCTTGCGGGCCGATAAACACCCTCAATGCCGTTTATTCGGATGAACAAGTTGTGGCCCGTGGCGCTGTCGAAACAGCGACGCGCAACGATGGCAAGTTGATCAAGCTCGCCGCTAATCCGGTGCGGATGAGCGTCACACCACCGACAACCCGTCATGCGCCACCGGCGCTCGGCGAAGATACAGAAGCTGTCTTGCGGGAACTTCTGGGCTTGGCCGAAACGGAGCTTGCCGCGTTGCGATCCGCCAAGGCCATCTAGGCTCCGATACCGGAACACCAGCGCTATGGTGGCGTTTCAGCACATGCAATGCGAGGGAGCACCGCGTGCGAAATGTGCTGATTGCTTCAATGGCGACGGCAGCGTTGATGGCTGCTGCTTGCACGCAAACCCGCGATATCCAACGCGAAGCCGCTGTTGGTGTGGTTCTCGGCGCCGCTGTCGGCGCTGCGATCACCAGCGATAACGAACCCTCAACTTGTTCCTTTGAAATCGCGCCCGCGGAATAGGACTGCGATACACGTAGTCAGGCCCGGAACGCGGGCCTTCGCAGTGACGTTCAATCCTCAATCACACTTGATGGAGGAACTCATGCGCCTTGCGCTCACAGGATACGTTACAGCAGCCGCGCTCGCGATGAGCGCATGTACAAGTTTGAGCCCTAGCGAACAGGGCGCACTTAGCGGCGCAGCGATCGGCGGCGTCGCCGGCGCCGTTCTTGGCGACGACGAAGCAGCGCTCGCTGGCGCTGCGGTTGGCGCAGCGGCTGGTTGGTACCTCGGGTGCCGTGAAGAAGGCCGCTGCGGCAATGTCAGCAATCGCCGCGAGGCATATGACGCGCGCACAGGCCGCTATTACTTCTATGACCGCCAATCTGGGCGGTATTTCTACGAGAACGGTGAGCCCTACTATCGCGGCTGATACGCCCGTGGAAATCAGAGCGCCGCGCTTCGCAATCGAAGCGCGGCGTATTGGTTCATGGCGCCCGAACGTCTGCGATGATGCGCGCGCGGTTGCGGACGGGCACGTCTAGCCCTTCGGCAGTTACAGCTCCCCGCTCGCCCGTCGCCAGCAACTGGAAGCGCGACCGCGGCCAACCGGAGCGTTGAGCCAAATACTCGGCCAGCACCTCAGCACGACGCACGGACAACGCTCGCGTGGATTCAGCGTTGCCCTCATCTTGATCCGACAGACCGATGATGCGGACTTCTTCGATGTGACAGCCACGAATGTTGCGCGCTTCGAGATCGATGATCCGCCGCGCGTCTTCGGTTAGCTCGCTCGCGCTTTCGTCGAAGTAGATAACGAAGTCTCTCTGCGTGCACGCGGCAGCGTTAAAGGCGGGCGCAGGCGTATCGTCGCCGCTTGATGTTGAGCATGCTGCAAGCGCCAGTAGCGCCGCTGCACCGATCATAGTCTTGATATTCATCCCACCCTCTCCGGCTGCTTCGCCGGGCGCACATCATCGCCTTCACTGCGAAAGATCAAGCGCTTAGGTCTTGGCGCGCCCGCGCCCGCCCTTCTCCACAAACTCACGCAGCATTTGCGAGGGACGGAACGTCACCACGCGGCGAGGCGTGATCGGCACTTCCTCACCGGTTTTGGGGTTCCGACCGATGCGCTGTCGCTTCGCGCGCACGTTGAAGTTCCCGAAGCGCGAGAGCTTCACGGTGTCGCCATCGACCATCGCGTCTTGCATCATTTCGAGCATGCGCGTGAGCAGCCGGTTCGCATCGGCGCGTTGCATGTTGGCGCGCTTTGCCAGCGCTTCTACGAGATCGGCGCGCGTAACGGTCTTGCCTGTCACCGGAGCCCCCTCCGCACCTTACCGTGTGTGCGGGAAAAGCTAATCGTCTCTATGGCTTAGGTCAAATGTTGCGGAGCCGTTCATACTCGAATGAGCGCGGCGCCCCAGGTCAAGCCGCCGCCCAGCGCTTCCATCAGCACCAAATCCCCTGATTTGATGCGCCCGTCGCGGACCGCGACGTCTAGGGCAAGCGGCACCGACGCGGCAGAAGTGTTTCCGTGCAGCGCCACGGTTGAGACCACCTTATCCACATCAATCCCAAGCTTGCGGGCGACGCCGTCCAAGATGCGCTGGTTGGCTTGGTGTGGAACGAACCAGTCCACGTCATCCAAGGAAACACCTGCGCGCGCGCACGCCTCCAGCATCGCGCCCGATATATGCTCGACCGCATGGCGGAATACGGCGTTGCCGACCATGCGCACCTTGCCAACGGTCTGCGTTTCCGAGGGGCCGCCGTCCACGTAAAGCAAATCGTGCATGCGCCCGTCGGTGCGTAGGAACGTTGAGATCACGCCACGATCGGCGGCGTCTTCCCGCGCTTCGAGCACGACTGCGCCGGCGCCGTCGCCAAAAAGCACGCAAGTGCCGCGATCTTCCCAATCCATGATGCGCGAGAATGTCTCTGCGCCGATCACGAGCGCGGCTTTAGCTTGTCCGCGTGCGAGAAAATTATCCGCGGTAGCCAGAGCAAAGATAAAGCCCGAGCACACGGCTTGAATGTCAAAAGCGGCCCCGTGACTTACACCCAACTCGGCTTGCACGCGTGCTGCCGTCGCAGGGAATGTTAGGTCGGGCGTTGTGGTCGCCACTATGACCAAGTCGATATCCTTGGCATCACGACCCGCCGCTTCCAACGCTTTCACGGAGGCGGCACAAGCAAGGTCCGAGGTCTTCTCGCCGTCAGCGGCGATGCGCCGTTCGCGAATGCCTGTGCGCTCTACAATCCATTCATCGCTTGTATCGACGCGCCGCGACAACTCCGCGTTGGAAAGAACCCGCTTCGGCAGATAAGAGCCAACACCTGTGAGAACAGACCGCGACGCCATTACTCGGCGTCTCCGGCGGGCGCATTGGCATGCGCGCGAGACAAGCGTTCGATGTTGGACACGATCTCTTCGCGATAGTGGCTGCGCGCTAGTTTCTCTGCCACGCCGATTGCGGCCGCGTACCCTCGCCCATCGGCGCCGCCATGACTTTTCACAACGAGGCCGTTCAGACCAAGGAACAGCGCGCCGTTGAAGGTTCCAGGATCCATGCGTGTGCGGAGCTTTCGTATCGCGGGGTACGCGATCAACGTTCCAAGCTTCGCCAAGGGTCCGCTCGTCAGCGCTTCCCGCATCAGAAAGCCGGCTAGTCGCGCGGTGCCTTCTCCTGCCTTGAGCGCAATATTACCAGTAAAACCATCGGTCACGATGACATCCACCGTACCCTTGGCGATGTCATCGCCCTCTGCGAAGCCTTGGAAATTGATGTCGACGCCAGTTTCGCGGATCAGCCGAGCTGCGGCGCGGATCTCCTCGTGCCCCTTCTGATCCTCGGAGCCGACGTTGAGCAACGCCACGGTCGGTTTCGGTTCACCTGAAACCGCGCGAGCAAAGGCTTCGCCCATAATCGCGAATTCAACGAGCTGCTCGGCATTTGCTTCGACGTTTGCGCCAACGTCTAGCATCACCGTGTATCCGCCTTTGACGGTGGGCCATCTCGTTGCAAGCGCCGGGCGGTGCACACCTTCGATCTTGCGAAGGCGGAACATCGAAATTGCCATGTAGGCGCCGGTGTTGCCGGCGGACACAACCGCGTTCGCGTGCCCATGCTCCACCGATTGGATAGCGTTCCAAAGACTTGAGCCTTTGCCTTGGCGCAACGCCTGGCTGGCTTTGACGTCCATCGCGATGGACTTCTCAGCTGGCACGACTTCACACACCGCCTTGGCCGCGGCGTATTTGTCCAACAATGGCGTAATGCGTGCAGGGTCGCCGTGGATCAGGAAGCGCACGTCGCTATTGCGCCGCGCGGCAATATCAATGCCCTCGACAACAATGTCAGGCGCGTTGTCGCCTCCCATCCCGTCAATGGAAAGAACGAGACCGTTCGTCATTTAGCGTGATTGTCCTGATCGTCCTTGCCCGCTTGGCGGAGCGCCGGACCATAGTCCCGCCCCCACGGAAAGCCAAACCGGTGCTTTAAATGAGAGGCCAGCCGTCCGTCGCAAACATGGCCGAAATCGGGGTGTCGGCCTGTATGCGCGCCGTGTTTGCGACATGCCGCGCGAGTGCACCTGCGAAGGGGTGTGATGGCAGCCGCCAGATGTTGCGAGCGAGCGCACTCTCAAGCGCAGGCAGATCTGTCAAAGCCGCGCCGTACGCCTCCAACCGGCCATAAAAATCGCCCGCCAACTTGTGCATTCGTTTGGGAACGGCAGTGTCCCCGACGGCCGCTTCTCGAAGCCCGGCATCAAAAGTGCTGAACAGATGATCGGCGAACGATTGCGCCAAGGGGCGAGCATTCGGCTCCTTCTGGATGCGGATCAAAGCGAGTGCGCCATGAAGCGCCATAAGCTCGAATCGCCCCTCGAGCGTGTCCGAAACGCGGCTCTCCCCGAACAGGGCAGCCTGGCGGCTAGCCCCGGTGACCGCCGCCAATAGCCTTTCCGCGTCTTCATCTGCGCGCGAGCGTTGAAATGGCCAGATCGGCATGTCTCTGCCTGCGCTCCCCCTCTTGCCCGCCCGCGCGGTCCGCCTTACCCGTGAACCCTGTTTCCAAGACGCTACGGGCGTCCCGAAGGGTGAGTTGATGAAGCGCGGACTTTTGCGTCTTTCTGCGGTGGCCCTGGTCGCGGCGGCTGCAGCGACCTCGGCGTGCGCGCCGACGCACACCTACAACGGCTTTTTGCCCGACCGCAACAACCAGGAAATTCCTGAACCGCAAGTGGGGGTCGATACGCGCGACACCGTGACAGCGCGCTTCGGCACGCCGTCGACCACCGCGGTCTTCGACCAAACTGCCTGGTACTATTTAAGTTCGGTCCAAGAGAGCGTCGCTTTTTACACGCCTCGCATCACGCAACGCACAGTGATGGTCGTCCGCTTCGATGGCGACACCGTCTCAGGTGTCGAGAAGTATGGCCTCGAGCGCGGACGCCTTGTGGCGTACGACGACCACATTACGCCAACACGCGGACGCGAGCTTGGCTTCCTCGAACAATTGCTCGGAAACGTAGGTCGTGCGCCGCGCCTTCCAGGTGACGATGAGCGTGGCGGCAGGCCAAACCAGCGCTAAAAATTTCAGGGCGAGACAAAGAAAAACGCCCCGGCAAGCAATTGCCGGGGCGTTGCTTTGAGCGCTTGCGCGTCTCTTAGCCTTGCCAGTTCGCCAGCACCGCGAGCAGCAAGAGCGCCACGATGTTGGTGATCTTGATCATCGGGTTCACAGCCGG
>CADEDT010000035.1 GCA_902826145.1 uncultured Caulobacteraceae bacterium
CACAACCAGCCGAAGCGCGTCGAACCATTCCGGCTCGGACAACGCCGCCGCTTCATCGATGGCGTGACGGAGAAAATCACATCCCTCCACCATGGCGGCGGCGTTCGCCTTCACGTCCTGCTCGGTCATCTGACCCAGCCACCATTTTCCGTCCGAACGACGCAGCGCTTCGGACACTGAAACGTTGGCGCCCGAAGGTCTCTGGCGTCCGATCGAGCGCGATTGCTTCTGCGCTTTGCCGATCGGCGCGCCGAAGCGCACGATCTCGTCAACGATGTTCTGGAACGGGTGACGCCGACTGTTCGGATCAACACGCCACAGTACCGGAAGCGGCGTCTCGCCCTTGACGTTGAAGGTGCCCGGCAGCCGGCCAAGGCGGGGAAGATCGGACGTCGAATCGAACTTCCAGCCGAACGTCTCAAGAGCGTACGAACGGAACGCCGAGCCGAACGCGGCGGCGATATCCACCATGTCGGACCGCGTCTGTTCGTTGTCGATGACGATCGGCTCTTCGAGAATCCAGTAGGCGTGAAGTCCCCGGCCCGTTTCCACGATAATGGTCGGTGCCAAGAAGCCGCCCGAGGCGAACATCTTCAACGCCTCCACATCGTTGGCCGGCAGCCGGTCTTCCTTCTTGCCCGGGTTCTTGAAGTCGATGTCAGCAAAGAACGCCGGCACGCTGGCCACATCCTTCACCGAGCCCCGGGCATGGCCGCTGATCGCCGTGGCGATGGGGTTCACCTGGAAGAACACGTTCGCGTTCAACAACGGCGCCACGGTAGTGGTGAGCGCCGCCGTCTTCGCCTGAGCGATGGGAATGGAGAAGAAGGTCTTTGCGCCAGCCGGATTGAAGATAGCGATGTTCATGTAGCCGTTGGTGCAGCCACGATAGAGTTCAGCGCCAAACGAATAGGCGCAATTCGAGTATGTGTTGTAGTCCATTGTCGATTCATCCGCACCGGATGGCGAGTGTCCCGCCCTCCGTACCGCTATTTAGGCAATCGCTCCGATCGTTTGATTTGCGGCTGGAGGGCGGGCTCTCGATGTGCGAGATCGACGTTGGTATTTACACGCTCGACCACCTTTACGGACGAACGGCACCACGCCATTGGATGCGCCAGATCAAGCGTTTCACTTCCGTCTGACCCAAGATACGGACCAACGCGGAACCGAAGCCGGGCTTTTGCGCCGCAGCGCGAAACACTTGGTAGATGCCGGCCAGACGAGCGTTACGCATCGACCACAACGCCGCCAACGCGGCAGCCGACTGACCGCCAAGTTGAGCGGCCACTTGCTTGCCGATCTTGCCCGACTTGCCTTTGCGGGCGCCGACGGTGCTGATTTCGGACGAGAACATCGGCAACGCCTCCACCAGCACGGCCTCGGCCAGCTTGGCGTAGTGATGGCGATACGTAGCGCCGGTGGAACGAGCCAGCACGGCGGCTTGCACGGCCTTGTCGAAATCGGCGGGGATCGACGGATTGAGTTGCGGCGACAGGGCGATCGCCGGCTTGGAGTGGACTACAGAAATAGACATGGAAATTCTTTCTTCTGAAAATCACGTGGCGCTTTGGCGCTCACGCTCAGAAGGTAGAGAGTGGCCAGCCGCACCGGATTCACGCGACGACTGCAAATATTTCTCGGAGCGCCGACCACAAGTCCGGCCCATGGACCTAACGTCGGTACGCCGCCGCCATCTCGATCGGCGCCAGCTTGGCAGCTTCCGTGGTACCAGCCGGCGGCAGCACCCTGGCGCACAACATCCGGATCGTGTCGTTGAACACCGGGTCGTCCCGGAACGCTTCCGACAACGCGTCAATCGCCGGACGCCGGGCGCCACGAATGAGCCAGATCACGTTCACCGCTGCCGCCGAGCCCGGCGATAGCTGTTGCGCTAACGCGCTGCCTATCGAACGACCATCGCCTTTTCGGCTGGCGACGCTTGAGATTGCGTTCGCATGGGCGGGCGTTGTCGCGGTCAGCAAGCCTTCGGCGGCGTGGGCATAAACGCTGGCGACTTCTGTCTGATCGGCACGTCGTGCGGCAAGGTGGCGATCGATGAGGAAGCGAAGTTCTAGTGAATTCGCGATGTCGGCGGCGGCTCTAGAGTAATTCGGCATGCCGATATTTACGCCCTCACTCGTTCACTTCATGCCCGAGCGGCGCAATCGCATGATTCAAAAATAGAAATTCGGCGTGTTAGGCCCGTGTTAGACCCAACGGACTTTACTTCCACTGCGCTCACGATTCAAAGTCTTGAAATCGCCAAAGAAAATGGTGGTGGCGGGTGGACTTGAACCACCTACCTTGGGGTTATGAATCCCACGCTCTAACCAGATGAGCTACGCCACCGAAGGGCCGGACGTTTACGCGTGACAGTGCGCCGGGGCAAGCGGCGGGACAGCTCAAAGCAGCCTGGAACGCCAGTTTCGGCAATTCCTTTCGCCTGCGGGCCTCCCTGGCCTTGCGAACGCGCGTCCGCGCGCGCAAGCATGGGACAACCTACCGCTGCTTGGCCCCTGGGAGGCAAGTTTGTCCGAGCCACTGGACGCGATTGACGCCCGCATTTTGGAGCTGCTTCAGCGCGACGCCTCCCTCTCCATCGCTGACATCGCCGACAAGGTAGGCCTCTCGTCATCGCCAGCGTGGCGGCGGATCGAGCGACTAAAAAAGGCCGGTGTGATCCTGAAGCAGGTTACGTTGCTGGATCACGGGAAGCTCGGCCTGACGTTCGAGGTTTTTGCCTCGGTGAAACTGCAATTGCCATCGCGGGAGAACCTTGAACGGTTCGAAGAGGCTGTCGTGCAATGGCCCGAGGTCGTGGAATGCGCCACGGTGACAGGCGCAGTCGACTACATGCTGCGCGTAGTTACGACGGACATGCACGCGTACGACGACTTTCTGCGCGACAAGATGCTGGCGCTCGGACTCGTTTCCGACGTGCAATCGCGCATCGTGATGCGCACGGCGAAGCGCACAACGGCCGCGCCGCTGGAGCTTGTTTCCGAAGATATCGAGATCTAGCGCGCAGCGCGCTCGGCTTGGCGCAACATCTGAGCGCCGCGCTGGCCGACGAATATCTGGGGGTTGGAAGGCGGAGATAGATTCTGCTCCCGCTCCCATCGTGAGATAAGCCGCTTCGCATCGTCGAATGCGTTGATCATGTCGTCGCCGTTGCGGACGCTCTGATTGAAGTAGGCGTCGCCGAAGAAGGTCCAGTTGTTCTGCGGCTGACAACCGAAAGATGAACGATCCGGCGCAGCAGCTGTGATGATGACGCTCGTGTCGGTTGCCAGCGGAGCGATGAAGGCGCCGGAGAAACATGCTGAGATGATCGCAACACGGTTGCGGATGTTCGCTTGGGTTAGCAACGCCGCGAGATTCGCCGGGCGCAGGCCGCCGATCATGCGCTGATGTTCTTGAATGGCTGCGGTTCCGTCAGGGCGACCGTGTGTGGTGATGAAGACCACGAACAGATCTTCGTTCGGGTCCATGGTTGCGCCTATCTGGCCGATCGCGGCGGAGAAATTGTCAGGACTTGCGCTCGGGTAGTTGCGTTGCTGGCCCTGCCCGCCTGCCGACAAGATGATCGAGCGGCCTTCGGCGCCCAAGTGGTTGCGCAGAATCTCTTCGGCTTGCGTCGCTTCGCGTTCGAACACGGGATCGCCCCACAACGAAACGCTGAGCAGATAGACGTCCTGCACGCCCGGGCGTTGCGGCTGCAGATTGTTAAGCGCATCGCCCATGAGCTTGGCGAGCCGCGCGGCGTCCGCTGGCGGCGGCGCAATTTCGAACACACCGAACTGGCCGTTAAATGGATCGCGCTGCGGCTGTTGCTGCGCGGACACGGGCGCCGCGCCCAGCACCAAAGCGCCGACCAACGCGGCAAATACCATCCCAGCCCGCATTCGCATCCCCCCTTGCGTTGCGTCAGCTTTGCCTGCTCGCGCGACGCTTGCAACCGGGGTTCCGCATAGCGCGCGGGCGCGGCCTAGGCTAGCAGAGGCCACATGTCTGAGGGGACTGAGAAGCGGCGGGACGGCTATATCGCCGTGCGCAAGGCGGAATTGGCCGAGGCGATTGCGTCGGCGGCGCCAGACGGTGACGCCCAAGCGATGCGCGATGTGCTGAAACTGCTCGGCGCGCTGCTGCATCACGAGGCGTACGCGAAACTTGAGGCGCTGAAGGCGCTTTATGATCCACTTGATCCGGATGCGCCGCCATCGCGGCGCGACATGAGCGTTGGAGGCTTCGAGCAATTCGAGCGCGGATTGAATGAAGCGCTGATGCGCGCGAACTTTACCGAGATTGATCCCGACACGGTGCAAACACGTGCTGCGACGAAGCAGATCACTGGCCTCAGCATAAAGCCCTCGTCCGCGGGCATTCGCCGCGTGCGGTTCTTCGCGCGTGGCGTGCGCACAGAGAAAATCGAGCTCAAGCGCTGGTTCGGCATGAAGCGCGAGAGCATCGAAGCGCAGACGATGCAGGACGTTGTCGTGCTCGTCGGGTTTAAGGACGAAGACGACGCGGCGGCGCGCGCTGATCGCCTCGCGCTGCGGCGCATGCGGCGCGGCGTGCGTCAGGGTGCGGCGCTGGTGAAGCACTTCCGCAATGTCGCGGGGCCTGAATTGGTGACACTGCATCCAGGCGCCAAACCAAGCATGCGGCCAGCCGACCAGGCGATGCTTGCCGGACCGGCAGTGGTCGCCGGCGTGCCCGTACTGCTCAATCTTTGGCCGGCGTTGACGGTGATCTTCGCCGTGCTCGCGGCTTACTTCGGCGCGCAAGGCGTGATCGAAGAGAGTGAGCTGAAGCGAGCCCTGGCGGCGGTTTCGGGTTTGGTCGCGGTTGGCGCTTTCATCATGCGGCAGCGTTTGAAATATGAGGCGCAGACATTGCGCTATCAAAAGCAGCTCGCCGACACCGTCTATTTCCGAAACATCGCCAACAACACGGGCGTGTTGGACTTGCTCGTTGGCGCGGGTGAAGAGCAAGACTCCAAGGAAGCTTTTCTCGCCTACACCGTGTTGCTGCATGAGACGCGGCCGTTGGCGAAGGCCGAGATCGACAAATTGTGCGAAGCATTTCTGCGCGAGCGCTTCGCGCTGGAGATCGATTTCGAAATCCAGGATGCGCTGAACAAGCTCGAACGGCTAGGCCTCGTAGCGCGTGATGGCGATAGCTTCACCGCGATCGCGCCAAGCGATGCGTTGGCGAAGCTCGACGCTGCTTGGGATGGCATTTTCAGGTTCTCTTCGCGTCGATAGGCGTGCGTGGCGCCACCCTTCGACAGGCTCAGGGTGACGCCAATTCGGGCGCCGGTGCATCTGTAGCGTCAGCCTGAACTTGTCGAAGGCGACGCGGGCCAACACTTCAGGACGCACGCGTTTGCACGCTGCGGGTTGCTTCAGTTCGCTGCCCTCAAAATGGAGGGTGGGGATGCGGCGCGTCCGCGCCTGGCCGAAAAAGAGTGGAGATGGATTGGCGCCTGCACGCCGCATCCCCGCGATTGTTGTTTTAGCGCCAGCTCCGGAGGGGGGATCGAATTTTTCAGTCCGGCACCCGGAAATCAGCCTCGCGGCGAGCGGGACGCTCCAACAGCGTTCCCCGGACCCCGGCGGTTTCACGATCCCCGCCGGCTGTCGTGTGAAGCGAAACGTCTGCTTCACACTTCTCGCTCAATCGCATTCCGCTTCGCACGCTGGGCTGGATCTAGAATGCCCCTCCGTAAAACGGAACGCGGAGAGTATGGCACGGGGCAAAACCGGTCGGATTGTTTTGGCGCGCGCGGCTAGATTCAAAGGCTTTCAAGAAGCGCGCGTTGGATAGCGAGGCGCTCTATTCCCCTTTGGCGAGCAATGGAGGCCGACACTGCAGTGGCCAAGAAGGCGCGTACACCAATGCCCCGTCGTTGATGCACTTCGCCGAGGAACAAGATCTTACGATCTGCGTTACGTCCCGTTGGGTGCGGTGCGGGGTTAAGTTGCGCTCGCGAACTGCGATGTCGCGAAGAATGAGGGAACTTTAGAATGAAGTCATATCTGACAGCGGCCCGTGGAGTCGGCGTCGCGATCATCGCCGCTTTGAGCCTTTCGGCTTGCGTCACCAAGGGCGACATTGACGCGATCAACACGCGCCTCGATTCAATCGATGCGCGCGTGCAAAGCGCAGCTCAGAGCGCCGAATCCGCCAATCAGAACGCAGCGCGCGCTAACCAGCGGCTCGACCAAATGGAAGGCCGCATCCAGCAGCTCGAAACGCGGCCAGCTCGCCAGGCGCGCGGCTAGTTAAGTCCTGCGCAAGTTAGTTGCGTCCTGCACAATTCGTGATGACGGTTAGCTCGGGACCATCGCGTTCTTTCTAGGGGAACCGCCTCATGAGTCTGTGGCGCACTACAATTAGGGCCGCCCTTGGCTCGCTGGCGCTGACATTGGCGCTGGCGAGCTTCGGCGTGGCCGAAGCTCAGGATGCTGACCCACCAGCGGCTTTCACCGCTGATCAGCTTCCGGCTGGCCAGGAAGTCTCCGACACGGTGATTGAACTCGCCGGCTGGGTGGTCGGGACGCGGGATAACCACGGCTATCCTTTCGCAATCATCGACAAAGCCGCAGCGCAGATTTTGGTGTTCGGTCCCGATGGCCGTCTTCGCGGCGCGGCGCCGGCGCTTCTGGGGTCGGCAACTGGCGATCATACCGCGCCGGGTGTCGCCGGCCTCGCGCTTCGCGAGATTCCCGGCCGGGATCGCACAACGCCTGCCGGCCGTTTTGTGGGCGGGTTTGGTCCGTCCATCGACGCAGGGCGCGTGCTTTGGGTGGACTACGAGTCCGCGGTATCCATTCATCCTCTCATTGACGGCCCTGCCGAGAGACGCGCCGAACGCCTTACATCGCCCGAGCCGGACGATAACCGCATCACCCATGGCTGCATCAACGTCGCGCCCGAGTTCTACGCGCGCATCATCAGCCCGACATTTCGGCGGGGCGGCGTGTTCTACGTCTTGCCGGATCGGGCGTCGTTAGCAGAAACCTTCCCAGAGTTCGCGCAAGGTCGTGAGATTGCACAGCGCAACAACTAAGGCGCGCGGCTAGGCCAATCGCATTGTTGTGATCTAGACCGCGTACACCGCGCGCACGTGGCCGTCAGTGTAGCCGATGATTTTGCGGTGTTCGCCGGGCCAGGTGGTGATGTCGATCACCATGCGCGGGCTGTCGCGAAGATTGTCGGTGAGCGCTTCGGGTTCGAGGCGCACCCAGGCGAGCGGCGCTTTCTCGGTGGCGCGGCCCCCGGCGCTGGTGATGGCGTCGATGATGGCCGTGCGGGCTTCGCGCGGCGGATACTGCAGGAAGACTGAGTGATAGACGATCGTGGCGGCGTCGGTAGCGCGCTGCGCGAGTTTTTGTGTGAGCCATTCTGCTGCGTCGGCGCGTTCGACCTGCACGCCCGCTTCGCGCGCTAGTGCGACGGCGCCATCGAAGCGCGCGAGACGTTCTGGCTGATCGGGCCAAATGTAGGATTTGAGTTGCAGCAGCTGCGCCGGATCGCCGATGTCGAGCGGGTTGAGATCACATGCGGCGCGATGGCGGACATTGATGTCGGCGAGCGGCGGCGCGGGGCCGGTCCAATCGGTATCAATCTGCACCGGGCCTTCGGCGCCCCAAGCCCAGGACTTGGTTTTGTAGGTGAACAAATCCCAGTTGAGATTGAGGCCGGCGCTGGCGCCGATCTCCAACATGTCCACCTCGCCTTTCCACGTGTCAGCGAAGGTGAGGAAAGCGGCGAGCAGCGCGATGGAGCGGCGGGTCTCGTTTGTTTGCGGCGCGGAGCGGATAAATTGCGCAGCTGTGTTTAGTTCGCGTTCGAGCAACGCGAGCGCCAGAGGCCAGATATCCTCGATACTCCAATTGGCGAGGTTGGAGGGATAGTGCGCGGTGAGTTCCGGGGCGCGATTGGCAAGCACCGCCGCGTGGAAATAGCCGGCGAGCCGAAGCGCGAGCG
Source organism: uncultured Caulobacteraceae bacterium (assembly GCA_902826145.1). Taxonomy (GTDB): domain Bacteria; phylum Pseudomonadota; class Alphaproteobacteria; order Caulobacterales; family Aquidulcibacteraceae; genus Vitreimonas. The sequence continues at coordinate 7,999 of CADEDT010000035.1, forward strand.
CATCGGCGCGCGGGTTCGTGTTCCAGTCGTTGAGCAAGGCGGCGATGGGGCCGCCGCGTTCGTAGTCCTCGCTGAAGCGCTGAATGAGCTGCGCCGTGAACGGCGAACCGAACATCTCGCAATACATCGCCTGCTCGGCGAAGTGCGCGAGGATCTTGTCGTTCACGCCCGCTCCACGGCGAGCGCAATGCCCTCGCCGCCGCCGATACAAAGAGACGCCACGCCACGCTTGGCGTTCTGTGCTTCGAGCGCGGCGAGCAACGTCACCAGTATGCGGGCACCGCTGGCGCCGATGGGGTGACCCAAAGCGCAAGCGCCACCATTGACGTTGATGATGTCATGGCTGATGCCGAGCTCTTTCATCGCGATCATCGGCACGACGGCGAACGCTTCGTTGATCTCCCAGAGATCGACGTCGCCAGTTTTCCAGCCGGCGCGTTGCAGCGCTTTTTGGATTGCTGGAACGGGGGCCGACGTGAACTCCTGCGGCTCTTGCGCGTGCGATGCCTGCGCAACGACGGTGGCGAGGATTTTCTTGCCTTGCTTCTCTGCATCGCCGCGGCGCATCAGCACTAGCGCCGCTGCGCCATCGGAGATGGCGGACGCGTTAGCGGCGGTGACGGTGCCGTCCGGCGTAAAGGCGGGCTTCAGCGACGGGATTTTGTCGGGGCGCGCTTTGCGCGGCAGTTCGTCGGTGTCGAGATTGCCGGTCTTCAGTTCGATCGGCGCGATCTCGCGTTTGAAGCGGCCTTCGGTGGTGGCGCTTTGTGCGCGACGCAACGTTTCGAGCGCGTAGGCGTCCTGAGATTCGCGGCTGAATTGGTATTCTTTCGCCGCGGCGTCAGCGTAGACGCCCATAGCGTTGCCCTCGTACGCATCTTCGAGGCCATCGAGCGCCATATGGTCGAACAGTTTGTCGTGGCCGTACTTCTGGCCGGCGCGGTGCTTCTGCATGAGGAACGGCGCGCGCGTCATGCTCTCCATGCCGCCGGCGATGACGATATCGCTTTCACCAGAGAGCAGAGCTTGGCGCGCCATCGCGACAGCTTGCAGTCCGGAGCCGCACATCTTGTTCAGCGTCACCGCTTGCGTGCCGTTGTCGAGACCGGCCTTCAGTGCAGCTTGGCGCGCGGGAGCTTGGCCGAGGCCAGCGCTTAGCACGTTGCCCATGAAGATCGTGTCAGCACTCTTCGCGTCCGCTTCCTTCATCGCGGCCTTCACGGCGACGGCGCCGAGTTCGGGCGCGGAGAGATTGGCGAGTTCGCCCAGCAAACCGCCCATGGGCGTGCGGGCCATGCCGACGATGACAATATCTTCCTGGCTCATTGCGGTGACTTCCCTTCCGGACGCAGCACCATAAGCGTGGACGTGCCATGCGCCAACAGCTTGCCGTTCGAGTCGGTGAGCTTGCCTTCAGTTGTGATGATGGTGCGTCCGCGCGCGACTACAAGACCCTCCGCGCGCACTTGGCCGATGTCCGGCGAGATGGCGCGTACGAAATTCACTTTGGTTTCGACGGTGGCGTAGCCAATGCCGGCTGCCAAAGTTGTGTGCGCCGCGCATCCGCAACAGCTATCGATCAGCGTGAGTGCCCATCCGCCGTGCACAATGCCCAGCGGGTTCATGATCCGGTCCGACGGGTCGCCCAAAAAGACGGCACGGCCAACGTCGACCTCAGCCAGGTGAAAGCCAAGCGTAACGGCGATCGACGGCGGCGGAAATTTTCCGGCGATGAGCGCCCGCATTGCATCCAAGCCGGTCAGTTGCACGAGTTCCTTGGCGGCGGCGACATGATCGTGGCTCATGAATGTGACTCTCCGCTAGGCAACGAAGGTGACGATGCGTTCGATGACGCCGCGATCTTGCGCGATCATGCGGTGGCCTAAGCCATCGCAGAGCACGAGTTCGGCGTTGGGCCATTGCTGCGCGATGACTTGGCTGTTGTCGTCCCATTCGACCGCGTCGTCGTCCATGGAATGGAGAACGAGCGTCTCGACTGGGCTCGCGACGTTGGCGAGATCGAAGTTCGCGCGCTCCGGGCCGACATCGTTCGCGTAGAGTTCACGCGCACGGTGGACGACCTCAACGGGGATGCCACGCTCCTCGGCCATTCTGAACCAGCCCTTGTTGCGGCCGCGCGGCGCAGCGACGAGCACGACGCGGCGCACACTGAAACCGTTCATCAGCGCAAAGCCGGTCGCCGGGCCTCCAAAAGAGTGCGTGACGACGGCGTCGATCGGTCCGAGTTCACGCGCGACGGCTTCAATCGCCTCCGATGCCGCGACGGGCGTGCAATTGCTGCCCGTTGAGAAACCATGGCCTGGAAGATCGAATGCAACAGACGCGATTCCGATGTCCGCGAGCGCGTGGATAAGCGGACCCCAGAGTGAGTTGTCGTCTTGCCATCCATGCACGAGAAGCACCGCCGGCCCTTCGCCTAGGCGCCACGCGGCGATCTTGCCCGATGGCGTTTCGACTTCGACTTGCTGCGCGCGCTGCAGCGGTTCGGCCAAACGCTGACGTGCGCGACGCTTCGGCGTGAGCGCTTCACTCAGCAATGCGCGAGCTTGTTCGTCGAGACTCATTCCGTCGCCATGATCCAACCGCCGCCGAGCACGCGCGTGGAGTTCGCGTCATAGAACACAGCGGCTTGACCGGGGGCTACGCCCTCTTCCGGCGCGTCAAGCAAGACGCTCCAACCCACGCCGACGCTCAGCTTCGCCGGAACAGGCGGGCGCGTGGAGCGGACGCGGACAAGGATGTCGCGGCCGTTGAGTTCGTCTTCGCTCCCAACCGGTTCGCCGATCCAGTTCACTTCTTTCAGTGCAATGCGGGTGACGCCGAGCTGTTCGCGCGGGCCGACGATGACACGCTTGTTGGCGGCGTCGAGCTTCACAACGAAAAGCGGCTCGCCGGTGGCGACGCCAAGGCCGCGGCGTTGGCCGACGGTGAAATTGATAACACCGTTGTGTTGGCCCATGACGCGGCCGTCGACATGCACGATTTCGCCCGGCTCGATCGCGCCCGGACGAAGCTTCTCGACAATGGCTTGGTACTTGCCGTTCGGGACGAAGCAGATGTCTTGGCTGTCTGGCTTTTCGGCCACGCGGAGGCCAAGTTCGTTGGCAAGCGCACGCGTTTCGCTCTTCGGCAAACCGCCGAGCGGGAAGCGCAGATAGTTGAGCTGATCGCGCGTCGTCGCGAACAGGAAATAGGTTTGATCCTTACTGGCGTCGGCGGCGCGGTGGAGTTCGGCGCCATTCAGGCCTTCGACGCGTTGCACGTAGTGGCCTGTTGCGAGGCAATCGGCGCCGAGGTCTTCGGCGACCCGCTTCAGATCCTTGAACTTCACGGTTTGATTGCAGCGCACGCATGGGATGGGCGTGGCGCCTGCCAGATATGTGTCGGCGAAATCTTCCATCACGGCGTGGCGAAAGCGGCTTTCGTAATCGAGCACGTAGTGCGGAAAACCCATGGCGTCGGCGACGCGGCGGGCGTCGTGGATGTCTTGGCCGGCGCAGCAGGCGCCTGGCTTGTTCACCGCTGCGCCGTGATCATAGAGCTGCAAGGTGACGCCGACGACATCGTAGCCCTCGCGCTTCAGCATCGCGGCGACGACGGAAGAATCCACGCCGCCGGACATGGCGGCGACAACGCGCGTTTCGCGCGGCGGCTTGGGCAGGCCAAGTGAATTGAGGGTGCGCGCCTTTGGCGGCGCTTCGGTCAAACTCATCTCTATCCCCTCCCGGATTCAAGGTCCGGAACGAAATTCTGGCTGGGATATGACGCGGGCGGCGAGGTTTCGCAAGGTTACGCGCTCACGTTTCCGGGGCGAGCGCAGTGAGAACCGGGACCCATGGGTCAACGCACTGAGTTCGAACGGCCCATGGGTCCCGGCTCGGCGCTCACCCGCATTTGCAATGCGCGCGAGCTTGGCCGGGAAGCGTCGGATTAGAGATATTTGAGCAGTGAAAGCTGCGAGAGTTCGGAGAAGGTCTTTGCGGCTGCTTCGTATTGCACGAGCAGCGTGTTCAGCTTGATCGAGACTTCGGCGAGGTCGGCATCCGTCTGATCGCCGATCTCCTTGGTGAGCAGATCGGAGCGGGCCTGTAGGCGCGTGCGCTCGTCCTCGAAGCGCTTCTGCAGCTGGCCGGTGCGGCCCTCCTCGTTGACGAAATTCTTGGCGTGATTGTCGAGATCGGCGGCGATGTTCTGCAGCACGTCATTGTAGGAGCCGGTCATTGGCGAACCGAGCGTGCCACCGGCGCCGTCCAGAAGGTACTTGAGCTGGCGCAGCGTGTTGAAGAGATCGGTCGAAAGCTCGGATGCCTTCGCGGCCAGCTTGATCGGCGCACCGTCGCCGAAATCGATCACCTGATGGCGCGATGCTTCGTCGAACATCTCTTCCGGCTGCACAGTGACGGCAAGCTCGTCGAGCGTCGTGACTTTCACTGGCGTCGCGCCCTGGCGTTCACCCGCGAACATCGGCTGGCCGTTCCAGGTTTCGTTCAACGCGCCGACGATGGCGTTGAAGGCGAGCTCCAGCTCCGTCGAGACGCCGCGCCCGTCATTGGCGCTGATCGCTTCGCGGATGGTGAGCGCGAGCGCTTGCGTGGCTTCAGAGACTTGGCCGAGCGCCGAAGCTTGCACACCGAAGCGCGCCTCAAGCTGATTGACCACGGAAGCGCGCGCATCCGTGGAAGAGCGCATGCTGGAGGCGCTCAGGATACGGCTCGACGCGCTGCCGAAGCCCTGCAGCGTGTTGGCGACGGCGCCCGAGGCGATCTGCGCTTGCAGATTGCCGAGTTCGCCGGTGATACGGCGCACATCTCCCTGCGCTCTCATAAAGAAGCGAGCATTGAGCGGCGTGCTGGAAGACATGGTCTAGTTCATCCTCAGCGATAGCCGATGGCCATGAGCACATCGAGCATTTCAGTTGCGGCCTGGATCACGCGCGCGGCGGCGGCGTAGGCGTTCTGGTAGGTCGTCATTTTCATCAACTCGTCGTCGATGCTGACACCTTCCACTTCGCCACGGCGATCGGCAGCCGCGGTTGCGACCGCTTCAGCGCCAAGCGCTTGGCGCTCCGCGTCGCTTGCGAGGCGCCCAGCTTCACCGCCGAGACGCGCCGCGTAAGTCGCAAGCGTCGCGGATTGCGCAGTGAGCACGCCGGCGGCCGGAAAGCCGCGCACTGTGTCACGCGCGGCGAGAAGCGCGTTTGCGCCGCGATTGTCGCCCGCTTCGACGACCTTCGAGCCGAGCAAGCCGCTGATGTCGGGCCGCCCCGCGGCAAGGCGCAGCGGGTTGGCGGCGACGGCAGCGTTGACGTCGACTTCGGTGGCGCGGCCGGCGGTGGCGGCGTCGCCCATGCCGTGGAGCGCGGAAAACGCAACGCCGGTGCCGCCGCGCTGTGTCGTGTCGCTCTGCAGTTCGACATTGAAGGCTGGATTGGCGGCGAAAGTGATCTGTCCCGTCGAGCTATTGAGCGAGAAGACGCCGTATTCGCCAAGGCCCGTGCCGTTCGCGTTCAATGCACCGAGAAGATCGTTCCATGTGGCGCCGGGCGCGGCGAGCGGCCCGGTGATTGAGATACTGCGGTTCGCGATGAAGCGGCCCTGCGTGTCGCGTATTTCATACGAGATCACGCCGTCTTCCGCCAACCCGTGTAGGTCGCTGCCGCTGATGCCGTTTTCGAAGAAAAGCGGCGTCGGGCGCGACACTAGATCGTTCAGGCCGAAGAAGTGCGAGAAGCCGCGCCCTGCTCGTAGTGCAGGGTCGGCGGCGTCCTGCTGGATGACGATGCCGCCGCTCGAATTGACGTTGAGCGAGAGCACGCCGTTCTGGAACGTCGCCGAGCCCGATGGTGTCGTGCCGCCAAGCGCGGTGTTCAGCGCGTCGACGAAATCATCGATGGTGCCGCCGCCCGCGAATGAAACGACGTCAGCGGGCGCTTCGGTGGTGATGGTCTGCGCATCGAAATCGATGGTGAGGCGATTGCGCAGATTGCCCGACGCATCGGTGATAGCGACAGTCGCCGAGCCGGTGAAGTTGAGCGCGTCGGTACCGAGCAGGCCTGTCTGGCGGCCGGTCATTTGCGACACGGCCGGCGAAGAGGCGTTCTGATTGTGGACGGCGTTGAGTGCGTCGGCGAGCGCACCGGCGAAGCCGCCGAGCGCGTCAGCCAAGCCTGGCAAGTCTACGTCACGCGCTTGCAAGAGGCCTTTGAGCGATCCTCCAGTGAGGAAAGATTCGATATTGGTCTGCGAGCCGATGTCTTCGTTGAGTGCGATGACACCGTGCGTGGCGTAGGGTGATGGGTTCGGTGTGTAGGTGAGTGTTGCGGCGGTGACGCCAACCAGCAAAGCGCCACCACCGGTGCGCACGTGGACGCTGCCGTCCGAGTTTGGCGTAACGCGCACGTCCATGATGGTGGAGAGCTGATCGATAAGTGCAGATTGGGCGTTCTCGGCTGAGCTTGTGTCGGTGCCGCTGCGCTTGTTGAGACGGATCTCATTGTTGAGTTCCGCGATGCGGCTCATCAGATTTTGCGCTTCGGACACCGCGTCGGCGATGCGTTGGTCGGCTTCACCGATCAATTGCTGCAACGAGTCGCCGATGCGGTGGATTTCCGAGTACGTCGTTTGCAGCGCGCTGACGGCATCGGAGCGGCGCAGGCTGGATGCCGGGTCAACGCCGAGTTCAGTCAGCGCCGACCAGTACTCATCCAACATTCCGAACATCGACGATGCGTTGGACGGATCGCCAAAGCTCTGCTGTGCACGCGACAGCAAGTCGGCGCGCGCGGATGCTGAGCCTGAAGCAGCGGTGGCGATGTGGCTGGCCGTGGCAAGGAAGCGATCGGCCGCACGGCGCACGCCGGTGATCTCGACGCCCGCGCCCGCGCCAATGTTGGTGCGCGGCGCGAGCAGCATCTCGGTGCGCACGTAGCCGGGCGTGTTGGCGTTGGCGATATTCTGCGAAACGGTGGCGACACCGGTCTGCGCGGCGCGCAAGCCGGAGAGGCCCGAGAGAAGAACGCTGGTTAGGCCGACCATGAGCGCGCTCCCGGCAAAAGGCGCCCGGCGCCCGGCGAAATCTGCCGGGCGTGCACGGGCGCGCGAGGCGCGCGTAGGGCGCTTCTAAGCGTTTGAAACAACACGCTTTCTCCCTGCTCCGGGCACACCCTGACGGGCGTGGTCACGGCTCATTCGGCGTTCACCAAGCAAGGCGGGCGCCATGGTTAATCGCCCGGCAGAAGCTGCCGGGCGGCTCGGCCAAAACTGCCGTTTCGAGGGCGGATTGGTTGTCGGCGGTTAGATCAGTGGTCTGATTTTATTGGATTTTATCATGGTTAGCGGCGTGGCCCGGGGTTTGCTCAGGGTCGCTGGCTGGCGCGAGGACAAGTGCGCCCGCCGGGGGACTTATGGATTTCGCGGCAGAGCCGATCATGGACGCGTTCACGCCGCCGCCACGCGCGGCGACGCGGCCCAACGCGCCTGCCGCCAACGATGGCCCGACGTTCAACGAGCATCTGGAAGCGGTGAACGAAACGGCCGCGCCCGAAAGCACGCCTTCCGCGCCGTCTGAGGTGAAAGGCGAAGCAGCGCACTCCGAACCGAAGCCTGCCCCCAACGTCGACACACCTGCGCAAGATCAAATCAATCCGGATGGCGCGTTGCTCGGCGGACCACTGCCCGCGCCGCCACCGCAGATCGCTGCGCCCGTTCTGGTGCAGATCGCAGCCACGCAGCCTGCGCCTGTTCAAACTCAACCAACCGAAACTCCTGCGACGACGCCTGTGAGCACGGCGCCGCAAACGCCAACTCCTGTTGCGCCGCCCGCTGAAGCGGCGACGCCGCTTGCCCCCGTTGCGCCAACGGCGCCGAACGCGGGCAAATCCGCATCCGCCGAAGTGAAGAGCGCGGCAACACCGGCCAAGACAGAAGCGCCGCAACAGAGTGCGGCCGCGCCTGCACAGACAGCGCAAGCTGAAACGGCAGCGCCACAAGTGACAGCGCCTGCGGCGCCAAACGCCGACCCAATCGTCGTGCACCAATTGCCTGAAGCGGTTCGCCAGGCGATCGCAGCAACGATCGCGCCCGCCCCGCAGGTTGCCGAAACGCTGCAACGCGCGATGCGCCCTACGCAGCAAGCGGTCGACGCCAAGGCGACTGACGCGAATGCGCCGAAATCCGCTGCGCCAGCGACGCCGAATGCAGCGGTGAAGACGCAAACGGCAAAGGCCGTGGCGGCGCCCGTCGCCACAAGCGACGCGCCGGCGGTTCAAGCAACAAGCGGATCAGTTGATACAACACAGCTCGCTCCGACGAACGCAACGACACCGTCCACGCAAGCCAGCACACACGTTCAGCACGCAGCCGCCGACACCGGCGCGCAACGTGCTGCGCCAGCAGGCGCACAAGTCGCACGAGAGATCGTTCGCCGCTTCGATGGCGGCAATACGAGCTTCGAGCTTCGCCTTGATCCCGCAGAGTTGGGTCGCGTTGAAGTGCGCATGGAAGTGTCGCGTGACCACAAAGTGACGGCGGTGATCACGGCCGACAATCCGCAGGCGCTGACGGAGTTGGCGAGACAAGCGCGCGAGTTGGAAGCGCAACTGCAATCGGCCGGCCTTCAACTCAGCGACAGCGGCTTATCGTTTGATCTGCGCCAAGGCTCGAATGGCAACCAGGCGCAGGATGCGAACGGCGCTCAGCGCGGCGCAGGCGGCGAACAAGCGGCAACCGAACAAGCACAAACCCAAACGGCCCGCCCGATTGGATTCGAGCGTTGGCGCGGCGTGCGCGTAGACATGATGGTTTAGGGCCTAGATATGGATCTCTCGGGCATCACCAACACGGCAAGCTCAGAAGCGACGGGCTCGCGCACGCGGCTGTCGGACAATTACGACACGTTTCTTCTGTTGCTGACCGCGCAACTGCAGAACCAAGATCCGCTCGCACCGATGGATTCGACACAGTTCACACAGCAGCTGGTGCAGTTCAGCCAAGTCGAGCAACAGATCCGCACGAACGAGCAGCTCGAAGGGTTGGTTGGCCAATACCAAGCGGCGTCAGCGGGCGCAGCCCTCTCCTATCTCGGCAAGGACGCGATCATCGAAGCGGACGAAACCTATCTCGCGGGCGACCCGGCGGAAGCGAACTGGGCCTATCGCCTCCCGGCGAATGCCGAGTCGATGACGATCAAGGTCAAGGATGCGCAGGGGCGCGTCGTCTACGAAACCACGACAGCGCCGAGCACGGCCGGCGAGCATCTCTTCACCTGGGACGGCACGAAGACCGACGGTTCGACCGCAACCGAGGGCGTCTACCAGATCTCGATCGAAGCAACGGGCGACGACGGCGAGACAATCACGCCGACGATCTCCGTGCGCGAAACCATCATGGGCGTGGACTTCACTGGCGCCACGCCCGTCGTCATCACGCCCGCTGGCACGCGCGAATTGGGCTCAATTCGCTCGGTGCTCAGCAACGGCTGAGGAATACAGCGTCTGCTGAATGCGGACGCCGCTACACGCGCAGAAGCGCTCCATCAGTAACAAAACCCTTGAGCCGCGTTCGGTGGGACGCACGCGGCGATGGAGCTGGGACACATGTCTATCTATACCGCATTGCGTGCGGGCGTTTCTGGCTTGACCGCCAATTCAAGCGCCCTCGCCGTTATCTCCGACAACATCGCCAACGTGAACACCGTTGGCTACAAGCGCGGGTCAGTCGACTTCAGCGCGCTTGTGAACGCACAGAACTCGAACACGACCTACAACGCTGGCGGCGTGTTGCCGCTCACGCGTCAGCAGATCTCGCTGCAAGGTTCACTTGAACAATCACGATCGACGACAGACCTCGCGATCTCTGGCGATGGGTTCTTCATCGTCTCGACCAACAACCAGCAGCTCTCGAACGGCGGCTCGGTGCTGTTTACGCGCGCCGGATCGTTCACGATCAACGCCGACGGCTACATGGTGAACGCACAAGGCCTATTCCTCCAGGGCTGGCCAGTGGCAGCTGACGGGAGTGTTACGTCATCGCCGACCTCACTGTCGGCGATCGAACCGATCAATATCTCAGGCGTCGGCGGGTTGGCCGAACCGACGGCGAATGTCGGCCTCAACGCCAATCTGAACTCGGCGCAGGCTGACTACGCAGGCGCACAAGGCGCTTACGACGTTGGCGACATGGCCACCGGCACGATCACGCCTCACTTCGAAAGCTCGCTCGAAATCTACGACAGCTTGGGCGCCGCACGTACGGTTGCGTTCGGCTTCCTGAAAACGGGCCCGAATACCTGGCGCGTCGAAGCGTACGCCCGTCCGAACACCAACATCACAGGCGGCGCCGGCACCGGCGGCTTGCTGGCAGCAGGCATCGTCACGTTCAACACCGACGGCACGGTGGCGAGCGTTGCCGGCCACGGCACGGCATCTCTAGCGCAGAACATCAACGGCGCCTTCAACGTCAACTGGGCGGCGTCGACCGGCGCTGCATCGCAACCCGTCACGCTCGACCTCAGCACTGGCATGACGCAGTTCGCCAATAGCTTCGGCGTCACCTCGGTGACGGCCGACGGCGTGCCGCCAGGCGATCTCGTCGGCCTCGTGCTCGAAGGCGACGGCAATCTGACGGCGCAATTCTCAAACGGCCGCGCACGCGCGCTCTATCAAATCCCGTTGGCGACGTTCTTGAACCCGAACGGCTTGAAGGCTGACCAGGGTGGCGCGTTCCGCACGACGTTGGAGTCCGGCCTCTACAACATCAACTCGTCGAACGCCGGCGGCGCGGGCCGCATTGTTTCGGGCGCGCTCGAAGCCTCGAACGTCGACCTCGCGGCGGAGTTCACGAACCTCATCACAACGCAACGCGCCTACTCCGCGTCGTCGCGCATCATCACGACAGCGGACGAAATGTTGGAAGAGCTTCTTCGCATCAAGCGCTAAGTGAAGGCGTGGCTCGGGTAAGAAATGAGTAAGAGACTCATGTTCTAATTCGAGACACGCTTTTGCGTCTCCGTTGATCTGCGTCTTAGCCGTTTCTTTAGCGATCCGAGTTATCGTGGGTTGCTAAGAAGGAGAAAGGCGCATGCAGAAGCAACGCCGCTATGATGGGGTGGTGATGGGTCCCGACGGGAATCCCCTCACTTTGGACGATCTGCCGCCGGCCGGTACGACCCGTTGGGTCATCCGCCGTAAGGCAGAAGTTGTCGCTGCGGTTCGCGGCGGCCTGCTGACGATGGAAGAAGCCTGCCAGCGCTACGGCCTCTCTGAAGAAGAGTTCGATGCTTGGCGGAAATCGATCGAGAAGCATGGCCTCCCTGGCTTGCGCACCACGCGCATCCAGCACTACCGCGCGGCTGGCGTCTAACAGACGCCGCTGCCGGTCAGCCTCGATCTGTCAGTACAAGGCTTTCAAAGGCCCCCGCTCCCCGGCGGGGGCCTTTGCGCGTCTTGAACGTCGCTTCGGTCGCCAGCGTGGTTAACGGTTGTTTCACGCCCGAGGCGGCAATTTCTGCCGACCGGTGAGATTTGCCTAGGTGATTCTGGGCAGCGCTCGCCGTGCGTGCAGAGGGCGGCGTGAACGGCTTTACTCAACTCCTATTGAAGGCGGGCCCGACGCGGCTATTCGCGGCGCTCGGGATCGCGGCTGTAGTGGCCGCCCTGCTCTTCACGCTCGTCTTCCGCATGGGCGGAGAGAGCAACGCGCTGCTGTTCGCGGGCGTTGAGACGCGGGAAGCCGCCGAGATCACCCAGCGGCTCGAACAGGCCGACATTCCTTACGAGCTGCGCGGCGACGGCGGCTCCATTTATGTGCCGCGCTCGCGCGTGCTGGACGCGCGCATGATGCTATCGGCCGACGGCCTGCCCTCGCGCGGCTCGATCGGCTACGAGATTTTCGACGAGCCCGACGCGCTTGGGCAGACTCAGTTCCAGCAGAACATAAACCGCCTGCGCGCGCTCGAAGGTGAGTTGGGGCGAACGATTGGTTCACTCGATGGCGTGGCCTCGGCGCGCGTGCACCTAGTGTTGCCGGAGCGCCAGTTATTCGCGCGCGAGACGGAGCAGCCATCGGCCTCGATCGTGATCCAGCTGCGCCGCGATGAGCTCACGGCCGGTCAGGTGCGCGCGATCAGAAACCTGGTCGCCAGCGCAACGCCAGGACTCAGCGCCAATCGCGTGACCATCCTTGACGAAACCGGTCGCCTGCTCGCGGCGGCGGCGAGTGGAACGGGTGAAGACGCGGCGGCCGAGGGAATCGACGCACGCCAGGTCGCGACCGAGGAACGTATTCGCCGCACGGTGACCGATATCGTCGAAGGCATCGTCGGACAGGGCAACGCGCGCGTGCAAGTTACCGCGGAGATGGACTTCAATCGCGTGAGCTCCACTACGCAGACATTCGATCCCGAAGGCCGGGTGGTGCGGTCGACGTCATCGACAGAGTCAACGTCAACCAGCGCCGAAAGCGCGCGCGGGGTTACCGCCGCAGCGAATGTCCCTGACGCGGGCGGCGCAGGCGCTGGCCAGAGCGGCTCACAAGCCGGCGACGAGTCGAGCGAGGAAACCGTCAACTACGAGATCTCGAACACGACGCGCACGGAAGTGAGCGAGGGCGGACGCGTTCGTAGGCTTTCTGTGGCGGTCGCGGTCGACGGCACGCTGACGCCTGGCGAAGGCGATGCGGCGCCGGCTTATGCGCCGCGCACGGAAGAAGAGATGCAGCGCCTCACGGCGCTGGTGCGATCGGCCGTAGGCTTCAATCAAGAACGCGGTGACATCGTCGAAGTCGTGAACACGCAGTTCGCCCGTACCGCAGCAGCTGTGGCGGCAGAGCCGCCGGGCATGTTCGCGTTTCTTGGCGATCTCGATGTGATGCGCATCGTCGAGATCGTCGCCGCGCTGATCGCCGCACTGGCGTTCGTGTTCTTTGTGCTGCGCCCGCTCGTTGGTGGCTTGATGCGCGGCGGCGCGAGCGCCGAAGGCGGCGTTGGCGTGCCGCAGCTTGCGGCGCCAGGCGGTGTTTCGCCCGCCGGCGGCGGCGCGATGGCAGCGCTCCCCTCGCCCGACGATCCCGGCATCGACGTCGCGCAAGTCGGCGGGCGCGTGAAGCAATCCTCGGTGAAGAAGATGGCCGAGGTCGTGTCGCAACACCCTGATGAGTCAGCGCAGATCATTCGCGGCTGGCTGAACAACGCGTTGTAAGAGATGGCAGCAGTCCCGGCCAAAACCTCCGACAACCTCCCCGCCGTCCCCACGCCGACGGTGGACCTCTCGCGCTATTCGGGCGCGGAGAAGGCGGCGATCATTCTCATGAGCTTGGGCGAAGACGCCAAGAAGCTCTGGGAGATGCTCGACGAGGAAGAGATCAAGGAAGTGTCGCAAGCGATGGCGTCGCTCGGCATGGTGCCGTCGGTCGTCGTCGAATCTCTGGTGCACGAATTCATCTCGCGCATGTCCGGCGCCGGCGCGATCATGGGCTCACTCGATCAGACGCAGCGCATGCTGGCGCAGATGCTGCCGAAGGACAAAGTCGACGGCCTGATGGAGGAAATCCGCGGGCCGGCCGGACGCAACATCTGGGACAAGCTTGGCAACGTGCACGAGACAGTGCTCGCGAGCTATCTGAAGAACGAATATCCGCAGACGGTCGCCGTGGTGCTCTCGAAGGTGCGCCCCGAGCACGCGGCGAAAGTGCTGGGCGAACTGCCAGAAGATTTCGCGGCCGAGTGCGTGATGCGCATGCTCGGCATGGAGCCGGTGCAACGCGACATCCTCGACAAGATCGAGACGACGCTGCGGACAGAGTTCATGTCCAACGTCGCGCGCACCTCAAAGCGCGATAGTCACGAGGCGATGGCGGAGATTTTCAACAACTTCGACCGCCAGACCGAGAGCCGCTTCATGAGCGCGCTCGAAGGCAAGGCGACTGAGAGCGCCGATCGCATCAAGGCGCTGATGTTCGTGTTCGAGGATCTCGGCAAATTGGATTCCGGAGGCATCCAGACGCTGCTGCGCGCCGTCGACAAGTCTGACTTGGCGCTGGGCCTCAAGGGCGCATCCGACACACTGCGCAACCTCTTCTTCTCCAACATGTCCGAACGCGGCGGCAAGCTGCTGAAAGAAGACATGGCGGCGATGGGACCGGTGCGGCTGAAGGATGTCGACGCTGCCCAGACGCGCATGGTCTCGGTGGCGAAGGATCTATCAGCGCGCGGGGAGATCGTGCTCTCGGACGGCAAGTCAGACGATGAGCTGATCTACTGATGAGCAACGTTCGCAAATACGCCTTTGAAACCGAGTTCGCGCCCGATGGAGAGATCGTGCGCGAAGCGGCCAAGCGCATCACGCCGGAAGAAGTGACGAGCGCATCGAGCGAAGGCTATGAGCGCGGCAAGAACGACGCCGTAGCGCAAGCGGAGCGCCGAACTGCGGCCGCGCTGGAAGCGATTGCTGACGCGGCGTCTGGCGTGCTGACGCGCCTTGAAGTCGAGAGCCAAGCGATGCGCGTGGAAGCAGCGCGCGTTGCGATGGCTGCGGCGCAAAAGATTGCCGGCGCGGCGCTCGATGCCTTCGGGCTTGAGCGCGCACAACAGGCAGTCGAAGCCGCAATGGACACGCTGCGCCATCAACCGCGCCTCGTTGTGAAGCTCCCTCCAGACATGGCCGAACAGCTGAAGCCGCGCATTGCGGAGATGTGCGCGACGCATGCCTACGCCAGTGCGGTGTTGGTGCGCGCCGAGCCCGGGCTGAAGAACGGCGCAGTCGTCATCGATTGGTCTGATGGCGTGATCGCCATGGACCCGACCGACGCCGCCAAACGGATTGAAGAACTGATCGACGCCGCATTGTCGGCGCCAGACGAGGCACGCCCATGAGTGACATGAAGCTCGACGAATTCCAGCCGACGCCGGAGGCATCCTCTGCCCCGGACGGCTTGGAGCGCAGCGCGGCGGATCTCGCGGCTGTCTATGACGTACCGGTGCACATTCAGGCGGTGCTTGGCCGCGCCAACGTTGAAGTGGCGTCGCTGCTTCGTTTGAATCGCGGCTCGGTGATCGAACTCGACCGCAAGGTGGGCGAGCCGATCGACATCTACGTGAACAACCGCTTGGTCGCGCGCGGCGAAGTCGTCGTCGTCGACGAACGCCTCGGCGTGACCATGACGGAAATCATCAAGGACGGCGACGCCTAAGGCGGCGGCGCAGGAGAAGCACTATGCGTCTACTCATCGTCGGCCCGCTCGGAGGACAAATCTCCGCCGCCACGAAGATCGCCATGGAGCACGGCGCCAAGGTCGCGCACGTGGACACGATCGAACAAGCGACGGGCGCGCTGCGCGCCGGGCGCGGGGCCGATCTGCTCATGGTGGATGCGCGACTCGATATCGCGGCGCTGATCACGGCGAACGAGGCTGAACACATCGTGGTGCCGATCGTGGCCGCCGGTGTCGGCGTCGATCCGATGATCGCAGCGAAGGCCATTCGCGCAGGTGCGCGCGAGTACATCTCTCTGCCCCCGGACGCGGAATTGATCGCCGCGGTATTGGCAGCGGTGTGCGACGATGAGCGCCCGCTGATCGCAGCAGACGAAGCGATGAAGCATGTCGTCACGCTCGCGGATCAGATCGCGGGCTCTGAAGCGTCGATCATGATCACCGGCGAAAGCGGCGTCGGCAAGGAAGTGCTGGCGCGCTATGTGCACAAGAAGTCGAAGCGCAAGGATAAGCCGTTCATCGCGGTGAATTGCGCGGCGATCCCGGAGCAATTGCTCGAGTCCGAGTTGTTCGGGCACGAGAAAGGCGCGTTCACGGGTGCGGTGGCGCGGCGGATCGGCAAATTCGAAGAAGCCGAGAGCGGCACATTGCTGCTGGACGAAATCTCGGAAATGGATCTGCGGCTGCAATCGAAGCTGCTGCGTGCGCTGCAGGAACGCGTGATCGATCGCGTCGGCGGTTCGAAGCCGGTGCCGGTCAACATTCGCGTGCTGGCGACGTCAAACCGCGATCTGAATGCGCTGGTGCGCTCGGGCGAGTTCCGTGAAGATCTGCTCTATCGGTTGAACGTCGTGAACCTGCGCATTCCGCCGCTGCGGGAACGCCGCGAGGATCTGGCGGCGCTGTCGCAATTCTTCATCGACAAGTACGCACGCTCGAACGGCCGCCCT
Source organism: uncultured Caulobacteraceae bacterium (assembly GCA_902826145.1). GTDB lineage: Bacteria > Pseudomonadota > Alphaproteobacteria > Caulobacterales > Aquidulcibacteraceae > Vitreimonas. The sequence goes on from CADEDT010000035.1 coordinate 24,173, forward strand.
GCCCGCAAACTTTCGCGCGATGGTCTGGCGCAAGTGATGCAGCACAAGTGGCCGGGCAATGTGCGTGAACTTGAGAACGCGATGCATCGCGCCGTTCTGTTGGCGAATGGCGAGGACGTTGGCGCCGACGCGATCCGGGCGCCGGACGGCGCGCCGGTCGGTCACCGTGACGCCACCGGTGACGCCATCGAAGCGGCACAAGCGGCGGCGCGCAATCTGGTTGGGCGCACGGTTGCGGAAGTTGAGCAGGATCTGATCCTAGAGACGCTGACGCACTGCCTCGGCAACCGCACGCACGCGGCGCACATCCTGGGCATTTCGATCCGCACGCTGCGCAACAAGCTGAAGCAATATTCGGACGAGGGCCTGCGTATTCCGCCGCCGCCAACCGGCCAGGCGGCGTGAGCTAGACCATGACGGACGCTGCACAGTCGCAAGGCAACGATCTTTCTTTCGGCGTGTTGCGCGGCTTCGTCATGCGCGGCGAGATCGCGCTGGCCGCCGGCGTGCTGGGCATCCTGGCGATCATGCTGGTGCCGCTGCCGGCCTTCTTGCTGGACATGCTGCTGGCAGTTTCGATCATCGCGTCGATCCTCGTCTTGATGACGGCTTTGATGATCAAGAAGCCGCTCGAGTTCACGGCGTTTCCGTCCGTGCTGCTGCTGGCGACGCTGTTTAGGCTCGCACTGAATATCGCTTCGACGCGTCTGATCTTGTCTAACGGCCAGACGGGCGAGCACGCCGCCGGCGAAGTGATCGCGGCGTTCGCGCAATTCGTCATGGGTGGCGAGTTCGTGATCGGCGTAATCGTTTTCGCGATCCTGGTGATCGTGAACTTCGTGGTCATCACCCGCGGCTCGACGCGTATCGCCGAAGTCGCGGCGCGTTTCACTTTGGATGCGATGCCCGGCAAGCAGATGGCGATCGACGCCGATCTCTCCGCCGGCTTGATCAACGAAACGCAAGCGCGCGAGCGTCGTAAAGCGCTTGAGGACGAAAGCTCGTTCTTCGGGGCGATGGACGGCGCGTCGAAGTTCGTACGCGGCGATGCAATCGCCGGTTTGCTCATCGTGTTCATCAATGTCATTGGCGGCATCGTTATCGGGACGATGTCGCACGGCATGGACTTCGCCGAAGCCGGACATACCTACACGCTGCTCACGGTCGGCGACGGCCTGGTGACGCAAATTCCGGCGCTGATCGTCTCGGTCGCGGCTGGCTTGCTCGTGACGAAGGCAGGCA
>CADEDT010000036.1 GCA_902826145.1 uncultured Caulobacteraceae bacterium
AAAGTAAAGCCGTTGCCGATGCCTAAGAGGCCGCCGGTGGAGCCGGTGTCGAATTCCTGATGAGCGTAGGAGAACTCGAAACGGTCATAAAAGCCGATCGCGGCGCCATACGCGGAGAAGTCGTAATCCGATAGCGGGATCGCGGTGTAAAACGCCGACGCGCCGATGCCGTCTTCAGTCTCGTTGCCCGCGATGAAGGCCCACGTTGAGAGGCCGCCGCCAGTGCCGCCTTCGATACTGGTGACGCCGCGCGTAAGAGGCAGTTTGCCTCCCCACACCATGGAGTGTGCATCAGCATTGGCTGCTGCCGCCAGCACCAGAGCGCCGACCGGCGCCGCCAAGAGCAACTTGTTCATCATGCGGAAACTGCGTTTCGCCGCTTAATGAAGCGTTTACCTCAGCACAAAGAATCTGAAACTTCACACGACCTTTACAGCGCACCGCGTAGATGTGGCGCTATGCGTGCATTTTTGAGTTTCGCCGTGGCCGCCTTAATGGCGGGCAACGCCTTCGCGGCGGACCTCACCGTACGCGTGACCGACGCGAGCGGTGCGCCGGTCGAAAACGCCGTTATCACGTTCACGCCGGCCGCAGGCGTCACAACGCCAATTCGGTTCAGCTGGCCATACCAAGTGGCTCAGCAGAATCTGCAATTCGATCCCTACATTCTCATCGTTCCGGTTGGCGCCACCGTCCGCTTTCCCAACCTCGATCGGGTTCGTCACCACGTTTATTCATTTTCTGAAGGTGCGCGCTTCGAACTCGAGTTGTTCGGGCGCGATGAATCTCGCTCGCATCGCTTCACGCAGGCGGGGGTTGCTGCGGTCGGCTGCAACATCCACGATCAGATGCAGGCCTATATCGTCATCGTGGACACGCCCTATGTGGGCCGCACCGCTGCGACCGGAGCTGTCGTGATCGCCGGCGCGATCGGACAAGGGACGTTGCGCGTATGGCACCCTAATCTGCGCGCTAGAGGCGGCGCGATGACACGCGTTGTGACCTTGCCCGCCTCGGGCGCTGCACAAGAAGCTTTCTCAGTCCAATTGCGCGCCGGCGGTCATGCGCATTGACCGGGCCTTCAAGCGCCTCAGCACCAAGCTGACCGTTCTTTACGCGGGTCTCTTTGGGCTCGCGCTCTTTGCGGTCGCGCTATCGGTCTATCTTGCGGTTTCGGACAATGCCTCGCGTACGGTGCGCCGCGAACTCAGCGCCAACGGCGCGGTGTTCGATCGTGTCTGGGCCATGCGTGAACAACAATTGCGCGACAGCGCAGGTATTCTAGCGCGTGACTTTGGCTTCCGCGACGCGGTCGCCAGCATGGACCACCCAACAATCGATTCCGCGCTCGACAACCTCCGGGAACGGCTTCAGATCGACCGCGCCTTCATGATGAGCGTCGATGGGCAGTTGATCGGCCTAGACGGCGCCGTGCCCGCTGAAGCCGATTTGCTCTGGACAGCGCTGGACGCGGAAGAGAACGCTTCCGGCGTCTTGATGATCGGCGGGCGTCCTTTTCAGGCAGTCTCGGCCCCGATCCGCGCGCCCAACCTCATCGGCTGGATCGTGTTCGCGGCCGAACTTAATCCGGCGCACCTGACATCGCTTGAAGCGCTTGCGGCCATTCCGTTGGAAGCAAGTGTGTTCACCCGCGCGCCCGATGCGGTTTGGCGCACGAGCGATGACGCCATTGCGCCTGGCGACATCAGCGCTGTGGCACAGCTTATCGAGCGCACATCAGTCAATGGCGATGCGCCCCAACTCGTCCGTGTCGGCGGCGCGCCTTCCATCGCTGTTGTGAAGACGCTCCACAATTTTGGCGGCGACGGCGCCTCGGTCCTGCTGTTGCGCTATCCCCTCGCCCTCGCCATGGCCGGCCTCCAGCCCTTGCTCGCGTCTATCGTCATCATCGGGCTGATCAGCATGGCCTTGATCGTTGCTGGGAGTTGGGCGCTCGCCAGAGGCATCACGCGCCCCATCGCCGCCTTGGACCATGCGACGCATGCGCTGGAGCGCGGCGAGCGTCCCCACGTCGTGGTCGAGACCACCGATGAGATCGGGCGCCTTGCCGCTTCTTTCAACGTGATGTCCGGCGAGATCGCAACGCGCGAACAACGCATCACGCATATGGCGCTGCACGATTCCGACACCGGGCTGCCCAATCGCCGTGCCTTGGACGCGGCCATACAAGCCACGCCTGAAGGGTTTGTGGTGGCGCTCACCATCGCGCGCTATCGTCATATTCGTGAGGCCATCGGTTTTTCGCTGGCGGTTCAACTGGTGCAAGCCCTTGGAAAAAAAGCACAGGCATCGCATCCCGCGCTGACCATTGGTCGCCTGAGCGCCGACACCATCGCCATAGTGCTTGCCGTCGCCGACGAAGCCAGCGCCCTGGCGCTGAGCGCGGACATTCGCGAAACTCTCGAAGGGCGTATCGGCGTGGGCGGTGTGCAGGTCGATGTCGCGTTGAATGCGGGCGTCGCGCATATCCGCGACGCCGGCGATCAGGCAGCGCTCGACTACGCGCTGATCGCGGCTGAACAAGCGCGGGCTTCAGAGCGCGAGGTCGCTCTGTTCGATCCGGTCGCCTACGGCGACCCAGCGAGCAATCTTTCACTGATGAGCGAGATGATCGATGGCATCAATCGCGGCCAGCTTACGCTCCACTATCAGCCCAAGTTCGATTTGCGCACCAATGCCGTGACGGGGGCTGAGGCACTAGTGCGCTGGAACCATCCAACGCGCGGGCGTATTGCGCCCGACGTGTTTGTCGTCATGGCTGAAGAAACCGGTCACATTGCCGAACTCACCGAATGGACATTGATCCAGGCGATCAGCGATCAGCAAAAGCTCCGCGCGGCGGGCGCTGACATGTTGATCTCGGTCAACCTTTCGGGCCGATTGATTGGCGACGCAGCGTTCACAGAACTCGCGATCGGACTCATCGAAGACACTGGCGCCCAGATCTGTCTTGAGATCACGGAAACGGCGGCGATGAAGGAGCCTGAAGCGGCGCTCGTCAACATCGACCGCTACGTCGCGGCCGGCGTGCGCATCTCAATTGACGATTACGGCGCGGGTCTATCCTCGCTCTCCTATCTGAAACGCATCCAGGCGCATGAGCTGAAGCTGGACAAGTCCTTCATTCAAGCGCTCGGAGCCCAATCGCGTGAAGCTCTGCTGGTTAAATCAACTGTCGACCTCGCCCATAGTCTGGGCATGAAGATCACCGCCGAAGGCGTTGAGACCGCGCCGGTTCTCGCCTTGCTGACGGGCATGGGTTGCGACATTGCCCAAGGCTATCTGATTGGCCGCCCGATGCCGTTGGGCGATCTGATCGAGACTTTGCCCCACGCAGCACCGCAGACCATGCAATCAACGGCGAGCGCCATTTAGCGCATTACCGCACCCATTTGCTCTGAGCATGAAACCAAACGCGCGCCTCTGCCGTACCTAGTGCATGATGATTTCAAGCCGTCGTGCATGGCTCTTGGGTTCGCTTGCACTCGCCATGGCGCCGATGCCGGCGCTCGCGCAGACCAATCGCTATGCCAGCGCACCCGAGCGGCGCATAACCGACGCTCAATGGCGCCGGCGCCTTAGCGCGGATGCGTTCGCTGTGTTACGCCAATCGGGCACCGAACGTCCGTATACAAGCGCGCTCACCGACGAGCATCGCAGCGGCGTCTTTGCGTGCGCCGGATGCCGCTTGCCGCTCTTTCGTTCAGCGTGGAAATTTGAGTCCCACACTGGTTGGCCCAGCTTTTATCGCGCCATCGACGCCAACATCACAACGCGCGTCGATCGCTCGGCGGGCATGACGCGCACCGAGTATCGCTGCGCGCGCTGCCTTGGCCATCAAGGCCATCTCTTCAATGACGGACCAGAGCCGACGGGTCTGCGCTATTGCAATAACGGCATCGCCCTCACCTTCACGCGCACCTAGGCGCGCAACAGGCTAGCCGAATGTAAAGGCAAAGGCGCTGGCGCCCGGGTCCAGAAACTCGATCTCAAACGTGCGCTCGCGCACAGCGCCTTGTGTGCGCACCAGCTGATAAAGCCGCTCCTCGGTGACGCGCCCTTCGCCCGCGGCATTGATGTCGCCGCCATGATTGGCGCCTGGCGGGGCGCCATCAATGGTCACGCGGAAACGCACCGGCGCGCCGCCATCCGCCGGGCCTAGCACCAAGTGAAGATCTCGCGCCCGAAAGCGGAAGCGAATGCGTCCCCCGCTGCGATCGACCCGCGCATTCTCGCCGCGCAAGGTCCAATCGCCGATCAGCCCCCATTGATTGAGCGCTAAGCGCGCGGGCGTCGAATACGTCTGCGTTATGTCCCGGCGTTGTACGGGCGACACGAAGTTCTCTGCGCGTGCGTAGCCAATATAAGTTTCAGGCGATTGTACAGCGGCGGTGTTGGCCGGCGCGCCAGCTCCAGACGCGTTGGGATCGACCATGCCGGACGGCACGTCGCTTTTGCCTGCCTCCCGCAACAAAGCCTGGATCACAAGTTCGGATTGAGGGTAGCCGCCTTCGCCGAAATGGTGGTGGCGAACACGCCCCTCAGCATCGATAAAATAGTGCGCCGGCCAATGACGATTGTCGAAGGCGCGCCAGAGCCTGAAATCATTGTCCAGCACGACGGGATACGCGACATCGAGATTGGCCACGGCTCGGCGAACATTGCCTTCGTCGCGCTCGAAGGCAAATTCCGGTGCATGCACGCCGATCACGATGAGGCCGGCGTTGCGATATTTCTCCGCCCATGCGCGCACATAGGGGAGCGAACGAAGACAATTGATGCACGAATAGGTCCAAAAATCGATCAATACGACTTTGCCGCGCAATTGCTCGCGAGTGAGCGGCGGCGAATTGAGCCAGACCGCGCCTGCGGGAAACTGGGGCAACTGACCTTCAACTGGCAGCGCAGTGATATCGACGGGCGCTGCTTCATCACCGCCCGCTCGTCGCGCAACGCCTACGCGCTGCAGCAGCGCTTGCTCGGTGCGCGCCGTGCCCTCAGCGGAAATGCGCGAGAGCAATCCGGTATCAAGACCCAATGCAATGGCAGCGACACCAACAAGGACAAGTACACCCAATCCGCGGCGCACCCATTCGCCGATGCCAAGCGATCGCTTCAGCGCGGCAAACACACGGCCACCGGCAAAGAGCGCAACAGCCAGCGACAGGCACGCGCCCAATCCATAGGCGAGCAACAACAACGTGGTGCCGACGCTGGCGCCTTCGATGGCGGCGCCGGTCAGGATCAAACCGAGGATTGGTCCAGCGCACGGCGCCCATAGAAAACCCGTGGCCACGCCCAGGAGGAGCGAGGCCCACACGCTTTGCGCGCCCTCGCCTGGCTTTGCCGCAGTATTTGAAAGCGTGTTGCCGAGCGCGACAAGCGGCCGAGTGAACCGCTCAGCCAGAGAGGGGATGAGGAGTGTTAAACCAAAGAGCGCCAACAGCAGCATAGCCGCAACGCGTCCGGCTTGGTTGGCGCTTGCGACCCATGCACCGCCGACCGCCGCAAGCGTCGCCACCAGCGCGAATGTCGCCGCCATGCCGGCAAGCAACGGCAAGCCGCTTTGCAGAAACGGCCGGTCGGCGCGAGCGAAGACGAATGGAAGCACGGGCAGAACGCACGGACTTAGGATCGTCAGCACGCCCCCCAGAAACGAAAGCAGCAATAAGGTCATTCGCGTGCGCTTTCGTGTTTGTGATCCGCGCGACGGCGCCGCCTCATGAGGAGAGATAGAGACGGCGCCTGTTGGTCCGCGCGGCGCTGAGGGACTAGCCCCGCGGCGGCATCAACACCGTATCGACGACGTGAATGACGCCGTTGGATTGGATGACATCAGCGGTGGTGACGATCGATGTGCCGCCCGCAGCGTCGGTCAGTGTAATGGTGTCGCCCGAACGCGTGGCAGTGAGCGTGCCGCCCTGCACGGTCGTCAATGTCGCGCGGCCGCCGCCAGCTTCGATTTGCGATAACAAGTCTGACGCTGTCAGCCTTCCCGCCACAACGTGATAGGTGAGGATTTTGGTCAACGCTGCGCGATTGGCCGGTTGCGTTAGGGTTGCGACCGTGCCGTCCGGCAGCTTATCGAACGCCGCATTCGTCGGGGCGAAAACGGTGAAGGGTCCGGGACCTGACAGCGTTTCAGCAAGCCCCGCCGCTTGCACGGCAGAGACCAAGGTCGTGTGATCAGCTGAATTCGAAGCGTTCTCAATGATGTTGCGCGAGGGGTACATGGCGGCGCCGCCGACCATGACGCTTTGCTCCATCATCGCTGATGACCCGGGTTCCTCAACCGTCGCGGGCGCTTCAGCCATCGGCGAGCAAGCGGCAAACGCGAGCAAAGACGCTGTCACGGCCAATGCCGCGACGAACTTTGAGTGATGCATGTGGGGATCTCCTTCATGCGCAATACGAGTGCGCAACCATTGCGGTTACGCGCGGCGTACAAGGGCAGATCAATTATCCGAGCCGTCTCATCCAACATTGCTCCGAAGTAGGTCCGGGAGGTGATCCAGCATGATCACGACGGCGTAACGCTCAAACAGGGCGTCGCAACGCGCGCTCAGGAGAACACCATGATTGGGAACAAATGGATCGCCGCGTTAGCGGCGGGCAGCGCGTTGTTGATGTCCGGCTGCGCGATGAACGACATGAATTCTGACAATGCATCTTCGCCGATGGCGAGCGCCATGCCTGCTGAGCGCACGGTCATGGTCGGCGGCGCTCAGATGTATCCCTCGCGCAATATTGTACAGAATGCGATGAACTCTCGCGATCACACCACGCTCGTGGCGGCCGTGCAGGCAGCCGGCCTAGTCGATACGCTGTCAGGCCCGGGACCATTTACGGTGTTCGCACCGACGAATGCCGCCTTCAACAAATTGCCGGCCGGCACAGTTGATACTTTGGTCATGCCAGCCAATCGACCGACACTGACGCGCATTCTGACTTATCATGTGGTGCCGGGGCGTCTCACTGCTGCTGATCTCGCGCAACGCATCCGCGCCGGCAATGGCCGCGCCATGCTGACCACCGTGCAAGGCGCCACCCTCACGGTGACGCAAGTCGGCGGCAATGTGGTTGTCACTGACGCCGCTGGCGGCGCATCCACGGTCACCATCGCTGATGTGATGCAATCGAATGGCGTCATTCATGTCGTCGACACGGTGTTGATGCCGCCCCAGGCCTAGACGGCTTGTGCTGCTGATTCACGCGCGGGGCCGGGCCAGACGCCCGACCCCGCTTCGCGTCCACATGAGATGTCGCGCCAACAAGAGAAAGCTCAACTCGCCCCGCTTCATTTCCGGTCGCGGGTTTCGATGCCTTCGAGCACACCACGCTGCTCGGCGGTGTCCTCTTCGGGCCCAAGCGTCGCGTGATCCTCTCGAACGGTTTGTCGGCAGCACCACGCAAGCACTGCTAGGCCCGCAAGCGCCGACATGACAGAGCCGCCGAGCACGCCAAAGCGAACCGGTGTCGCCAGATCCCCTGCGCCAAAGGCAAGCGTGCCAATGAAGAGACTCATCGTGAAGCCGATCCCCGCAAGCATCGCCATGCCGAGCATCTGCGGAAGCGTGCCAGGCATTGGCTGACGCAGCACCGCAGATGCAACGAGCGCCGCGACCGTGATGCCAATTGGCTTGCCGAACACGAGCCCCGCGCCAATGCCGAGCGCGACAGGATGGAGCAAGGCGCCGATGCCGGCGCCATGCAATTGCACGCCGGCATTCGCGAGCGCGAAAATCGGCATGATCGCAAATTGCACCCAAGGCTTTAGGGCGTGTTCGGCGCTGATGAGTGGTGAGCCGCCGGTCTTGTCGCGCATGGGCACCGCGAGCGCAGTCAGCACGCCGGCAATGGTCGCGTGCACGCCCGAAAGCAGCATGAAGCCCCAAGTGATGAGACCCAACAGCCAATAGATCCAAAGGCGGGTAACGCCGCCGCGATTGAGCAGCAGCATGAGCACAAACGTCGATACGGCGCCGCCCAACGCCCATGCAGTCAGGTGCGTGGAATAGAAGAGTGCGATCACGACGATCGCTCCGAGATCATCGATGATTGCGAGCGCGAGCAGAAAAAGGCGCAAACCGCCCGGCACTCTGGGTCCCAGTAGCGACATGACGCCAAGTGCGAACGCAATGTCGGTCGCCGCTGGAATGGCCCAGCCGCGCAGATATTCGGGGTGAGAGAGATTGATGGCGACATAGATCAAGGCCGGCGCCGCCATGCCGCCAAGAGCTCCGGCCAAAGGAAGAGCCGCTTCCCGCGGATTCTTGAACGGACCCTCGACGGTTTCGCGCTTTAGCTCCAGACCCACATAAAGAAAGAAGATCACCATCAAGGCGTCGTTGATGACGAGGTGCAGATTGACTCTGTGGGCGCCCTCGCCGGCGCCCACAGAAAGGCCGCCGATCGGATCTTCCAGCAAATGATGAAACGAGACGCCGAGCGGTCCGTTCAGCAACAGAAACGAAATCACCGTGGCGGCGACCAGAATGTAGCCAGGCGCAGTGTCGCGCTCCCACCAGGATTTGCTCTTGGTCATGCTGCCCCATTGAACGCCATTAGTCTGCGCGGAAGCTTAGATGCTCGCCGACCAGATCGCGACATCATCCCGCCCAGCGCGCGCGTTAGCCGCACAAACGCAAATCACAATCTGATCTGAATTTCTTTTCCAGCGCATCGAACCGGATGCCCGCTCTGTGCGACTATAGCTCTGAAAAGAGGCGATGCCGGTGCAACGGGGCCTGGAACACGCGCTGGACGAGTATCTCGTCCTTCTGGCCCAGGCTGGAAACCGCGAGGCGTTCGCGCGTCTGGCGGGGCGCTGGTCGCCCCGGCTCCTCGCCTTCGCGGCGCGAAGCACAGGACATCAGGAGGCGGCCAAAGATGTGGTTCAGGAGACGTGGGAGAGCGCGCTTCGCAGTTTGCGCCGCCTCGAAGATCCCGCCCGCTTTCCCGCGTGGATCTACGCGATCGCCGCGCGCAAGTGCACAGACGGCCTCCGCGCGAAATACCGGGGTCAACGCATCGCAGTTGCGGCCGCCGAACACGCGGCGCTTGAAGCGCGGCCAGGCGCCGACGCCGATACGCAGCTTGATCTTGCGACAGCGTTGCAACGATTGGCGCCCGAACAACGCATCGCAATTGCTCTGCTTTACGGCGAGGACATGAGCGTCGCCGAGATCGCCGCCGTCACGGGCGTTCCGCCCGGCACGGTGAAGTCACGTTTGTCCGCCGCACGTCATGCGCTGCGTGCGCACATGGAAGGAGAAGACGATGAATAAGCTTGATACCGCCATCCGCCAGGCCTTGTCGGCGGAAGACGCGGCCTTTTTGGCGAAGTTTGAGGACCAGTCGCCACTCCACGAAGCGCTGGACACGTTCAGCGGTAAATGGGGTGCCATGAACATGTTCGCCGCCATCATCACGTTCGCGATGTTTGGCGCAGGCGCCTATTGCGCGTGGAACGCAATAAACACCGCCGATGTCCGCGAGACCGTGCTCTGGAGCGCGGGCGCGCTCTTTGGGATGCTCGCCGTCGCAATGCTGAAAATGTACTTCTGGATGGAGATCAACAAGAACGTCACGCTCCGCGAGGTCAAACGCCTCGAACTCCAGGTGGCGCGGCTTGCGTCACGCGAGAGCGTCTAATGGTTTGCCCTGTGGCGCCCGTTAAGAATTCGCCGCGATCATGTCGCGTACTTTGGACGCCAGTTCGTCCAGCGCAAACGGCTTCGTAATCAATTCCATACCAGCCCCAAGGAACGTGCTGCGCACGGCAGCGTGTTCGGCGTAACCGGTGATGAAGAGTACCTTGACGTTGTTGCGCCGCTTGCGCGCTCGTTCTGCGAGTTGACGCCCGTCAAGCCCTGGAAGCCCAACATCTGAAATGATGAGATCGATGCGCTTGTCGCTGTCGATCACGCAAAGCGCTGCTTTGGCGTCTGGCGCCTCTAAGCCCTGGTAACCCAGCTCCTTTAGCACTTCCATGACGAGCAGGCGAACTTGCTCGTCGTCTTCGACCACTAGAACGACCTCGCCTGCGCCCCTGGCGGCGACCGGCGTTATTGGCTTTTTGGCTTCCGCTTTCGCCGTAGCCTTCAGCATCAGCCGCACTTCGGTGCCTCTGCCCTGTTGGCTGTCGATTTCAATGCGTCCGCCAGATTGGCGAATGAAGCCATAGACCATCGAAAGGCCAAGGCCCGTGCCCTGCCCGATGGGCTTTGTGGTGAAGAAGGGATCGAACACCTTCTCCAGGATTTCTTCGGGCATGCCCTCGCCCGTGTCCCTGACGGTGATGACGACGAACGCGCCGGCTTGGCTCTCCTGCGCCTCATCGGCGCCGAGATCGGCCAGAGTGGTCTGAACCGAGAGGGCGCCGCCGTTCGGCATCGCGTCTCGCGCATTGATGGCGAGATTGAGCACGGCTGATTCCAATTGCGCGGAGTCGGTCAGCGCCCAGCTTTCACCGGTGACGCGGTCGAGATCGAGCTTGACGTTCTCACCCAAGGTACGTTCGAGCAGCACCTTCATCGACTGGATCGAGGCGTTGACGTCGACCGGGGCAAGATCGAGCGATTGCCGCCGTCCGAAAGCCAACAATCTCGAGGTGAGCGAGGCGGCGCGATTAGCGCTGATGAGGGCCGCTTCGATCAACGGTTTGGTTTCATCGTAGCGCCCGGCATTGATGCGGCGGTCGAGAAGATTGAGCCCGCCTATGATGCCAGCGAGCATATTGTTGAAGTCGTGGGCGATGCCTCCGGTCAGTTGACCGATCGCTTCCATCTTCTGCGCCTGCATCAAGGCGGAGCGTGCTTCGGCCAACTCTTCGGAGGCATGACGGCGCTCCGAATCGAGCTGACGCGCTTCTTCCTGTGCGAGCTTTCGGCGGATCAATGCACGCAGCCGCAGGCGCAAGAGTTCAATATCGGTGCTTGAGGCGACGACATCGTCCGCGCCGGCTTCGAACGCAGCGCGCACAACGTCTTGACCTGCCTGGCTCTTGCCCCCAACGCCGACGATCAAAAAGGGGCCGCGGTCTTCACCGACATGCTGGTCGCGGGTTTGCGCCAGCTGCTCACAAAGACCCACGCCATCAAATTTGACGTCCATCAGATTGACGATGACGCAATCGCACGCTTCGCCCGTGTCGGCTTGTGCGAGTACTTCGCCCGGCTTGTCGGTCGCGAAAACCTTGAAGCCTTCCTTGGCCAGCGTGTCGCTGGCGTGCACGCGAAAGGTAGCGCTTGAATCGAGCACGAGTACGCAGGCTTGACGAAACGCCGCGCCGGTCTGCGGCTGGACGCTCGCGCTCGAACGCAGCAACGCGCGCACGCGTAACAGCAAGGGTTGGCTATCTCGAGATTTGGCGACATAGGCGTCGGCGCCGCTTTCAAGCCCGGCGCGCTCATGGTCGCGTCCGCTCTCGCTTGTCAACATCAACACAGGCACCGACCGCGTCCGCGCGTTCATGCGCACTTGGCGCGTGAGTTCGGCTCCATCCATCTTAGGCAGATTGAGATCAGCAACGATGAGATCGGGAATGTCGGCATTGAGCGTGGCCAAGGCTTCTTCGGCGCTGGCGGCGCGCGATACTGCATAGCCCGCGCTTTCCAGCAGGTGACGGATTTCCAGCGCCTGGACTTCACTATCCTCGACAACGAGAATCTTGGCGTCGGCGGCGGGCGCGCTCATGCGTGCGCCTCTTCTACCAGATGCAGCAATCTTGCGCCGATTTGATCGAGCGGCAGGATGGCGCGGGCGGCGCCCAGCTTGGCGGCAACTGCGGGCATGCCGAAGACAACGGCTGTGCTCGCATCTTCGGCGATCGTATAGCCGCCCGCCGTCTTCATTTCGAGCAAACCGCGGGCGCCATCCTCACCCATGCCGGTCAACACGACGCCGGCTGCCTTGGGCCCAACATTCTTGGCCAAGGATTGAAACAGCAGAGTTGCGGCGGGACGCTGACTGGCGATCGGCGCCTCGGCGCCCACGCGCATGCGCCCTTGAGCATCGAGCGTTAGATGGCGATCGCCTGGCGCGACATACGCATAGCCCGGCTGTGGCGTGTCGCCTTGTTTGGCGATCTCCACCTTGAGCTCTGTCTGGCCATCCAGCCAATGCGCAAAACCTTCCATGAAACTTGCGCCCATGTGCTGAACGACGAGCAGCGGAATAGGAAATGTCTTTGGCAACGCACCGAGCACGCTCGCCAGCGCGGGCGGCCCGCCGGTGGAGGCGGCGATACCAATGATACGCAGCGCAGCGTCAGCGCGATCGTCATTGCCGCGCGGGCGCGTTGGCGCCTTTGCCGTTAAGTTCATGCGCTGGCGGATCACCGGCACCTGGCTCATGATAAAAAGCTGGGTCGCGATCGTATCGGCGATCGCCCCATAGCTCGCAGCGCCCAGGCCAGTGGGTTTTTCAACCACGCTCAGCGCGCCGGCCTTCAGCGCATTCATGGCGATCGATAACGCCACGTCGTGGACACTGTCGGCGACGACTACGATCGGCGTTGGATGATCAGTCATGATCCGGCGGGTGGCCTCGATGCCGTCCATACCAGGTAGGCGGATATCCATCGAGATGACGTCGGGGGCCACGGTCTCGATCGATTGCAAAGCTTCTTCGGCGCTGGCGCAGACTGCCGCGAGCGCAAGTCTGGGATCCTGGTCGACGATATGACACAGCAACGTACGAACGGTCGGACTATCCTCCACCAGCATCACGCGCACTTGTTTGGCTTTGCCTGTCACAGCAACTGCCTGATCGTGGTGAGCAATTCGCGTTGATCGAAACTCTGTTTGACGAGATAGGCGTCGGCGCCGAGGCCAAGCCCTCGTTCGATGTCGGCCTGCTCCGCGCGCGACGTCATCATGATGACGGGCAGCCTTGCCAGACTCGCATCGCGCTTCAGGCTTTCGAGCAAGCCAAAGCCATCGAGGCGCGGCATCTCGACGTCAGCGACGATGAGATCGATCTCGGCGCCGTCGCGCTTTAAGGCTTCGAGCGCGTCGAGCCCGTCGACCGCGAGGATCACCCGATAGCCCTGCGCTTCGAGAATGCTCTTTTCGAGTGTGCGCGTGGTGACTGAATCGTCCACCACCAGGATGACGTGCTTTCGCGCGCGTGCAGCAACGGGAATTTGTGCGCGATCGGTGGACAGATCGAGATCGTGGCGGAGAAAACGCTGGAAGACGATTTCAGGGTCGAGCACAGGCGCGCTTTCGCCGTCTTCGAGTTGGGTGGCGGCGAGATTGATCGGCGCAACGTGGCCCGCTTCGAAATTGACCAACGTCGCCTCACGCACGTCTTCTGCCGCGTCGGCCATCAGGCCTAGCCTGGTCTCACCCTGGCGAAGTACGGCGACCGCCACTTTTTCTTCCCCGCTCGCGTCAGCACGCACCGCGGATTTGGTCCCGGTGACACGACTAAGGGGAATGACTGGGATGATGATTTGGTTCCCGTCCTGGCTGACCGATAGGGTCTGGCGCCCGCCGACCAATCCGAGCGCGGCTGGTTTAATGTCGAGCACGCGTTCAACCGCATAGGCGGGCAGACCAAATCGGGCGCCGGCGTCTTGCAGCAGAACAATGGATTGGCGCGCCGCAGTGAGCGGCGTCGAAATGACAAACTCCGTGCCGTGCGGCCGCCCCTGTCGCATGTGCACGGCGCCGCCGGCGCGGCGAACCGCCTCTGCAACAACCGATAATCCCATGCCGCGCCCGGCGATCGATTCAACGTGCTCGGCGGTGCTGAAACCGGGCTCGAACACCAAGCTGGCCAGCGCATCGTCGGAACTTGTCTCCTCGGCCTCATTGCGGCCAATCAGGCCGCGAGCGCGCGCAGTGGATTCAATCTTACGCCAGTCGGGCCCACGCCCGTCATCGGCGACGCGCAGTTCGAGCCGTCCGGCGCGAGCGCTCAAAGCCAATGAGACTTGCAACGCTTCTGGCTTTCCGTGCCGCTTGCGCTCGCCAGCCGCTTCCGCCCCGTGCGCCAGAGCGTTGCGCAACAATTGGATGACGGGGTCGCGCAAGGATTGGAGCAGGGCGCGGTCGGCTTCAGTCGTAAGACCGGAGACATTGAGTTCAGCTGTGAGACCTTGCTCTTGCGCCATGTCCCGCAGCATCGGCCCCATGCCGCTGAAGACGGTGTCGGCGCTCACCATAGCGATGCGGGCAAGATCTTCACGCAATTGCGCGCTCAAGCGCTCCGCCGACCAGCTACGTTCGGCTTGACCGCGCGCGGCGAGTGCTGCGCTCCGCGCCAGGGTGCGCGCTTGCGCGGCCAGACCCGTCAGCGCTTGAGCGGCTCGTTGAGGATTCTGCAGCGCCTGCTCAATCGCACGGCTCAACGCCTGTGACTCGCGCGCGAGTGCAGCACTCGTTTCAGCCATATGCGCATTGGCGTCGATCTCGGCGGAGAGTTCGTGAACGGTGGCGGAGAGTTGCGCAACGCGTTCGGCGTCGACGCGCAAGAAGGCTGTGGCGTCCGCCGCCGGCTTCGCGTCTTGGCCGGGCGCTTGGGTCTCTGGTTTGGGCGGGTTAACCGCGCGCTCGATCTCATCGAGCTTGGTCAAGGCTTGGCCGATCTCGGCGCCGCTGAACTGCACGCCAGCTTCCAGAGCGGGCGCGAACAACGTCTCCAAGCTATGTGCGATCGCCTCGACCGCAGGCAGATCAACGGCGCGCGCCGCGCCTTTGAGCGAATGGGCGCGGCGAAACACTTCGCGCACATCGATCGCCTCACCACCACGGGCGCGGGCGAACGCTTCGCGAATCGCGGTCTGATGCTCGCGATGCTCCAGCGAAAACGCCGCCAGCAATTGGTCGCGGATGTCAGCCATTGCGCTCCGGCCTCTCTAGACCTTGTACCGGTCTGCCAGCGATTGCAGTTGTTGGCTGAGCCCCGACAGATTGGCGGCGGCCTCGTCGAGCTGGCGCGTCCCGGCGGCGGTTTGCTGGCTGGCTTGGCGGATATTGGTGAGCGCCCCCATCACTTGCTCAATGCCCAATTGCTGCTGATTGGTGGACGCGACGATCTGCTGGAAGGTCTGCACGCTTTCTTGAATGCGTCCGGTGATCTCGCCGATCGTTCGCACGGTGGTCTCCGTGCGTTCCTTGCCGGCAGCGGTGCGCTTCACTGCTTCTTCGGTCAGCATGACTGACGTGTTGATGCCGCGTTGCACGTCGCCCAGGATCGAGCGCACCTGATTGGTGGCGTCCTTGGCTTGGTCGGCCAGCAGTTTCATTTCCGACGCCACCACTGTGAAGCTGCGTCCGCTTTCGCCGGCGGCGGCCGCTTCGATCGCGGCGTTGAGCGCCAAGAGGTGTGACCGTTCGGAAATGTCATTCACTGTCGAGATGATCTCGCCGATCGCTTGGGTCTTTTCGCTCAAGGCGACGATATTTTGCGCCACGATCTCGGCCTGCTCGCGGATTGAATCCATCACCCGCGCGGTCTCATCCACGGCGCGCAGGCCTTCGGCTGAGGTTTGCGCGGTCGTCTGGGCGGCGGCGATCACTTCCTGAGCGCGTTTGGTGACTTGGCTGCCTGCATGCGTGATCTCATCGACGGTGGCGGCCGTTTCCTGCACGGCGGCCAATTGTTCTTCGACGCCCGCCGCTTGTTCTTGGGTCGAAGCGCGGATCTCGGAGATCGCCGCGCCCAGATTGGCGGTGGCCTCTCGACTTTGATTAGCAAGCTGTTTCAAGCCCGCCACCATATCGTTGAGATTGGCGCCCAAGCGGCCGATCTCGTCGTTGCCGGTCGAAGCCGGTTCGCCTGAGAGGTCGCCGCGCCCGACGCGCTCGACGAAGGCCATGAAGGTCTGCAACGGCCCCACGATCGAGCGGCGCAAGATGAACGTGATGAAAACCCCGACCGCGATGGCGATTGCGATTGCGATCAAAGTTGAGATGCGGCTTTGGTCATAGACCTGCACCACGCGTTGGCGCCCCTGCACCACGCCTTCATCGGCCACTTGGCGCACCGATGCGATGAGGCGAACCATATTGGCGCGCCGGGCCGTCAGATCCGCTTCGATCTCGAGTGCGCCTGCAGCATTGCCCTGGCGCATGGCGGTAAATTGCTGGTCGGCGCTGGCGCGAAGCGAATCCAATTCGCCGTCAAGCTCGGTCATCAACTGGGCCACCTGGCGCCACGTCTCGGCGCGCTCGGCGGAGAGCGCGGTCGAGTTGTATTCGTTGGCGAGCGAAGACGCCTCAGTGATCGCGGCCGAGGTGGCTTCATAACTTTGCCGCCAGGCGGTTTCGTCTTCGCCGAGTGAACGCGCCGTCGCGGTGCGTGCGAGTACTGTCCGCAGCGCCGCTTCGCGCGCGGCGCGCATGTTGTTTTGCCCCTCGGAGATCTCGCTCAATTGACGGATCATGGTGAGGTCCCGTGCGACCAGGCGCTCGGCGGTGTCGCGAACCACACCGACTTGGCTGAGGCTGTAGAGCCCCAGTGCGACGATGAGCACGATGATGATGCCGAAGCCGGCAATCAGGCGATTGGCGATAGACATGGACTAGCCCCCGGAAACGTTGCGTGCGCTCGCATGCATAAGCGCAGCGATGTCGATGATGGATACGATGCGTCCGTCGCCGGCGCGGCCATAGGCGGCGATGCTCGCGCGGACGGGCAGATTGACGGTGTCTTCGGCGCTTAAGAGCTCAATGTCGGTGATTGCGTCGACGCGCGAGACTTTGAGCGCGGTCAGCGGCCGGAGCGAACGCAGCAGCACAAAGTGCCCCTCGCCGGTTTGCGGCGCCGCGACGGCGCCGATCAGCGCCGAGAGATCATAGACCAGCGCAAAGCCACCGCCGCGGCTCATGACGCCCAAAAGCGCGGGCTCTGCCTCGGCGAGCGGGGCGGTGTGCGCTTCGCTCATGACCCGGGCGACGTCTTCGACAGGGATGCCATAGAGATCGCCGCCGGCTTCGCAGAGACAGACGCGCCGCGTTTCGGCGGCGTGCAGAGCTTGCGGCCGCTCGGCAAGACGGCGGGCGCGCTCAGTGAGAATTGCGTTGGCGCGCGCGGCGCTGGACTTGGCCGAAATATTCATGCCGCAGAGCTCAGATGTTCAAGCTGTCGGGCGACGGCGTCGGCAAAGACACCCGCCGTGACGCCGTCGCCTTCCGGCATCGGCGCATCGGCAGGCATGTGGCGCGCCAATTCTATTGCGACTTGCAGCGCGCGCTTGGCTTCGGCGTTTCGCGCGCGCGACAACAGCACCAGCGCCAGACGATGATGGGCGAGCGCAAAGCCGCGATTGAGATAGAGCGCGCGTCTCAGCGCCGCTTCAGCTTCGTCTTGTCCGTCGGCGACGAGGGAAATGAGCGCATCATAATAGTGCGCCTCAGCCAAAAGCGGTTCGCGCGCAATGAGCGCCCTACTGAGCTGATGCGCACGCTCATAATCGCCGGCGTCGGCAGCGGCGCGCACCTCTTCAAGCGACGCCGCTTGCAGCGGCGACGACGCGACGCCGGTGAGCGCGGGTGCAATCGGTTGCGGCCACGGCGCATCCGGCAACGGCGCCGGCATCCAAGGCTGAGTTGGCAGCGGCTCACGGGCTTGCTCAAACTCAGTTTTGAGCGGCAGCGCGAGGGCGGGATCGAGTTCGAGCGTCGCTTCGGCGTGGCCGAGGAGCAGCGCGCCGCCTTCGTTGAGACGCGCCTTCAACGCGCGTGTCAGCGCAACGGCCTTGTCGGCGGAAAAATAGATGAGGACATTGCGGCAGAGTATGAGATCGAAGCCAGTCCACGAGAGCGGCGGCGCCGGCGACAAGAGGTCGAGAATATTCTGCCGCTCGAAGCGCACGAATTTGTAGGCGCGCTTCAGCACCCAAGTGCGGGGGTCGAGGCGATCGAAATAGATCGATTTCTGCGCGTCGCTCAGCGTCCGTAGCGCCCAGGCGCCGTATTTGGCCTCTCGCGCCTTCGCGAGCGCGCCTTCGCTAATGTCGCCGCCGGTGATGGAAATGCGCCAGCTGTCGAACGCGTCGCCAAGCAATTCGCGGATCACGATCGCGATCGAATACGCTTCAGCGCCGTTGGCGCAACCAATGCTCCAGATTCTGAGCTGCTTGTCGCCGGCGTGGCGTGCGATAAGACCTGGCAGAATGCTCTCACGCAGCGCCTCGAAATGATCGGCGTAGCGAAAGAAATAGGTTTCTCCGATCGTGATCAGATCTTCGAGCTGGCGCCATTCGGTTTCAGCGTCGTGGCCGCGCTCGCCCTTCAGCACTTGTGCATAGGCCGCGAGCGACGGCAGCTTCAGCGCTTCGACACGCTGGCGAAGCCGCTCACGTAAAAGCCGCTCCTTGTCTTCGTAATAATGGTGCCCCGTGCGCGTGATCAGCGCGCCGCTGATCTCGGCGAAAACATCGGCTTCGCTCATGGGCTGCCCCACTGAGCGATGCGCTCCTGTTCGGCGTTGCGAAGATCGGCGATGCGCGCCCGCTCATGCGCGAGCAGCACGCGCTCGGCGTCGAGTATGTGAATGAGCTCTCCCTCGCGGTTGAGATCTCCCAAAACGCATTCGTTGAGCGCGGTCCCAGGCTTGGCCGGTGTCAGACCATCGAGATCAGCATTTTGAACATCGAGCACACGATCGACCAGGAGACCGAGCGGGGCGCCATCGGCGAGGACGATGAGCACATGGCGATAAAGCGGGTCGGCGCCGGCGTCGTACTCAAGATCCAGCAGGCGCGCGGTGTCGATCACCGGCACAGCGCCGCCAGCGATATTGGCAAAGCCCTTCAGGGCCGGCGGCATGCCAGGCGGCGTCGAGAGCTGCGGCAACGCTAACGAACGCACCACCTGCTCGCGCTGAAACGCGCATAACGCGTCACCGCACCGAAAGATCACCAGAGTCGCCAAGAGCCGCCCATGCTTGCTGATGGAGCATGTTTTCATGCCAAACCGCTAATTTGTAGCGTCCGATCCAGCCGAACGCGTCGAAGCGCCTATTGAGCGTGCGAAAACGCGCGTGGGGCGAAACAAGGGAACTTCAGGCCCACCTAAGGCACGAGCATCTCAGCGCCGTAAGCTGAGCGCATCGACCGCGCCCAAGCCAAACTCTAGCCTTCGAGCATGTCGCGGACGCGAGCGCTGAGTTCGTTGATGTTGAAGGGCTTGGTGATCACTTCCATGTCGGCGCCGAGATGGCCGTTCCCAAACACCGAGTTTTCAGCATAGCCGGTGATGAATAGGACTTTCAGGTCGGGCCGGGTGACTTTCCCCGCGTCCGCGACCTGTCGCCCGTTCATTCCACCCGGAAGCCCCACATCGGACACCAATAGATCGATGCGAACCTTGGATTGGAGTATCTTCAGCCCGCTTGGGCCATCGCGCGCTTCTAGGATGTGGTAGCCGGCTTCTTGCAGCACCTCCACCATCAGCATCCGCACCGTCTCTTCATCGTCGATGACGAGGATGGTCTCGCCGTGACCGTCCGATGTCGAGGCGGGCGCGCTCGCCTCCTCCGGCTGCTCCAGTTCGCCCAAATGGCGGGGAAAATAGAGGCACATTGTCGTGCCCTTGCCGAGTTCGGAATAAATTCTGACTTCACCGCCGGACTGGCGCACGAAGCCATGGATCATGGATAGGCCAAGACCGGTGCCTTCGCCGAGCGGCTTGGTGGTGAAGAAAGGATCGAATGCGCGCTCGATCACGTCTTGGGCCATGCCGGTCCCGGTGTCGGTCACACAAAGCGAAACGTATTGGCCTGGCGCAACGTCCCGATCATGCGCGGCATGTTTGTCAAGCCACTTGTTGGCGGTCTCGATGGTGATGCGCCCGCCGTCCGGCATCGCGTCGCGCGCGTTGATCGCAAGATTGAGCAGCGCGTTTTCCAGCTGCGAGGGATCGACGAGTGTGGGCCACAGGCCGCCAGCGCCGACGACTTCGACGTTGACGCCCGGACCAACGGTGCGGCGAACAAGCTCTTCCATACCACCGATCAGGCGGTTCAAATCGACGGCTTTAGGGTCGAGTGTTTGACGGCGCGAGAAGGCCAGCAGGCGCTGCGTCAGCGTCGCCGCGCGCCGGGCGGAGTGCTGGGCGCCAATGATATAGCGATCCAACCCAGTGACACGGCCCTCCGCAAGGCGCCTGGCCAGAAGATCGAGGCTGCCGCTAATGCCCGCCAGCAGATTGTTGAAGTCGTGCGCGATGCCGCCGGTGAGTTGACCGACCGCTTCCATCTTTTGCGATTGGCGCAGCGCGTCCTGGGCTTTCTCCAGCGCGACGGTACGTTGCTTTTCGCCGGTGATGAGGCGCGAGGTTGAATAGAGCTTGCCGCCTTCTGGCACGGCCACCCAAGACAACCACTCATATTCGCCGGAGCGCGTACGATAGCGGTTCTCGAAATTGAGCACCGGCAATCCATTCTGCACCTGCTCAAACGCCGCAAAGCTTGCGGCAAGATCGTCGGGATGAACGAAGTCAGCGTAGGGCGCGCCTGTCAGTTCTTCTTCCGACCAGCCAAGTTCGATGGCCCAAGCGGGATTGACGCGCAGGAATTTGCCGTCGCTCATATCGATGACGGACAAGAGATTGGGACTGACCTGCCACGTGGTCCCAGGCTCGGCAGAGCGCTCGATCACCATGCGCGCAAGATCGGTATTGAGGTCGCGCAGGCTCTGCTCGACGCGCTTGCGCGGCGTGATGTCGAAACTCACGCCCGGAAATCGCACCGGAACGCCAGTTTCGTCCAAGAACGCGCGGCCTTGAGCGACAACCCAGCGTTCGCTGCCATCTGCTTGAAGCAGACGATATTCGGCGCTGAAGTCAGCGCCGGTCGCCAGCACTTCAGCGATGTGAGCGCTGACTGCGGCGGTGTCGTCGGGGTGAATCGAGCGGAAGAACTCTGCGATTGGCGCGCCCGTTTTCGCCCGCTCAGGATCGACGCCGTAGATCTTCGCGAAGCGCTCATCGGCGATGACGCGATCATTGGGCACGTCCCAATCCCACGTGCCGACCCCGTTGCCGGCCGTGAGCGCGAACTGAACGCGCTCCTCGCTGGCGGCCAAACGTTGCGCCGCCATCACCTGATCGGTGGTTTCGGTGCAGACCACGAGTACGCCGCCAACGCCTGAAGCCGCCTTCTCGTCGTCGATAGGGCCGTAGCTATAGGTCCAATAGACATCTTCGCGCACGCCATCGCGGGTGATCGGGACGAGCGCATTCTCGGCCCAAGTCGCCGCGCCACCCGACATAACCTGATCGATCTGCGGGCCAATGATGTCCCAGATCTCGTCCCAAACCTCGCGCCCCCGAGCGCCGAGTGAGCTGGGATGGCGTTCTGCGCCAATCGATTGGCGATAGGCGTCGTTGTAGAAACAATAGAGCTCAGGTCCCCACCAAAGATACATGGGGTGTCCGGTGTTTAAGAGCACACGCAGCGAAGTGCGCAACGGCGCAGGCCAGGTATCTGGGCGCCCAAGCGGATGCTTGGTCCAATCATATGCACGCATGAGCGCGCCCATCTCGCCGCCGCCGCGAAGAAAGTCTGTGCGCTGTTTGGCGTGGCTCACGGGGCTAGGCGCTTCGGCTTTTAATGTTGGTGATGGTGCGCAAGCGCGTCCGCGCGCGGAGATGAGGCTTGTCTTAGGTCACCGGTGAATCGCCGTCCAATGCAAACCCCCGAGCGCCTATTGAAGGGTAACATGCCCTAGGCGCCGTTGTTCCCGCGCCCACCGTAGCGCGCAAGACACGCATGAATGCGATCACGGGCCTAATCCGGTGCGCTCGAAACCAGTCCTTCAGACGGTTCGTATGTGGTGGGCAGACGCTAAGCGCCAGGCTGCGTGAATCGGGGGCGACATTGGCCACGGATGCTATTCGCTGGCGCTTTCTAGGTTTGGCGGCGCTCATGCTCTGGGCGTTGAGCTGGGGCGTGCAATTCACCGCCCGCGCGTCACCGGGATCAATTCGCCCAGGCTTGCAGATCACGTCTCCGTTGTCGGCATTTGATGGCGATCCGCCGATTTCCCAGAGCAGCGATTGGCTCGAACGCCGTGTGCCGCTGTTGCAGCGGGCCTTTGTGACGCGCGTCTACGGCGTCGTGCCGCAAGCGGCGCCACGCGATGTGCAGCGCCGCACCATCGACAGCGCTGCATTGGGTGGCACGGCGCGGCTCGAACTGCTGACGGTCTCGCTCGGCCAAACGATGACAGATACGCCACTCGACGTGGCGCTTCTTGCGCCAGCCGGTGAAGGTCCCTTCCCACTCATCATCATGAGCGACTTCTGCGGGCTCGACAGCGACATTGATCCTCGCTTGCCGGCGCCCATTTGGCGGCCCGAGCGCTGTCGCACGCAGCTGGGGCGTGCGCTGACACGGCTTTCGCACGGTGATGCAATCCTGCGGCCTCCGCTGCGCGCGATGATTGAACGCGGTTACGCCGTTGCGGTCTTCTATGCCGGCGATGTCGCCCCAGATGATCCGGTTCTCTTTCGCGAAGCTCAGATCAATCGCGGCGCCGGGAGCGCCAAGAGCGGCGCGATCGCCGATTGGGCGTCGCTTTATCTCAGCGCCTTTGACGCCTTACGTATCGATCCACGGATTTCGCCCGCCCACATCGCGTTCTGGGGGCATTCCCGCTATGGAAAGGCGGCATTGCTTGCAGCCGCGCTCGATAATCGCGTGGGCGCGGTGATCGCCAATCAGTCCGGCACCTTTGGCGCGACGCTCTCAAGCGCCACGCGCGGCGAGACGACGGCGCAGATTGTGCGCCGGTTTCCGCATTGGTTTCCGGACTCGCTCGCTTCGTCCGTCACGCAGCGCAGCATGGATGGGCTCGATCAGCACATGTTGCTAGCGCTGCTCGCACCGCGCCCGGTCCTGCTCGGCAACGCAGGTCTTGACCGCTGGTCGGATCCCGCGGCCAGTTTTGCTGCGGCGCGCGCGGCGAGCGAAGTCTATGGCCTCTTCGGCAGTGCGGGCCTTGTGCAACCCAGCATGCGCCAGCCCGATCTAAGCGCCGACATTGCTTTTTACGTACGCCCCGGCGGTCACGGCGTTCGCTCTTCCGATTGGTCAACGGCTCTGGATTTCCTTGACCAACATTTCGAGGAGCGTCCCGGCGCTTAGCGGCGCACCCCTGAACCATCGCTATGATCGCGGATCAGCGCCTCAAGCGCGCGTCCCAATTTTTGGCTCGCGCGCATCTTATCGCGAAACGGAAGCGCGAGCGGGGGCATATCGGTCTTGTTGACATCAACGATGTAGATGCGGCCGCTGCTCCGGTCGCGCAGGATGTCCAACCCGCCCCAATCCAACTCCATCGCGCGCGCGAACGCTTCAATGCTGCTGAGTTCGCGCGCCGAGAAGAACATGCTCGGCTCGGCCAATTGGACGCTGGTATTGCTGTTGGCAAAACGCTGCGCTTCTGGCCGGCGCTTCACGAACACTGTCACCAATTGCCCGCCAACGCATGGCGCGCGAAGGTCTTCGACAAACCCATTGTCACCGGTTTCGATCAGACGCTGATAAACGAATCCATCGCGGCGGGGTTGCGGACACTGGATCACGCGCCCGTCGTGCGCTCCATTGAGTTCCGATTTTTCAACCGCACGGCCAGCGTAGGTTTCCGGA
The DNA here is from genome assembly GCA_902826145.1 of uncultured Caulobacteraceae bacterium. Classification (GTDB taxonomy): domain Bacteria; phylum Pseudomonadota; class Alphaproteobacteria; order Caulobacterales; family Aquidulcibacteraceae; genus Vitreimonas. Next base: position 23,629 of record CADEDT010000036.1, read on the forward strand.
TCGATTTCGAGCGGATAGCCAAAGACGTCCTCGAAGGTTCGCATGACGCGCGACTTGGACACGTCTGTGCAGCGCCCGTTTATGGAGAGCGCATCAATGCTGGCGGCGCCTTCTCCCCATGTCGCGTCCTCGAAATAGACGACAGCGTCCGCCTCTTCGTGACGATCAGTCTCGCGTGCGCCGATCCAAGCGCTGGCGTTCCAAAACAAATACCAAGGGGGTGGCGATTTCGGCACGAAGAAGAGCCGTGGACCAGGGTTGAAGAGCCGCCTCAATGCGCCCTTGAGGCGCAGCGGCAGATAATAGGTCGACCACGCCAGGACATCGCGCAGCAGCGCGAAGTCGATGGGAATTTGCGCGCCGGTCCGGTGGTAGTGAACTGACCCGTCGCGAACCGTGAAGGTGGCAGCCCATGGTGTCCCGCTCACAGATCACCCTGGTTCGCGGCCTCGACATTCGAGCGCCTTCCACTCCGAGATCATGATTACGCGCGACGAGGCGTCCCGGATGCACTGCGGCGCGCAAAGCGTAACCGGGGGCCTGCGCAAACGAACTGACTGGCGGGAGGCGCGGTCGTGTCCGAACAATTCGCTTTATGGATTTGGCTCGGCCTGGGCGCCTATGCGGCGCTGGGGCTGCTGCTCTGGATCGCGCTTGTTGTGGGTCTGATGCGACGCTTGGACAGCTCTGCCGCTGTCGCACCTTGGCGTGTGAAGGCAGTGCTCGCGCCCGGCGTGATCGCGCTCTGGCCGATTGTACTTGGTCTCTTGTTCAAACCGCGTGAGCGGGCGTCGTGAACCGCGCGCAGCGTAAAGCGCACGCACGCAACTGGCCTTTGGTCGCGCTGGCGATTCTGGTAGTGATGGGTGCGGCCCTCACATCCAAGCATCGCGCCGAGAGCCTCACACAGGCCGCCCAAGAATGGGCGCCGCGCTGATGGCCCACGACTACAAGGTTGTGCAATGGACGCCTTACAAGAAGGCGTTCGACAGCGTGCTCGCGCTCGGCGTGACCGTTTTCATCACCGCATTTGTGATCTCCGCGCTGGCAGCGTTCCCCGGCGAACGGCCGATCCTCATCCAGATCCTGATCCGCGCCTTTGGCGCCGCCGCGCTTGCGCTGCTCACCCTCATACTGGCGATTGGCCCTCTGGCGCGTCTCTCAACGCGCGTGCTGCCGCTCCTCTACAATCGCCGCCATCTTGGCGTCGCCTGTTTCGGCCTTGCGCTGACGCACGCCGTGCTGGTCGTCGTCTGGTATCATGGCTTCTCTGACGTAAACCCGCTCGTCTCGCTGCTGACATCGAACCCGCGTTACGATTCCATCGAGGGCTTCCCGTTCGAGAGCCTGGGTCTCGTCGCGCTTCTCGTCCTGTTCGTCATGGCCGCGACCAGCCACGATTTCTGGAATACCAATCTCGGTCCCGTGCTCTGGAAGGCTATCCATATGAGCGTCTATTGGGCCTACGCATTGATCGTCGCGCACGTCATGCTGGGCGCCGTTCAGGGGCAAAAAGGATTGGCCTACGCGATCGTCGTGGGCGCCGGCGCAGCATTGCTGGTTTTGCTGCACGTTTTCGCGGGTCGGCGCGAAGTGCGGTTCGATCGCGATGCATCCGCGCCTGAGGTTGACAATTGGGTGCGCGTAGGCCGCTCCGACGAAATCGAAAGGGCCAGATCCGAAACGGTTCCCGATTTGGCG
>CADEDT010000037.1 GCA_902826145.1 uncultured Caulobacteraceae bacterium
GCTTCGAGCAGCAAGCCCGCGCGTTCGATAGCTTCGAGTCCGGCGATCGCCGCGGCGCGGGCCTCGGCCTCGCGCTGGTGCGTTCGTTCGTGGAGATGCACGGCGGCTGGGTGGCGCTCACCAGTGAGCCAGGCCGCGGCGTCACCGTGACCTGCCACTTGCCCGCGCACGCGCCACTCGCCGGCCCACCGCCAACGCCGCCCAAGCGCGAAGCCGCCTAACGCAGCTCGAACACCACCGTCACGTTCGTGCGGTTGTCGAGTTGGCCAGGATTGATCGCGGCGCCGTTGCTTTGCTCCGCGCTCACCATCTGCGGCGCAGAGAGGCCACGCCGATAGAGTTCAGGCGGTGGCAGCGCCGCGCCTGGTTCGGCAATCGAGATGATCCGCGCCACACGCATGCCCGCCGCCTCGGCATAGCGCTCAGCGCGCGTCCGCGCCGTCTCAACTGCTTGCGCCCGCGCGGCGTCGAGCGACGCTTCCTCGTCCTGGAATGTGAACTGGATGCCCTGCAACTCGTTGGCGCCATCGGCGACGGTAGCGTCGATCAGCGCGCTGATGGCGGAGAGATTGCGCACGCGAATGGCGACGACGTTGCGGCTTTGGTAGCCGGTGATGCGCGGCGCTGCGTTGCGTGGGTAGGCGTAGAGCGGATCGAGCGCAAACCCTACCGTCTGCACTTCCGTGTCCTCAACGCCGGCTTGGCGCACGGCCTGCATGACCGTGTTCATCCGCGCCGCCTGCGCCTGCTGCGCTTCGCGCGCCGTAGCGCCGCGTGCGAGAACACCTAGCGTGACAATCGCCAAATCCGGCGCCGTCCGCGTCGTCGCCGACGCATTGACAGCCAGCAGGGTCTCGCTTCGCTGACACCCGGCAAGCAATGACGCCGCAAGCAGCGCAACGGCGACGGTAATCGCCGCGCGCTGAAAATTCATTCGCATGTGATCCTCCCAAAGAACCGACCTTAAGCGGCTCTTCACGGCGAAAACTCGGCGTTCACGGCATTGAGATCAGTCGTGGCGCCCAATCAGCGGCAGCGCTTTGAACACCAAATAAATCCCGATCCCGAGCGCCGGCCACTGCACCCAAAATTCGTCCCCGGTCATCACATCGACAGCCAGCAGCATCGCCAGAACGACGCCGAGCCGCAAGGCTTCGCCGCGCATCCTGGCCCACGTTAGCGGCCGGCCTTTTTTGTCTTTGACAGCGCGTTCCGCCGCGCGGGTAGGGCGCGTCTTGCTCGCCGCGCCATCGCCCGCGACGCTATAAACAGCGACACTCTCCTCGAAATTCTTCGGCCGCTTCTCGCCGAGATATTCGAAACCCACCGAAAGCTTCTTCTGCACCTGATCGTACACCTGCTGCGAAATCAGAATGCCGCCGGGCTCCGCCATTGTCTGCAGCCGCGCTGCGAGGTTCACGCCTTCGCCCAACAGATCGTCGCCGTCGACCAACACGTCGCCCAGATGCACGCCGATCCTGAACCGTAACGCGCTGTCGGCGTCGGCCGCCAATTCGCGCTGCACCTCGATCGCGCACTGCACGGCCTCGACGACGGAGGGAAATTCCGCGATCAGCCCATCGCCCGCTGTGTTGGCGATGCGCCCATGGTGCCGCTCGATAAACCGCGAGAACACCTCGCGCGCCGCCCGCAGCGCGCCGAGCGTACCGACCTCATCGGCCTCCATCACGCGGCTATAGCCGTCGGCGTCCGCCGCAAGGATGGTCGTAAGTTTGCGCTGCACCTGGGACATGCGCGTAGTCCTAACGCCTGCGGCACCGACCTCAACACCGAATTCGCCATCGACCGAGCGCGCACTGATCCGGCCCCGCGCTCCATGCGTACCTTGGCCCGTGGTTCCACTGGTCTTGGCGCTGGCGGGTATAAGGTGACGACGAAGTTTGGCTCTCCGGAAGAGGTGTTCGCGTCTCTCTCAGACCATGTGAGCCGCTTGTCGGGAGAAGCGCTCGCCGCCAACGTCCTGGCCGCGACAGTCATAGCCTGCCTCGGTGGCGACGCCGACATTGCTGAACAAGCGCGTGCGCTATTGGCCCACGTTGGCCCAGAGGGTGGCGACGCCAAGGAGAATGCGCGCTTGATGGCAATCGCCGAAGCGCGGCTCGAAACGTTGCTTGGCGAATTAGAGGCGAGACGCGTGGAAAACTAGGGCAACGTCGCGCCTGCTTCATGCCCGCTGCGCTCCGAGCCCGCGTGAGCTATTGGTAGCGAATGTCTTTCTTCTATCTCGCCGGCAAAGTCGTTTGGCTCCTCACGACGCCGTCCAATGCGCTCATCTTGCTCGGCCTCATAGGGATCGGACTTTTGCGATTGCGACAGGAGAATTGGCGTCGACGGGGACGTGTCTTGCTAGTGGCGGCCGTTTCTGCGTTCGCGGTCTTCGGGCTAACGCCACTATCGCCGTTCGCTCTATCGATCCTTGAACAACGGTTTGCGCCATTGCCTGCTTCAAGCAATGTCGACGGCATCATTCTGCTCGGTGGTGGCCTGAACCATTGCGGGGGTGGTGCATGTCCAGACGAACTGAATGACTCTGGTCAGCGCATCATCGCAGCAGCCGAGCTAGCGCGGCGATATCCCAATGCGACGGTCATTGTCTCCGGTGGTCCGAGGGAAACTGACGGTAGCTCGGAGGCCAGTGTTTCGGCAGCTCTGCTGCAGACGATGGGTGTGTCCGCGGCGCGGATACGGATCGAGGATCGTTCGCTAAGCACGGCCGAGAATGCAAGCCTTACAGCCGCGCTGATCGGAGACGCGCGCAGCGAACGCTGGGCGCTTGTGACCTCGGCGTTCCACATGCCGCGCTCGATCGGCGCCTTTCGCAAGGCTGGCGTCAACGTCATTGCGGCGGCGTGCAATTATCGGACGTACGGTCGTCCCGGGTTTCTGGCCGTCCGCGCAAGCGACGCCTTGGCCATCACCGACATCGCAGCGAAGGAATATCTCGGCCTAATTGCGTACTACGTGTCAGGACGCACGAGCGCGGTTCTTCCCGCACCGTAACCGCTACTGCGCCGCGTACTCGCGCACGATCGCTTCAAGAAAATCACGCCCCTCATAGAGCGATTGCACACGGATTTTCTCGTTCAACCCATGTGCGTTGCTCTCGCCTGACGCCGCGAACATGCCGCTCATGCCGTAAGTCGGAATGCCGGCATTGTTGAGATAACGCCCGTCCGTGGCGCCCGCCGTCATCGTCGGAATGATAGGTACGCTGGGCCACATGCGCGCCGCAACACGCTCCACTGGCGCCATGATCTGCCGCGTCAGCCGTGGCGGCCGCGACCCATCGCGCCGGCGCACGATCTCGACATTGATCTGCTCGTCTCCGACAGCGCGCCGCAACTCAACCTGTACCTCCTCCGCCGTATGCCCCTGCAGCACGCGGCAGGAGAGGGTGGCGACGGCACGTTGCGGCAGCGCGTTCGGCGCGTGGCCCGCATCCACCTGCGTCGCCACGCACGTTGTGCGCATGATCGCGTTGTACGAAGGATCGCGCGCCAAGATCGCCGCTGCATCCGCATCGCGCGCATTGCGCCCGATCGCCGCCATTGCTTCACCGTTCACCCCGCCGACGATCGGCGCCATGCGTTCGAAGAACGTCCGCACGACATCATTGATCTCGACCGGAAACTGATGCTGCGACAAGCGATCGAGCCCACGGCTCAAGCGATAGATCGCGTTTTCCGGTACCGGCCGTGACGAGTGCCCGCCTGGGTTCGTCACCGTCAGCGTGAACACCTGATGGATCTTCTCGCCGGCCTGCACATTGAGCGCCACACGCTCGCCCTGCGGCGAAAGCATGCCGCCCGCGCCTTCATTGATGGCGAAATCCGCCTGCATCCATTCGCGATGATTGCGCAGCAAATAATCAACGCCATTGACGCGGTTCGACGTTTCCTCGCCGCACGTCAGCGCCATCTTGATCGTGCGGCGCGGGCGAAAGCCTTCGCGCTTCATCCGCACCATCAAATCAAGAAACACCGCCGCCATGGCTTTGTCGTCGCTGGCGCCGCGCGCGTAGAAATAGCCGTTCTCCTCAACCAAGGTGAACGGATCGCGCTCCCAATCCTCACGCCGCGCATCGACGACATCGATGTGCGCTAGCAACAACACCGCGCGGCTCGATGTGCCGCGCAACGTCGCGACCAGATTGCCATCCTCGGGTGCGCCGTCCGGAATAATCGCCCGTGCTTCGCGCTCGGAGTATCCAGCGTTTCGCAAATGCACGAGCATGGCGTCGACCGCCCGCGTGCATGAGCCGGTGCTCGGCGAGGAGTCGATCTCGACCAATTCCTCATAGATCGCCCGAAATTGCGCACGGTCAGGCGTTAGCTCTTGCGCGCTTGCCGTTGCGCCAAATGCTGTGATCGCAAATGCAAATGCCAACGCCCGCATGCAGTCCCTCCGCTCGGGGCACTGAACAGACTATCGGTAGCGAGCGCAACACTCCTCGCCCTCGATGGGCGAGGTGGCCGCGAAGCGGCCGGAGTGGGTGATCGCTCTGGTGGTCAAGATCGAGCCTCGCGAGGCAGTTCTGCGAACGTGGTGCGACCACCCACTCAGTCATCGTGCTTCGCACGCTGACTGCTCGCCCATCGAGGGCGAGCAGGAGGTCAGATCCAGCGCCGAACGCGCTTGCAGTACGTGTCGAATTGCTCGCCGAACCGGCGGCGCATCTTCGCTTCCTCGAACGGGATAAACACCCAGTTCGCGACCGCGAACATCAGCACCGGCGCCAGCAGCATCACCGGCCGCCCAAACCACAACGCGCCGCCGACGGCGAACAATGTCATCGCGAGATACATGGGATTGCGCGTGATGCCGAAAATGCCGCCGCTGACGAGCGCGTTGTTCGTTGGCGAGTTCGGCAACATCTGCGTGTTCGCAAGCCGAAACTGCAACATTGCGCCGAAGAGAATGAGCAGCGCGCCGATGATAACGATGAGCCCAACCGGCCGTGTCGGCAAAACGGGCAGCGTGTCCAAGCCTGGCAGCAAGCTCAGCCCGTAAGTCGCCGCCAGAAAGATCAACGACCAAAGCGGCGGCGGGACGAAACGCATCAGTGCTGGCTCTTCGGCAGCCTCACCACGAGGCCGTCCAGCGCCTCGCTCACTTTGATCTGGCAGGAGAGGCGCGAGTTGGTCTCAACGTCGTTGGCGAAATCGAGCATGGATTGCTCCATCGAGTTCTGCTCGCCCGTTTTCGCCAGCCACTCGGGATCGACATACACATGGCACGTCGCGCACGCACACGCGCCGCCGCAATCTGCGTCGATGCCCGGCACGGCGTGCTTCACCGCCGCTTCCATCACCGTCTGCCCGACAGGCGCGTCGACTACGTGCTCCTTGCCCGTGTGCTCGATGTACGTGATCTTCGGCATCTATCCGTTCACCTTCAGCGCGCGCTCGCGACCAATTCCTTCATGGGCCGCGAGGTATCCGCGATCACGTCGGGCGCCAAGGTCTTGCCCGCCTGGATCAGCATCTTCGCGCCCAGATACTCCCCAGGCTTGTTCACCGCATCCACCGCGATCAGCCTATCGCCCTTGTAGTAGAACGCCGCGAACGCGCGGTCAGCTATGACGCCACGGAACACGACGTGATCGTAGCCGTGGAAGAGGCCGGCAATCTGCAGTTTGAGGTCGTACTGGTCCGACCAGAACCACGGCGCTTCCTCGGCGTGCGTCTTGCCCGTCAGCGTCGCCGCCACAACCTTTGCGCCTTCGACCGCGTTGTGCACGCTCTCGAGCCGCACGATCTGGCTATTGAAATGCACCATCGGCCGCGCCGCGCAATCGCCGATGGCGAAGATGTTCGGATCGGACGTGCGGCACTGGCGATCCGTGACGATGCCGTTGTTGACCGTCAGCCCGCATTGCTCCGCCAACGCCACATCCGGCGTCACGCCAATGCCGGCGATCACCAGATCGGCCGGCAGTTCCGCGCCGTCGGTTAGGCCAACGCCCGTGACGCGCTCCGCGCCCTTGATCACCGCAGGCTGCCCGCCCAGCACAAAGCGCACGCCTTGCCGCGTGTGTTCGTCGAGAAAGAAGCCAGCGACTTCCGGGCTCGTCACGCGCGCCAGCGGGCGTACAGCTGTTTCAACAACTGTGACGTCCAGCCCGCATTGCCGCGCAACGGCGGCAACTTCCAAACCGATGTAGCCCGCGCCAATCACGATCAGCTTCGCGCCCGAGGCAAACCGCTCGCGCACGCGATCGACATCAGCCGCAGTACGGAAGAGATGCACGCCTTCGAGATCAGCGCCCACCAAAGGCAAGCGCCGTGGCTTCGCGCCTGTCGCAAGCACCAGCGCGTCGTACGGCAGCTCACGTCCGCCCTCGATGCGCACTTTGCGATTGGCGCGATCGATCCAGACAGCGCGCGTCTTGGTCAGCAGCGCGATGCGCTCCTCGGCATAAACCGCAGGCGGCCGCAGCAGCAGCCGGTCCAGGTCGAGATCGCCTTTGAGGTACGCCTTCGAAAGGGGCGGGCGTTGGTATGGCGCCACCGGCTCCTCGGCGATCAGGGTGATGTCGCCCTCGAAACCACCTTGCCGCAGGCGTTGCGCCGTCTCGCCGCCGGCCTGGCCGGCGCCGATGATGATGATGCGTCTGATTTCGCCCGTACTCACAGCGGCTTAGTGTTTGGAGCCTCTGCGGCGCGCACGCAAGGCGCCCTTGATGCGCCGCCGCCCGGAGGGCAACCTCCGCGCCCGTGAACATCGAAGCCGCCTCTGATTCGCGCATCGTTGCGCTGCCGGACGCTATGGCGACGCTGGCCCTCGGCCGCCGCCTTGGCGAGCGCATCGGCGCGGGCGACGTCGTCTGCCTCAGCGGCAATCTGGGTGCGGGGAAAACCACCCTGGCGCGCGGCGCCATCGAGGCCTGGACAGGCGGTCCCGAGGAAGCGCCGAGCCCAACTTACACCCTGGTTCAGACCTATGAGGGCGAGAAGGGCGAGCTCTGGCACGTGGACCTCTACCGGCTGAAGCAGCCCGGCGATGCTTGGGAGCTTGGTCTGGAAGACGCGTTCGCAAGCGCCGCCTGCCTGATCGAATGGCCGGAGCGCCTGGAAGGACAATTGCCGCGCGACCGGCTCGATGTGGATTTGAAGCCGGACGGCGAGGGGCGCAGTGCGGCCCTCACCGCGCACGGTGCGTGGAGAGGAAAGCTTGGATCGATCTGAGGCTTTAGCGCGTCTCCTGCGCGAGACCGGCTTTGACAAGGCCGAACGCACGCCGCTGGCGGCAGACGCGTCGACTCGCCGCTACGAGCGCCTGCGCGACGGCGATCGCCACGCCATGCTGATGGACGCGCCGCCGAGCGCGGAAAGCAAACCGTGCCCACCGAGTGCAACGCCAGCTGAGCGCCGGACCATGGGCTGGAACGCGACCGCGCGCCTCGCCGCGTCGCGCGTCGAAGCGTTCGTCGCTGTTGCGAACTACCTCGAAAGCATCGGTCTCGCGCCGCCGAAGATTTACGGCGCCGACTGCGAAGCTGGCTACGCCGTCATCGAAGATCTGGGCGACGATCTCTACGCCAACATCATCGCCAACGGCGCCGACGAAATCTCGCTCTACGAAGAAGCCGCGCGCGTGCTCGCGCACGTGCACCAAGCGCCGCCCGCACCGTCACGCCTTGAAGGCGCAGCGAACGCCAACTGGCCGTTGCTCGATTACGATGCACTCGCGCTCGAAGTGAACGCAGACCTGTTCGTCGAATGGCTGCCGCGCGCCGCCGATGTCCGCATCGACGATGCCGCGCGCGCCCGCTGGGAGAAAATCCGCGATAGCCTGATCGTGAAAGCACTCGGCTTCCCACGCGCCTTCACCATCCGCGACTATCACGCCGAAAACCTGCTCTGGCTCCCGCAACGCGACGGCATTCAGCGCGTCGGTCTGCTCGACTTCCAGGACGCCATCCGCGGCTGGCGCGGCTGGGACTTCTCGATGCTGCTGCATGACGCACGACGCGATGTGAGCCCCGCCGCACACCAAGCCGCAGTGCGTGCATACCTCGAAGCGACAGGCTCCAGCGAAGCGGAGTTCCAGCGCGAACTCGCTGTGCTCGGCGCCATCAACACGATGCGCATCCTCGGCATCTTCTCGCGTCTCACCTCGCGCGATAACAAGCCGCGCTATCTCGCCTTCATGCCGCGCATGTGGGGCCACCTTGGCCGCACGCTCGACCATCCGTCGCTCGCCGACGCGCGAGCCTTCGTTGAAGACGTTGCGCGGCCCTATCTGGAGAAGGCGGCTTGATCCCGCACACAGCCATGGTGCTCGCGGCGGGGCTCGGCACCCGCATGCGTCCGCTCACCAACGATCGCCCGAAAGCGCTCGTCAGCGTGAGCGGCAGAACGCTGATCGATCATGTGCTTGATCGCCTGGTCACCGCCGGCGTGAAGCGCGCAGTGGTGAACGTGCACGCCTTCGCTGATCTGCTTGAATCGCACGTCAAACGCCGCACCGACATCGAGATCGTCATCTCCGACGAACGCGCGCAGCTGATGGAAACTGGCGGTGGCGTGCGCCTGGCGCGTCCGCTGCTCGGCGACGATCCCATCATTGTCTGCAACATCGATAGCGTCTGGGAAGAGTCTCACGGCTCCGCCATCGCGCGGCTCGCCTATAGCTACGATCGCAACGCCGCCGGCGCGAAGCTCATGCTCGCCGCCATGGGCGAATGCCTCGGCTTCGAAGGCGCCGGCGATTTTTTCATGGACGAGAGCGGCGCGCTCACGTTCCGCGAACAGATGCCGCGCGCGCCATGGGCCTACATGGGCGCGCAGATCATTGATCCGCGCATTGTCGACGACGAACCGGTTGAGCCGTTCGGCTTCATGCGCATCTGGCGCAAGCTGCAAGCGGAAGGGCGCCTGCATGGGGCGCCGCTTGGCGGTTACTGGATGCACGTCGGTGATCCCGAAGCGCGCGCGCAAGCTGAAGCACGATTGGCGGCGGCGGCGTCAGCCGCATGAGCTCGGGCCTCCTCGAAGGCCCCGCGCCGCGTCTGCGCGCGATCCCTGCGTCCGCGCCATTCCTGGAAGTGCTCGCTGACGCGATGGTGTCGGCGCTCGGCCGCGACGATCCGTTCGCACTCTCCGACGCACTCGTGCTGCTGCCCAACCGCCGCGCCGCGGCTGGCCTGATCGATGCCTTCGCCAAGCGCCTCGGCGGCGCCGCGCTGTTGCCCGCGATCCGCCCCCTAGGCGATCCGCATGTCGATGACGATCCGGACGTCTGGGGCGCGGATGGCCTCATCACCGAAATCTCGCCGCCGATCGAGAAGATGCAGCGACGCCTCGAGCTCGCAGCGCTCATCCGCGCGCGCGATGCGGCCGAGAACGGCGTCGAGGATCCCGCGCGCGCCATCGCACTCGCGGACGAACTCGCGAAGCTGCTCGATAGTGCGTCGACCGTCGATCGCGTCGCCTGGGAAAAGCTGCCGACGCTCGTCGATGAAATCGAACTGGCGCGTCACTGGGCTAGCTCCGCGCGCTTCCTCGACATCATTGCGACCTTCTGGCCGCAGCACCTCGCCGAGCAGGGCCGTAGCGACATTGCCGCCTATGGCGCAGCACTCCGCCGCTCGCTCGCGCAACGTTGGCGCGATACGCCGCCAACACGTCCCGTCATCATCGCCGGCTCCACCGGCTCCATCGCGACGACGCGCGAACTGATGCGCGTGGTCGCGGCGCTGCCGCGCGGCGTCGTCGTGTTTCCGGGTGTCGACACCAACATTGAGGACGATTCCTGGGCGTTCGTCGGCGATCAACATCCGCAACACGCGCTGAAGGAAACGCTCGCCGCCCTCGGCGTCGATCGTCGCGACGTCCCGCTGATTTCGGTCGAGACGCCAAGCGGCCAAGCCCGAGGCCGCCTGATGCGCGAAGCGCTGACGCCGGCGGAGAAGACGGCCGATTGGCTGACGCGTCTCGAAGGCGCTGGCGGCGCAGACTTCGTGAAAGAGGGCGCTCAAGGTTTGCGCGTGCTCGAAGGCGCGACGGAGGAGGAGGAGGCTTCCGCCATCTCGCTCCTCATCCGCGAAGCGCTGGAGAAAAACGAAACCGCCGCCGTCGTCACGCCAGATGTCGGCCTCGCGCGCCGCATCGAGTCAAAGCTCGCACGTTGGGGCGTGCAGCCTGTTGTCTCACACGGCCGCCCGCTACGCGAAACCGAAGCCGGCGTGCTGCTCACGTTGCTCTGCGAACTCGCGCGCGATCCAGGCGAACCCGTCGCGCTCGCTGCATTGCTCAAGCATCCGCGCGCGCGTCTCGCCGACGATGCGCTGTGGGCGCTAGAGCATCGCGCACTGCGCGGTCCGCGCAAGTACGACACGCTCCAAGACCTCATCGCACTCGATAAGCTCACGAAATGGCCGAAAGCGCGCGCCATCATCGAACGCACAGCCGAAGCGCTGAAGCCGCTTATCGAGTTGATGAAGCAGAAGGAGCTGACGCTCGGCGCCTTCGCTGAAACCATCACCAGCGTCGCCGAAGAGATTACCAGCAAAGACATCTGGCAGGATCGCGATGGCGAGAACGCGGCCGACCTGCTGCGAGAAGCCATCACTTACGGCGCCAATCTGGGTGCCATGAAAGCCCACGCCGCGCCGCGCGTGCTGCTGAAGCTGATGGACGGCCGGGAAGTGCCTCCACTGCGTGGCGGCGACCCGCGTGTTGCGATTTGGGGCCCGCTCGAAGCGCGTTTGCAACGCCGCGACCTGATGATCCTCTGTGGTCTGAACGAAGGCGTATGGCCGGCGCCGCCGGGCGAGGACCCGTTCCTCTCGCGCGCCATGCGCGACAAACTTGGCCTACCGTCCATCGATCAGCGCATCGGCCTCGCCGCGCACGACTTCGCCCAGCTCGCCAACGCGCCCAAAGTAGTGCTCACCCGCGCGCTGCGCCGCGAAGGTTCGCCGACACTCGCCTCGCGATGGCTATGGCGTCTGAAGACGCTAGTGCAGGGTGCGCACACGAAGCTCGAAGGCGCGGACGCGCACGTCGCGTGGGCGAAGCTGCTACACGAGCCGGCCAAGTCTCGTACCACCAAAGTCCCCGAGCCACGCCCGCCCGCCGGCAAGCGCCTCTCGCGTCTCAGCGTCACACAAGTCGAAACACTCATCCGCGATCCCTACGCGCTCTATGCGCGCCGTATCCTGAAGCTCGACTATCTGCACCCAATCGGTGCGCCGCCCGGCCCGCAAGAGCGTGGCAGCGCCGTGCACAAAGCCATCGAACGCTTCGAGGACGGCGACGATCACGAGCTGCTCTCGCGCCTGCTCGACGAAGAACTCCGCCACCACGGCATCCCGCCCGAGCGCCGCGTCGCTGAGCGTGAACGTCTTGCTGTCTCGGTCGCTGCGTTGATCGAATGGTTTCGCCAACGCCGCGATCTCGGCGCGACGGTGTACCGCGAGCGCAAGGGCGTACTGGTCGTCGACGGCGTCGAACTCTCCGGCATCGCCGACCGCATCGAGATCGGCGCCGGCCACGCCGCGATCCTCGATTTCAAAACCGGTGCGCCGGCATCAGTGAACCAAGTCGAAAGCGGTCTCGCGCCGCAATTGCCGCTCGAAGCCGCGATGCTGGCGCGCGGCGTGTTCGAAGGCGTGCCGAAGGCAGAAGCAACCGAGCTTGGCTATTGGCGCTTCGGCAACGCCGAACCAACGCCGAAGCCGCTTGATCTGGATGACGGCGCGCACGGCGCCGGTGAGAAGGCGCTCTCCGCATTGCGCGGCTTGCTCGCGCGCTACGCTGAAGCAGATCAACCCTTCCTCTCCAAGCCGCGCGTGCAATTCATCAAGCCGTACGACGAGTACGACCACCTCGCACGCCGCAAGGAATGGGCCGACGCGGAGGGCGAAGAATGAGCGCCAACGCGATCAAAGAGGCCAACCGCAATCAAGGCAGCGCCGCCGATCCCGGCAATTCGGTGTTCGTGACCGCCAACGCCGGCTCCGGCAAAACCAAAGTGCTGGTCGATCGCATCGCGCGCTTGTTGCTCGAAGGCTCGCAGCCCTCGGCGTTCCTTTGCATCACTTACACCAAGGCCGCCGCCGCCGAGATGCAGCGGCGCTTGTTCGAACGCCTCGGCGGCTGGTGCGTTGCCGACGACGCAACGCTGGCTGCCGAACTGCAGAAGCTCGGCGCGAAGGCCGAGGACTTGCCGCGTGCGCGCCAATTGTTCGCGCAAGCGCTCGAGACGCCGGGCGGCCTCAAGATCCAAACCATCCACGCCTTCTGCGAACGCCTGCTCGCGCGCTTCCCGCTCGAAGCTGAAGTGCCGCCTGGGTTCGACATCGCCGATGAAGCCCGCAGCGCAGCGCTACTCGCCCAAGCCCGCGCTGACGCGGCGCTTGCGCCCGATGCGCCCGCTGGCGCCTTCCGCCGCTTTGCCGCGCGGCTCTATAGTGACCACCTCGACGAGTTGCTCAATCGCCTGGCGCTTCGCCGCGCCGACTTCCGCCGTTTCGCCGCGCATCACCAAGGCCCGATCTTCGCGGAAGCCGCTATCCGCAGCCGTCACGGCGCGCGTCAAACCTCGGACGACTTCTGCCGCGCCTTCCTGCAGCGCCACGATTGGAAGAGTTTGCGCGGTGCGGTCGATGTGCTCGCGGGCTCCAGCAAACAGGATCAAGGCACGGCAACGCGCCTGCGCGCTGCGCTAGCCTGCATTGAGCGAAACGACGCACATCGCACCTCGGTCCAATCCTGCTTCGCGTTCGCCTTCAACACCAGCGATGAGCCCTACAAGAAGCTCGTCACCGCGACGATCGCCAAGAGCCATCCCTGGGTCGATAAGATCGTCCGCGATTTCGCAGACGCCACGGCCGAGGCGCGCGCGGCGTTGAACGCCATCGAGCGCGCCGAAGATGCCGTAGCGGCGCTCGCGCTCGCGCTGAAGCTTGACGCCGCCTACACCGAAGCAAAGCAACGCGCCGGCGCGCTCGACTTCGACGACCTCATCGAGCGCGCGCAGGATTTGCTGCAACGCTCCGAGGCCGCACCCTGGGTGCTCTACAAGCTCGACGGCGGCCTCGATCACATCCTGATCGATGAAGGGCAGGACACCAGCCCCTCGCAATGGGACCTCATCGCGCCGCTGCAAGACGAGTTTTTTTCCGGCAAAGGCGCGCGCGTTCGCCCACGTACCGTGTTTGCTGTCGGCGATCCGAAGCAGAGCATCTATGCGTTCCAAGGCGCCGATCCGCGGCGCTTCATGAATGAGGCGCGCGCACTCTCAAAGCGTGCGAGCAAGGCCAAGCAGCCTTTCGTCGCGCCGGAGCTGCGCACATCGTTCCGCTCCGCACCGGAGATTCTCGCCGCAGTCGACGCGACCTTCGCCGATCGCCCGCTCATCGACGGCGAACCTGGTAAGCACGACGAAGTGAAACATCTCGCCGCGCGCGACGAGCCGGGCGTTGTCGAAGTCTGGCCGATCGCGATGAAGCCGGTCGCGGCGCCCGCCGCGCCGTGGGATGCGCCGATGGACGTGGAATATGATTCCAGCGTCCACGCGATCCTCGCCAAGCGCATCGCCAAACAGATCAAAGCAATGATCGACGCGCGTGAGGGGGTTTGGGGTCGCGACGCCGAGGGCAAGCCGGTGCTGCGCCCGATGCGCGCCGGCGATGTGCTGGCGCTGGTGCGCACGCGCGGCGCCATGTTCCGGGAGCTGATCAAGGCGTTCAAACGCGAAGGCCTGCCGGTCGCCGGCGCCGACCGTATGGTGTTGCACGAGGAACTCGCGGTCGAAGATTGCCTCGCACTGATGCGCGTCGCGCTCGATCCGCACGACGATCTCTCGCTTGCGTCGGTGCTCAAAGGTCCATGGTGCAACCTAGATGACGACGACGCGGACCTATTCCCGCTCGCCTACGGCCGTGCTGATGGCGAAACACTGCACGCACGGCTAATGACGAACACCGAGGCGAAGTACGACGAGGCGCGTCAGTTCATCGCCGGCGTGATCGCGCGTCGCGGCGTCGACGCGTTCGCGTTTCTGAGCTGGGCGCTGGAGGCGCCGCATCATGGCGGCGCCACCGGCTGGGAGCGCGTGCTCGCCCGCCTTGGCCACGAAGCCCGCGATCCGCTGGAAGAACTGTTGCAGCGCTCACTGACGCCTGCCGCGCCGAGCGCGGCGACGTTGCAGCGTTTCCTCTATGACATCGAAGTCGATGCTGGGCAGGTGAAGCGCGAACTCGAAGCCGAAACCGGCGCGGTGCGGGTGATGACCGTCCACGGCGCCAAGGGGCTCGAAGCGCCGGTCGTCATTCTGCCTGACACCACAGCCGCGCCCGCCGATAAACCCGACGCTGGCCTGATCTTCGACGACGAAGCCGGCCCGTTCGTTTCGTTCCGTACGAAGGACGATGACACCGCCGTCGCCGCCGCGCGCGCCGAACACCAAGCGCACGCCGTGGGCGAGCATTGGCGGTTGCTCTACGTTGCCATGACGCGCGCCCGTGACCGGCTCATCGTCTGCGGCGCGCAATGGCGCAACGGCGAAGCGCCGGAGAGTTGGCGACCGGCAGTCGAGCAAGCGCTGATCAACCTCGGCGCCACGGAAATCGAAACGCCATGCGGCAAAGGCTGGCGCATTGGCTCACCGCAAACAGCGAACGCTGAAGCCGCCATTGTGGCGCAAGCCATCACGCTGCCAGCTTGGGCGAAAACGCCCGCACCAGGTGCAGCGCGCGTCGAGATCGCCGCGCCATCGCGCATCGCACGCATCGACCCCGCATTGTTCTCACCGCGCGGCGATGGCCAAAAGCGCTTCCGACGCGGCCGCCTCATTCACGGCTTGCTGCAACGCCTTCCCGACATCGCGCCGGAGAAGCGCGAAGCATCAGCGCGCGCCTGGCTTACACGCCAAGGCGCCGACGATGCTGAAGCAGACTCATACGCACGCGAGGCGCTCGCGGTTATTGCCGATCCACGCTTCGCCGCCGTGTTCTCGCCATCCAGTCGCGCCGAAGCGCCGATCATCGGCGAAGCGGCAGGCAAAGCCGTGCGCGGCATCGTCGACAGGCTCGCGGTCGATGACAAGCGCGTGATCGTGCTCGACTTCAAGACCGACCGCCCCGCGCCGATGGACGCCGCCGCCGCGCCCGATTCCTACGTTTTGCAGCTGGCGCTGTATCGCGAAGTTCTGCGCAAAATCTTCCCTGGTAAGGTTGTGTCATGCGCGCTGCTGTGGACGGAAAAACCGCATCTCATGGAGCTGCCGGAAGACCGCCTCGACAGTGTTTTCGCTACGTTCGCGCGAGGTTGAATCCTTAACCGGCGCGCACTACATGGCGTGGACATTTCCCGCCTCCGAAGGAGCAGAATCCGTGACCACCACCAAAGTTTCCGACGATAGTTTCGAAGCCGACGTGCTGAAATCCGGCCGTCCGGTCCTCGTCGACTTCTGGGCGGAATGGTGCGGCCCCTGCAAGCAGATCGGCCCGGCGCTTGAGGAGATCGCCACCGAAATGGGCGATCGCGTCCAAGTCGTGAAGCT
This sequence comes from uncultured Caulobacteraceae bacterium, assembly GCA_902826145.1. Classification (GTDB taxonomy): domain Bacteria; phylum Pseudomonadota; class Alphaproteobacteria; order Caulobacterales; family Aquidulcibacteraceae; genus Vitreimonas. Next base: position 15,535 of record CADEDT010000037.1, read on the forward strand.
CAACATCGACGACAATCCGATGACGCCCGGCCGCTACGGCGTGCGCGGCATCCCGACACTCATGGTGTTCAAGGACGGCAAGGTCGCGTCCACGAAGGTCGGCGCCATGCCGAAGTCGAAGATCGTCGAGTGGTTGAACGAGAGCGTCTAAGCGTTTTCTAACGCGAGCGCTTCGGCCGCGAGCAAGAACGAACCACAGATCAACACACGCGGCGCAGGCAACTGCGCCGCGTTTTGCATTGCTGCTTGGAGCGATGGTGCGGTGTGAACCGCTGCGCCGGCGCGCTGCGCGAAGGGGACGAGCTCGCTCGCCTCCATGCCACGCTCAGGATCGAGGGTGATCGCGATGACGTGATCAACGACCTTTGCGATCGGGCTGACGAAGCTCGCTCTCTTCCGCTTGAGCATGCCGACGATGGCGACGGTTGTTCGCGGCTGCTTGCGTTGCATGTCCTCCAGAAATTCCGCCAGTGCGAAACCGGCGTAGAGATTGTGGCCGCCGTCGACCCAAACCTCGCCGCCGATACCTCGGATAGGGGCGCTTAGCGATCCTCTCGTGAGAGGCTGAAGGCGTCCCGGCCAGCGAGCCCAACTGATCCCGGCGCCAATAACGCCGTCCTCGAAATTTCGCCACGTCAGCATCGCCATCGCGGCCGCGCCCGCATTGTCGATTTGATGCTGTCCCGCGAGCTTCGGTAGCGGCAAGTCGAGCGCGCGTGTCTCGGATTGCACAATCAAACGTCCATTGTTTGCGAACGCATCCCATTCGACGCCTTGGCGAACTAGAGGCGCGCCAACTTCCTCCGCTCGCGCTTCTAGTACTGGCCAAACGCTGTCGCGCTGCCGTGCAATCACGGCCGGCGCGCCGTGCTTCAGAATCCCGGCCTTGTGTGTAGCAATCTTGACCAAGCCGTTGCCCAACACGTCTTGATGGTCGATCCCGATCGGTGTGATGACGCTCACCGCCGGATGTTCGATGACGTTGGTTGAGTCATCGCGTCCACCCATACCCGTTTCCAGCAGCGCGAGATCGGCTCGCGTTTCGCCGAATAGCAGGAAGGCGGTGGCAACTTGCGCGTCGAATTGCGTTAGCGACGGCTCAACGGCGTGAACGCGCTCCGCAGCGGCGATGAGTGCTTCATCGCTTGCGATCGCGCTCGCGACCAGGAAGCGTTCGTTCAAGCGAAACAGATGCGGCTTGGTGAAGGCGTGAACCTTATGCCCCGCCGCTTCGGCAATTGCGCGCATGAACGCAATCGTCGAGCCTTTGCCGTTAGTGCCCGCGACGTGAATGACCGGTGGCAAGTTGGCCTGAGGCGAGCCCAGCGCTTCGAGCGTGTCGCGCAGCAGATTCAGATCGAACGCTTTGCCGTGCCCGAACTCGGGGCCAAAGAGTTCGATGAAACGCTGTTGGACAGGATCGTTCACTAGCTTCGTCATTCCGGACGCGCGGAGCGCGATCCGGAACCCAAGGGCCAACGATGTGCTGGTTGCTCCTGGGTTCCGGGTTCAATGCTTCGCATTGCCCCGGAATGACGACAAACGGAAGGGCGCTACTCCGCAGCCTTCGCTTGCGGTTGCTTCGCGGGCTTGCGCTTGCCAGCTGGGGCTGTTTCGGTCGCCGCTTCGGCGAAATCCACCGTCTCGCTATCGCCTTGCACGGCGGCGCGCTTGTGCATCAGCACGGAAAGCAAAGTCGCAATCGTCGCCTTCAGCTGGCGGCGGTCGACGACCATGTCGACCATGCCCTTATCCAGCAGATATTCCGAGCGCTGAAAGCCTTCCGGCAATTTCTGACGGATGGTCTGCTCGATGACGCGCGGGCCGGCAAAGCCGATCAGTGCGCCAGGTTCGGCAATGTGCACGTCGCCAAGCATTGCGTAGCTCGCTGTCACGCCACCGGTTGTCGGGTCAGCGAGTACAACGATGTAAGGCAAGCCCGCTTCGCGCAGCATCTGAATCGCCAGCGTCGTGCGCGGCATCTGCATCAGCGAGAGGATGCCTTCCTGCATGCGCGCGCCGCCGGACGACGTCACCATAACCATCGCGGCCTTGCGGCGGATCGCGGCTTCGGCTGCTGCGATAAACGCCTCGCCCGCGGCCATGCCGAGCGAGCCGCCCATGAACTCGAAATCCTGCACCAGCACGACAGCATGAGCGCCACCGATGCGGCCGTAGCCCGCCGCCATGCAGTCTTCGCGATGAACCTTCGCGCGCGCCGACTTCAGACGATCAACATACTTTTTATCGTCCTTGAACTTCAGCGGATCGTTCTCGACCTTCGGCAACGGAATCGTCTGCCAGGCTTGTTCGTCGAACATCACCTTGAAGCGCGCATCCGGACCAATGCGCATGTGGAAGCCCGAAGGCGTCACCCAATCCGCCGCCTCGAGTTCGGCGCGGTAGATCAGGTCGCCCGAGAGCGGGTCCTTGATCCAAAGATTGTCAGGCGTCTCGCGTGCGTCCTCCGGCTTCTTCTTCGAGAGGCCGGGCCGCGCGAAATTCGACAGCCAGTTCATGCGGGTGTCCCTTCAAGTTCACGCGCTGAGCGCACAGCTTCGCTCAATTGAGCGACCTTGCGCAAGACGCGATCGGCCGCTTGACCCGGGGGTCCGGCGGCAATTTCGTCCACAAAAGCGGAGCCGACGACGACGGCGTCCGCGGTTAACGCTATGGCGCGGGCCGCTTCCGGCTCGCGCACGCCGAATCCGACGGCGATGGGGAGGTCCGTGGCGCTGCGGAGCCGTTCAACGGCCGCGCGCACGGCGGATGAGGTTGCAGCATTCGCGCCGGTAACCCCGGCGACAGACACATAATACAGGAAACCCGAGGCCCCTTCGAGCACCTTGGTTAAACGGTTAGCATCCGTTGTCGGTGTCGCGAGCCGGATAGTCGAGAGCCCGTTGGCGGCGAAAGCCGCGCGCAGCGGCCCGTCTTCCTCCGGCGGCAGGTCAACGATGATCGCCCCATCGGCGCCGGCATCACGCATTGCGCTTGCGAACGCTTCGTAGCCCATTTGTTCGATCGGATTGGCGTAGCCCATGAGAATGAGCGGCGTATCTGAGTTCGTCTCGCGAAAGCGCTTCGCGAGCGCGAGCGTTTGCTTCAGTGAACCGCCCGCCTTCAGCGCGCGTAACGCCGCCTTCTGAATGCTCGGTCCGTCCGCCATTGGATCGGTGAATGGAACGCCAAGCTCGATGACGTCCGCGCCAGCCTTCGGCAATCCACGCAGGATTTCGAAACAAGCCTCGTGATCTGGATCAGACGCCATCACATACGCGACAAGGCCAGCGCGGCCTTCGCGTTTCAGCGATGCAAAGCGGGAGGCGAGGCGGGTGCTCACTCGTCCATCCGCCGATCACCGCAAAGCGGCTCAGCTTTCATGAGGAACAAGAAAACCTGATTCTCTGGACGCCGGCCTCTGCGCTGCATCTCTTGCGCTTCGGCCAACTCGGCATCGTACCAGCCCACGACATAGAGGCGATCGACGCAGTCGGTGTTTGCGATTGACCGGTTGAGCCAGAACCCGTTCGCCGCGCCGCTGATGAATTCCCAGCCCGCAGCGTCGAGCCCGCTCAGCACACCGCTCTGAACCTGCATCCCTATCTGGGTCGGAAAAACGATGCAGCCCGAGCGTGCCGGATCTTCCGGTGGCCTTGGCCAATGGCACCGCTCGGGAACGTGCGAGCCTTCGACAACGCTTAAGCCGATTGCGTCCGGAAGTTGCCGCTCCTGCGCACGCGCAGGCGTTGCACCAAACGCCAATGCGAACACGCATGCGAGAGTGGCGGAGGCGAGCCTGGTGCTCAACCCGGTTGCGTTCCGTTGCAACGCGGCGTGCGGTCGAGTGCGAACCAAATCACGACAACGTCCGAGTCTTCCACGCCCGGCGGAAAGTCACCAGGAAAGATGTTCAGCACGCGCTGACAATTGTTTTCGTCGGTGCGCACCGCGGTCATGCCGGCGGGAATGTACGAACCCTGATGCCAGCCTTGCTGGCCAAGCTGGCCGATATATTGCGAGCTGATCTCGGTGGAGATCATGCGCGGCATCGTCACGCAAGCCGTCTCAAACCGCGTCGCATCCTGAATCGAGGCTGGATACATGCAGCTTTCCGGCACAACGGAGCCGTCGACCAGTTCGAGATTGAGCGAGTCCGGCATGAGCCGGTCTTGGGCGAAAGCGGGCGTTGCAAGCGCGGCGAGCGCGCAAACGCTTGCGAGTATATATGTAAGTTTCAAAGCTTCACTCCTAGCGCGTCCGCGACAGTGAACACGTCCTTATCCCCGCGCCCGCAGAGGTTCATGATGAGGAGACCGTCCTTGCCGATCTCGCGCGCCACATCTCCAACACGCGCAAGCGCGTGAGATGGTTCCAGGGCCGGCAGTATGCCCTCGAGTTTGGCGCACAATGTGAACGCTTCGAGCGCTTCCGCATCGGTAGCGCTGAGGTATTGGGCGCGGCCGATATCGGCCAGATACGAATGTTCCGGCCCGACGCCTGGGTAATCCAATCCCGCGCTGATCGAGTGGCCTTCGAGAATTTGGCCATCGTCGTTCTGAAGCAAGTAAGTCCGGTTCCCGTGTAGCACGCCAGGCTTGCCACCATTGATCGCGGCGCTGTGCTCAAAGCGATCGTCGATCCCATGTCCAGCCGCTTCGACGCCGATCAAACGCACGCCTTCGTCCGCGATAAACGGATGAAACAACCCAATCGCGTTCGAGCCGCCGCCAATGCATGCCATCACAGCGTCCGGCAAACGTCCTTCACGTTCCAGAATCTGCGCGCGCGCTTCGCGCCCAATCACGCTCTGGAATTCGCGCACCATTTCGGGATAGGGGTGCGGGCCGGCCGCCGTGCCGATGCAGTAGAATGTGTCCGCGACGTTGGTCACCCAATCGCGCAGCGCTTCGTTCATCGCGTCCTTCAGCGTCGCCGCGCCGCTCGTTACAGGGCGCACTTCGGCGCCGAGCAGCTTCATGCGAAACACGTTCGGCTTCTGCCGCTCGATGTCCGTCGCGCCCATAAACACGACGCACGGCAAACCGAAGCGCGCGCACACCGTTGCCGTTGCCACGCCGTGTTGCCCAGCGCCGGTCTCGGCGATGATGCGCGTCTTGCCCATGCGCATCGCCAGCAGCACTTGGCCCAGGCAATTGTTGATCTTGTGCGCGCCGGTGTGATTGAGCTCGTCGCGTTTGAAGTAGATTTTCGCGCCGCCGTGATGAGCCGTCAGCCGCTCGGCGAAATACAAAGGCGAGGGGCGACCCACGTAATGGGTCCAGAAGTCCGCCATTGTCGCCGCGAACTCCGGGTCGGCCTGCGCGGCGCGGTACTCGCGCTCCAGGTCCAAGACGAGCGGCATCAGCGTCTCGGCCACGAACCGTCCGCCATAGGCGCCGAAGCGGCCCTCGGCGTCTGGTAGGTCCTGCCAGTTACGGCGCACGTCCATGGGGGAGTTTAAACTTCCGCAGCCGCCAAGAATTGGGCGATCAGAGCCGGGTCCTTTAGGCCCGGGGCCTTTTCCACACCAGAGGAGACGTCCACAAGGTCGGCGCCGGATACCTGAATCGCGTCTTTGACGTTGCCAGGCGTCAGGCCCCCAGCCAGGAACCAGGGCCGACCCACCTCCGCACCCTTGAGGAGCGCCCAATCGAAGGGCAGCGCATTGCCTCCTGGAAGGCCCGCCTGTGGGGCCTGGGCGTCGAACAGGAAGTAATCGATGACCGGGTAGTAGTCGGGCAGGGTCTGGAAATCCTCCCGCCTGGCGATGCCTACGGCCTTGATGAGGCCTCGCCGGGCAAAGGCCCGGACTTCACCCGCCCGTTTCACGCTTTCGGACCCATGCAGCTGGATCCAGTCTGGCTCGGCCGCCGCGACCGCCGCGCCAAGCTGCGCGTCGTCGGCATTCACGGTGACAAGCACAGTCTCCACCCGCCCGCGTGCGCGCCGCGCCAGAGCGGTCAGCTTGTCCATGGTGAGAAACCGCGGGCTGCGTGGATAGACCACGAAGCCAACGAAGCGTGCGCCGCCCTCAATCGCAGCGTCGAGCGCCTCGACGCTGTTGATCCCGCAAATCTTCGCATCGGCCATGGGCGAGACGTAGCGACGAAACCCGTCCCCGTCATCCAGCGGCTACTTCTTCAGTAGATCGCGGATTTCGGTCAGCAGCTTAACATCCGCCGGAACTTCCGCGACTGGCGCGGGTGCGGCCTCTTCTTTGCGCTTCATCGTGTTCATCGCCTTGATCACCATGAAAAGCACCCAGGCGACGATTGCGAACTTCAGCACTGCCGTGATGAATTTGCCGTAGGCGAACACGGCGCCCTGTTCGCGCGCCGCGTCCAACGTTGTGGCCGTCACCGCGCTCGAGAGCGGCAGGAAGTAGTTGGAGAAATCGAGCCCACCTGTGGCGGCGCCGATCAGCGGCATGATCAGATCGTCCACCAGCGAGGAGACGATCGTGCCGAACGCCGCGCCGATGACGACGCCGACAGCGAGATCGACAACGTTGCCCTTGAGGGCGAATTCCCGGAACTCACTTAACATCGACATGGGCCGCGCTCCTTCGTTCCCCTGGAGCGCAATCGAAGCGTTTCACTGTGATGTCAAGCGTAACCGCTTATGCGCCGCGCTTGCCTTTGCGCAGCGCGACCACATTGCTGAACAACTGTTCCAGCGCCGCGATGACCTGTTCCTGTGTGAAGGGCTTCTCGACAATGGGTGCATCGTCGAAGCCCGGCGGCAGCGCTTCGCGCCCATAGCCGGTGACGAAAGCGAACGGAACGCCGCGTTGCTTCAATGCGCGCGCGATGTCGTCCACTGGACGGCCTGCAAGATTGCCATCGACGAGCGCGCCGTCGAATTGCGCTTCGCTGGCAAGCAGCATCGCCTTGTCGAGGCTTGGGGCTGGTCCAACGATCTCGCAGCCGGCGTCTTCGAGATAGTCCGTGAGCACCATCCCAATCAGAGGCTCGTCTTCGACAACCAGGATGCGCTTGCCCTCAAGCCCCTGGCGTTGCGCTTGCGGCGCGTCAAATTTGCTGACTTCACGCGCGAGTGTGCCGAGTGGCTGCGCCAAGGCAGGCAGCGGCAGATTGATTTGGCAGGTTAGGCCGCCTTCAGCGTACGTAATCGTCACCTCGCCGCTGTGCGCGCGGAGGCTTTGCTCGATCAGTACGGAGCCGAAGCCTTGTGTTGTCGGCGCGCTCACAGGCGGACCGCCAGCCTCTCGCCAGTTTAGCTGCAGGCTGCGCCCGTTGCTTGATTGCACTTGCCAGCGCACCGCGACACGCCCGTTCGGCGCCGAAAGTGAACCGTGCTTGCGCGCGTTGGTGCCAAGTTCGTGGAGCACCAGCGCGAGATGGAGCGCGGGTTGAGCTTCCAATGTGATTGCAGGGCCGCTCCAGGAAATTCGCGTGTCCTGCTCGCCACCGAGCAGAAGTTGCTCTCGCACAAGATCGGTGATCTCAGCGCCTTGGAAAGAGCTTCCGGTAAGCAGCCCATGCGCGCGCGCGAGCGCCTTGATGCGTCCGTTGAAGCTTTCGACGAAATCGCTTGGACTTGCTGAGCGGCGCAGGGTCTGCGTCGCGATTGCTTGTACGGTGGCGAGAGTATTCTTGATGCGGTGGTTTAGCTCGTCGAGCAGCAGGCGCTGCGTTTCCTCGGCGCGTTTGCGCTCGGTGATATCGCGCGCGACCTTCGAGGCGCCGATGATGCGGCCAATGGAATCGCGCATCGGCGACACGGTGATCGAGAGATCGATCCGTCTGCCATCTTTGCCGACGCGCACCGTTTCAAAGTGCTCGAGCCGCTCGCCAGCCTTCAGCTTGCTGATGATGCGCGTTTCTTCGTCATAGAGCTCAGCTGGGATGATCTTGGTGATGTGCTGGCCGACCATCTCGGCGGCGGTGTAGCCGAAGATGCGCTCTGCGCCGGCGTTCCAGGACGTGACGTTGCCGTCGAGCGTCTTTGAGATGATGGCGTCGTCGGAATTGGCGACGATCGTAGCCAGGCGGGCGGCCATGATCTCGCTTTCGGTCGGCGCGAGAACGGGCTCGGACGTGTCGTCGATGGCCATCTAGGTCGGAAATCCCCCAATCAGCTTCGAACGCTGTGGTCGGGAAAAAGTTCCCTGACGCTACGGCTCCTCGCCGCCATTGACCTTCAGCCGGAGCTCCTTGCCCGGCTTGAAGAAGGGGACCTTCTTGGCGGAGACCTTCACGGTAGCGCCTGTGCGCGGGTTTCGCCCCGTGCGCGCGTCACGCTTGCGCACGGAGAACGCGCCAAAGCCGCGTAGTTCGACGCGGCCGCCAGAGGCCAGCGCGACAGCGACTTCGTCCAGCACAATGTCCACGGCGTGCTCGATCTCGGCGGCCTTCAACGGCGCCATCTCTTCCTGCAGCCTGGTCACTAGCTCCGAGCGCAGCATTCGCGCGACCCCTTAGGTTCCCCGTGCGCGAGATAGAGGACCGCTCAACGCCCCACGTCAACACCCAGATGATTGAAAAGGCCAAGAAAAAGGCCCGGCGTTGCCGCCGGGCCTTCAATCTCACCGCTGGTAGCGGCTTACGCTTACTTCTTGTCCTTCAGCGCGGCGCCCAGGATGTCGCCGAGCGAGGCGCCCGAGTCCGACGAGCCGAACTGAGCGATGGCTTCCTTCTCGTCCGCCAGCTCCATGGCTTTGATCGACAGCGCAACCTTGCGGCTCGATTTGTCGAAGCCCGTCACCATCGCGTCGAGGCGATCGCCGACCGAGAAGCGGTCAGCGCGCTGCTCTTGGCGATCGCGCGAGAGGTCAGACTTGCGAATGAACGTGCGCAGGGCCTCGCCTTCGCCGAAGGCGACTTCGATGCCGCCGGTCGCCACATCGACGACCTTCGCCGTGATGATCTGACCCCGCTTGAAGTCCGCGTCGGCCATGGGGTCGCTGTCGACTTGCTTGATGCCGAGCGAGATGCGCTCTTTCTCAACGTCGACGTCGAGAACCTTCGCCTTCACCACATCGCCCTTGTTGAAGCGGGCGAGGGCTTCTTCGCCCTGCACGTCCCAAGCGATGTCCGAGAGGTGGACCATGCCGTCCAGTTCCGGCGTGAGGCCAACGAACAGACCGAACTCGGTGATGTTCTTGATCTCGCCTTCGATGACCGAACCAACCGGGTGGTCGGCGATGAACGCGTCCCACGGATTGTTCTGCACTTGCTTGATGCCGAGCGAGATACGGCGCTTTTCGCCGTCCACGTCGAGCACTTGCACGTCGACTTCCTGAGACGTGCTCAGGATCTTCGACGGGTGCAGGTTCTTCTTGGTCCAGCTCATTTCGCTGACGTGCACCA
>CADEDT010000038.1 GCA_902826145.1 uncultured Caulobacteraceae bacterium
CCGCAAATCGTTCCGCCAGGCTGCGGCCACGGCAGGGCAATCGGGGTCTTAACCGTAAGTTGCGCAAGGTCGGCCCGAAACGAGCCCACCACCATGTTCGAACACATCTCCCTCCGATCACAGAAAGAGCAAGCCGAGGCCGACATCAGCTCGGACCTGCAGATGGCCGGCAAGGCCGTCAAACGGCGCATCATGTTCGCGACGATCGTCGCGACGTGCTCGCTGTTCTGGCAGCCGCTGTGGGCGGCGGGGGCGTATGTCGGCGCGATCGCGCTCTGGGAGCTTTGCGGCCGGCCGTGGCTGGCGAAGCGCGCCGTACCGGCGCTGCAATCGCGCGGCAGCGCACTTTGGGTGGTGCAGCGTTTGGTCATCCTGTTTGTCTCGTGCCTCTACGCGTCGGCGCCGCTCACGGGCGTGCTCTCTGGCGAGATGATCGGTTGGTACGTCGCGATGATGACGTTCTGCACGGCAGTGCTTTCAGGCGTCACCTATTTCTCGAACGACCGATGGCAGCTGGCCGCCTTCATCGGCCCGTCGTTTCTCGTCGCATGCTCGGCGCCGTTTGTGTTCGGCAGTCCGCCACTCATCGTGGCGGCGGTGCTGATGCTCAACGCGGTATTCACGATCAGCGCGCTGCAAGCGGCGGCGCATCGCGGGCAATTGGTCGAGAGCATCTCGAGGCAGCAAGCAGCGCGCACGCGCGCCGAAAGCGCAAACGTCGAGAAATCGCAGTTTATTGCAAATGTGAGCCACGAACTGCGCTCGCCGCTGAACGCCATTATCGGCTACAGCGAAATTCTGCGCGAAGCGGCAGAAGAAGACGCGCGCGCGACGGATCAGGACGATCTGGACAAAGTGCTGCTGGCCTCACGGCGCTTGCTGCACTTGGTCAACGAACTGCTCGACATTTCCAAGATCGAAGCAGGCAAGCTTTCGCTGAATGTGAGCTGGTTCGACGCCGCTGAGATGATCGATAGCGCCGTGATCACTACGCGTTCGTTTGCGGAAGCATCCGGCAAGCGCGTGAACGCCGAAGTCAGTGATGAGCTTGGCCAAGGCGTGAGCGACGAATTCCGGCTGAGCCAGTGCGTGGCCAATCTTGTGTCGGGCGCCCTGCTCTGCGCTGAGAGCGATGTCACGCTGCGCGCGAGCCGTGTCAGCCAGAACGGCGGCGAGTGGTTCGATATCGAGGTGCTGGCCGCGGGCGCAAAGCTCGATGCTGCGGCGATCGAGCGCCTCTTCGATCCGTTCGCGCAAGCCGACGAAGCCAATCGCGGCGGCGCGAGCCTGGGGCTCGCCATCACGCGGCGCGTGGCGCGGTTGCTGGGCGGTGACGTCAGCGCCGAATGCCGGCCGGAAGGCGCGCTCTTCGTGCTGCGCACGCCTGTGCTGGCGCGCGTGGCGCCGGTCCAAGCCGCGGACACGGCCAAGCCGGCTCAAGCGGCCTGAAATTATCCACAGAATGAAACGTCGGCCGCCCAATGGCCGGTTCGTCCTGAGGTCAGCGCCGCTTATGGCCGCCCAGGAAAGGATCACCCATGCGCTACATGTTCTTGACGTCCGGCGTCGAAAACGGCGCCCCGCCTCCGTCGCAACGGATGATCGACGAGATCGAGAAACTCTCCGAAAGGGAGATGGCCGCGGGTCGCATGATCGCGCGCGGCGGCCTCATGCCGACAGCCATGGGTGCCCGCATTGAATCGCGCCGCGGCCAGCTCAAGACAACCGACGGCCCCTTCGCCGAAACCAAGGAAGTACTGGGCGGCTTCGCTATCTTCGAATTCGCCACACGCGAGGAAGCGCTCGCCGCAGCGCAGAGCTTCATGGAACTGCACCGCGAGCATTGGCCGGAATGGGAAGGCGTCTGCGAGATGCGACCGATGTTCGGCTTCGGCGCCACTGCCGCCGCAATTGTTGATGAGGCGTCGCAGGCCTGAGGACTTGTTCACGCTCGTGCGCGGCCTAAGCTCAAGAGCTATGAGCCGCGCGTTTGTCAAAGAGGACGACGACGCCGTCGAGGATGTGACCGACCGGCCGATCTCGACTGCGCCTAATCTTGTCACCGCTGAAGGTCTGGCGGCGATCGAGGCGGAAGTCGCGCGCCTGAGCGCGGAGCTTGCCAGCGTTGGCGATGATCGCGCCGCGCGAGCGCGGATCAGCCGCGATCTGCGCTATTGGAGCGCGCGCCGCAGCAATGCGCAGCTTGTGGCCAAGCCAGCGGATTGCAGCGTCGTGCGCTTCGGCTGCACGGTGACGGTCGAGCGCGACGACGGCATTTCGCAGACCTATCGCATCGTTGGCGAAGACGAAGCTGAGCCCGAAAACGGCACGCTAAGCCACGTCTCGCCGCTCGCGCAGGCGCTACTTGGCAAAGAGCCTGGCGACAGCGTCCGCGTCGCGGCGCACGAGTTCGAGATCAGCAAGATCGCCTAGTCCACACACGCCTGTGAGTAGATTGAAAAATGAAACGTCGGCTCTGATCGCGGGCGTTCGTCCTTCGCCTAGCGCCGCTTGGGCGCGGCATCAGAAAGGCATCCCATGCGCTATATGTATCTCGTTTCCGCCGTTGAAGACGGCAAGCCGCCGCCAGAGCGGCTGATGGTGGAAATGGACAAGCTGGCCAAACAAGAGCTGGCCGCCGGCCGCATGATTTCCCAAGGCGGCCTGTTGCCGACGGTGATGGGCAGCGCCCGCATCGAACTGCGGCGCGGCAAAGTAAAGGTGATCGACGGGCCCTTCACGGAAACCAAGGAAGTCCTCGGCGGCTACGCCATCTTCGACTTCGCGACGCGCGAGGAAGCGATCGCGTCGGCGATTCAATTCATGGAGCTGCACGCGAAATACGCTGAAGGCTGGGAAGGTGTCTGCGAGATGCGCCCGATGTTCGACGACACGCACACCGAGGGCTGCGTCTCGACTGAAGGCTTAGCGAAGCTCAACGCCTAGCGGCTGACCTCTTTCAGCGCCGCGCGAATAAGCTCGGGCGCGGGCGCGTCAGCTTCGAATAGCTTTGCGGCTGACGCGACGGCGCGCGCGGCGCTCGATTGATCGATGCCGAGGTTTACCAGAGCTGACACGGCTTCGGCGCGCGCGCCGCTGGCGCTGGTTGCGCCGGCGCTTGCCGCGCGCGGCGCAATCGCGCTGGCGAGACCGATGAAGCCCTTTGGCCCGCCTTTGCCGGTCAGTTCCGTCGCCAGACGCGCAGCGAGCTTGGGGCCGACGCCGTTGGCGCGGGCGAACGCGGCCTTGTCTTGCAGCGCGATCGCGTCGGCGAGTGCTTCGGGCGGCATCGCATCGAGAATGCCGAGCGCGACCTTGGCGCCGACGCCGGGAATGGTCTGCAGATGCGCGAACCAGGCGCGCTCTTCTTCCGAGGCGAAGCCGAACAGCTTGATCGCGTCTTCGCGCACGTGCGTTTCGATAAAGAGCCGCGCCGGGCCGCCGACTTGCAGGCGCGCCAAAGTGCGCCCGCCGGATTGCACGACATAGCCCACGCCGCCGACTTCAATCAGCGCCGTATCCTCGCCGACGGCAGCGACTGTTCCGCTCAAAGACCCGATCATTCTGACCTCTCAACGCTCCTGTTGCGCGGATTCGCGCGCGCGCGGAACGCGCGGATTGGGTCTCGGGCCGTCTTTTCGGAGGAAACCGCAGCTATTTCAGCGCTCTGTAGGCGGAAATGCGATGGGAAGGTAGCGCGCCAGCATGGCGGCTTCCTGATCGCGGTCATGCGCCATCACCGGGGTTTCCATGGTGACGTCGTAACCGCGCGTCCGCAGCGCCTCGGCGAATTGGCTTGCGCGGCGATGGCGGCGGATTTCGTAGAGGCCGGCCGCCATCAGGAAACGCGCGCGCGGGGCTTGCGAGAAATCGGCGTCAGTCAGCGGCCGCCAGCTTGGCGAGAGCGGCATGGAGATGCCGAGCACGTCCGGCCGACGCAGCGCCGCGTAGAGGCTGAACGAACCGCCGTTGGAGAAGCCAGTGACGGCGCGCTGCGCGGGATTGGTGGTGATGCTGAACTCTCGGGTCGCATAGGCGACGAGTTCTTCAGTGAAGAAGCGCAGGTGCCGTTCATAGCGATCGCCCGCGCCTTCGTAGCCCGGAAGATAATCTGCGGCGCGAAAATCGGAGATGCCGAGGCTCGAGCGATCTTCAACGATGGCCTCCTGCCCCGAGCCCGCGCCGATGAACACGGCAGGCGCCATCACGCCGTCGTTGATGAGGCGCTCAAACAGCGGCGCGAGCACCATCGCGTTGGCGCCATCGGCCATGAACACGGCGGGGTATGTGCGGGAGCGATCGTAGCCCGGCGGCAGATAGAAGTAGATGCGCCGCGTCTCACCGAGATGTTCGCTCCATAAGGTGCGCTCAAAACGTTCACCGCGGAGGTCTTCAACCACTGCGGGACGCGGCCGCGCGTTCGAGCCAAACCAGCGCAGCACGTCCTCGTCGCGGATGTTGCGCGCGCTCATGAACCAGGCCGGTGGAATGAAGCTGAGCGCTGCTTCATCCAGGCGGGCGAGACGATAGCGGATGACGAAGAGATCGGTTTGGCCGATGCGCGTCATCGGACCTTGAAGCGAGCAGCACACGTTGGCGCTTTCAGCAGGCACGCGCGCAAAGGCCGTGAGATGATCGCCATCACGGCGGAGCGCGAACTCCTGATCACCGAGAGCCGCACGAGCGATTACTTCATCGATATCACTGACATCCTCGATGCAAATCGGGCTGTCCGCAGGGGCATCCGCGCAAGCTGAACGCTCGTCATATGTCGGCGCGGGCGTGCTGGGCGCATCAGCTGGCGGCGAGGCGCACGCTGTGAGCATCAGGGCGGCGACAATCGAGTTGCGGATCATAGGCCGAGCTTCAACTCGGCACGCAAATAGCGCAAGCGCCGCTTGAGAATGTCGGCTCGTCTCAAAGCCGTTGAGCCCCCTAGCCCGATCCCGCCCAGTGCGGCAAACCGGATTCCTTAGGGGGACTAGATGACGATGTTCACACGCCGGGCCGTTACGGCCTCTTCCGTCGCTTTGCTCGCGGGCTGCGCCTCGGGCGGCGGTAGCGGCACGGGTGTTGGCGGGGGCGCTACTGCTGCTACGCCAGCGCCTCGCGCGGCGATCGGCGCGTTCGGCATCGACCTGGCGTCGCGCGACATGAACGTGAAGCCGGGCGACGACTTCTTCCAGCACATGAATGGCGGCTGGTTCGCGAACAACACCATCCCCGACGACCGCACCACCTGGGGCACCAACGCGATTCTGCAGGAGAAGGCTGAGCGCGATGTGCGCACGTTGATCGAAGAGGCAGCGCTCGCCGGCGGCGCACCTGGATCGAACACGCAGAAGATCGCGGACTATTACAACGCCTACCTCAATCAGAATGCGATCGACGCGCGCGGGCTTGAGCCGCTGCAGCCGGTGCTGACCGAAATCGCGGCGCTGCGCACGCATGAGCAAGTGATGCGATTGATCTCGCGGCCGGAGGTCGGCATCTCGACGCCGATCGACATGGGCGTCACGCTCGATGAAGGCAATCCTGATCGCTACATCACCGGCATCACGCATGGTGGCCTGGGCCTGCCGGAGCGCGAATATTATCGCAAGACGGACGGCGTCTTTCCCGAACAACGCGCGCAATACACCGCGACCATTGCGCAAATGTTCGAACTCATCGGCCAAAGCGGCGGCGCGGCAAAAGCGCAACGCATCCTGGCGTTCGAAACACGGATCGCCGAGCTGCATTGGCCGATCGCAGAGCGCCGCGAGCGGGAGCGCACCTACAATCTAAAGACCCGCGCGCAAGTTACGGCGCTGGCGCCCCGCTATCCGTGGGCCGCGCGGTTCGATGCATCGGGGTTGGGCAATGCGCAAGAGTTCGTGGTTGCGGAGTTAAGCGCGATTGGCCCGCTGGCGAACCTCTGCATGGCGACGCCGGTCTCGACCTGGCGCGACTACATCACCTGGCACTATGTGCGCGGCTACGCCAACGTGCTGCCACGCGCGATCGACGACGCGAACTTCGCTTTCTATGGCCGCGCCCTCAACGGCCAGCCGCAACAGCGCGAACGCTGGAAGCGCGCCATTGCTTCGGTGAACGGCACGCTCGGTGAAGCAGTCGGCGAACTCTACGTGCGCCGCCACTTCTCGGCGGAAGCAAAGGCGCAGGTCCTGGCGCTGGTCGAGAATATGCGCCGTGCTTATGGCGAGCGCATCGACGCCGTTGCCTGGATGAGCGCGGAAACCAAAGTCGCGGCGCGCGAAAAGCTTGCTTCGTTCCGCCCGAAGATCGGCTATCCGGATCATTGGAAAGACTATTCCGGCTTCGACGTGCGCGCGGGCGATGCGTTCGGCAACGCGGAGCGCTTCGCCAAATGGACAAACGATTTCGATCTCGGCCGCCTCTCGCGTCCGACGGATCGCGATGAGTGGTTCATGCCGCCGCACACGGTGAACGCCTACTACAACCCAGTGTTCAACGAGATCGTCTTCCCGGCCGGCTATTTGCAGCCGCCACTGTTCGATCCGAACGCGGATCCTGCGTGCAATTATGGCGGCGTCGGCGGCGTCATTGGCCACGAAATGGGTCACGGCTTTGACGATCAAGGCGCGAAGTCAGATGCGCGCGGCGTGCTGCGCGATTGGTGGCATGCCGACGACGTGCAGCGTTTCCAAGCGCTCACGCAGCGGCTTGTGGCGCAGTACAACGAGTTTGAGCCGTTGCCGGACTTGAACGTCAACGGCCAGCTGACGCTCGGCGAGAACATTGGCGATTGCGGCGGCTTGCAGGTTGCGCTGCATGCGTATCGCCTCTCGCTCAACGGCCAGGAAGCCCCGGTGCTCGACGGCACGACGGGCGTGCAGCGTTTCTATATGTCGCGTGCGCAATGCCGGCGTGAATTGCGGCGCGATCAATCGCTGCGCAATCAAGTGATGACAGATCCGCACTCGCCGGCGCGCTATCGCGTCAATGGGCCGGCGCGCAACATGGATGCGTGGTACGAGGCGTTCAACGTGCAGCCGGGCGATGCGCTTTACTTGCCGCCGGCCGATCGCGTGACGATCTGGTGAGTCAACGCGCCTGGCGCGCCGCTTCGATCGCGGCCGCCAGCGTGTCCATGTTGAACGGCTTCGAGAGCAGCAGCAGACCTTCCCGCTCCGCGTCGCGATAGACGGACTCCGTATAGCCGCTGGCGAGCACGATCGGCAGATCGACGTGACGTTGGCGCAGCGCTTGCGCCAACTCGATGCCGTTCTTGCCACCCGGCATCATCACGTCAGAGAAGACGAGGCCAACGTCGAGGCCGTTGGTGATGGCGCCGAGCGCCGCCTCCGCGCTGGCGACGCGAGTCACGCGCCAGCCGAGATAGCCCAGCATCTCGCCGGTGAGCGCGGCGACATTGTCGTCGTCTTCTACAAGCAGCGCCTCACCAACCTCGTCAGATGGCGAAGCCTCCACCGCCGCAGGGGCGACCGCCGCCGGCTCCTCTACGACTGCTTCTCCTCGCGGCAAGACCAACGTTATGGTCGTGCCCGCGCCTTCCGAACTCTCCACTTCAACATGGCCCCCCGATTGCTCGGCGAAACCGTGCACCTGCGCGAGACCTAGGCCAGAGCCCTTCCCGGTCTCCTTCGTCGTGAAAAACGGCTCGAAAATGCGCGCGCGCACATCGGGCGCCATGCCCGAACCGGTGTCGCTCACCGAAATGCTGACGCAAGGCGCGCTGCGATCGCTCGGCTTGCCGTTCTGAGCGCGAATGTTGACGACGCCGCTATCGTTCATGGCATCGCGTGCGTTGACGGCGAGATTGAGTATCGCGAGTTGAAGCGCGTTCGGATCGGCCGACACGGGCGCAACATCCGTGGGCACGTCCACCGCCACGCGAACATTCACACCGAGACTACGGCTCAGCAGGTCGTTCATGCCGGCGAGATAGTCAGCCAACGCAATCGAGCGCGGGCTGAGCGCTTCGCGGCGCGAGAACGCCAGCAATTGCTTTGTCAGATTGGCGCCACGCTCAACCGCCTCGCGCATCCGCCCCATCAGCATCTTGCGGCGATCAGGCGTGTCCGAACGCTCCAGCATGTTGAGGCCGCCCGAAATCACCATCAGCAGGTTGTTGAAATCGTGCGCGACGCCGCCAGTAAGCTGACCGACAGCCTCAAGCTTCTGCGCCTGGCGCAACTCTTCCTCCGCTTTGAGCCGCGCAGTGATTTCGTTCGCTTCGAACACCAGCGAAATAACGACGCCAGCGTCGTCCTTCACAGGGCGCAAGGCAAAATCGAAAGATCGAATGCCCGTTGGCAGGTCGAGGGCGATGTTTGGGTTGCTGACGCTTTGGCCCTGCGCAACGCGAACGACGGACTCGCGAATGAACTCTACGTTCGCTTGCGTGGCGCTCACCCATGGCGTCTCCCAGAGCTTTAGCCCGCACACATCGTCCTTCCGCGCCTTGATCGCGGCGAGCGAAGCCGTGTTGCAATCGAGCAGCGTGCCGTCCCGCGCGACGAGTCCCTGAAAAAGGTGCGAGGTTTCGAAGATGCTGCGAATACGAAGTTCGCTCGCTTGCAGCGCCGCCGTTCGCTCTACAACTGCCTTCTCAAGTCGGGCGCGCGTTTGCTCACGATCAGTGATGTCTGTCAGAGCAACGCAAAGCCCCTCCTCGGTAGGCGCGATACGGAGCTCGACCTGCCGGTCCGGCCGATAGAGTGAACGCGCTTCGAGCACGGCCATCGGCGCGCCTTCCATCGCGGCGCGTAGCATGTCCTTGAATTGATCGCTGGCGTTGGGGATCAATTCCCAAAGATCGCGGCCGATGATGTCGTCGCGCTTGATGCGGAAGTACGTTTCGGCGGCGGGATTGAACTCGCTGATCCGCCATTGGCGATCGACGGCGTAGAAGCCATCCGAAATGCTGTCCAACACCCCGCGTAGCCGCGCCTCGCTCACGCGGAGCGAAGTGAGCAGCTGCGCTGCATCAGCAGGGGTGTGATTGTCCTCCGCCATTCAGAACCCGCACGACGCAGGCGCGCCAACGCCTGGTCCATCGGAGCACAACACCGTCATCGGGGTAAAGTTCCCTAGGGGGTCACGCGGCGGCGGAACCCGCCGTGAGCGGCGTGGCAGAGCGCAATGCCCAGGGCATCCGCCGCGTCGGCGCTGACCGGCCCAGCCGTAGGCAGTAGGCGCTGCACCATGAAGGCAATCTGGGTCTTGTCCGCCGCGCCTGAGCCAACGACGGCCTTCTTGATCGTGGCAGGCGCGTATTCGGCGACGGTCAAACCTCGGCTTGCGGCAGCTGCAAGAGCGACACCACGCGCTTGGCCCAGGACGAGCGCGGCGCGGGCGTTCGAATTGACGAACGTCTCTTCGACCGCCGCTTCATGCGGTTGGTAGCGTTCGATCACTTCGCTTAGGCCCGCGAACACGTCATGCAAACGCGACGCGAGCTGTTGGTGGTTTGGCGGCTTGATCACGCCATGCGCAACGTGACTGAGCCGCGAACCTTCGCTCGCGACCAATCCCCAGCCGCAACGATTGAGACCGGGATCGACGCCGAGAATAAGGATGGCGGTCATCGGGATTGCCTCGCATCAAGCGCGAGTCGCGCCGCGACCGCCACGTAAATGATCCAGAAGAGATTGTTCGCTTGCAGCGCGTGACTCTCAGAGAGCGTGTAGAGCGCAAACGTCGCCAAAAACGCCGGCGCCCAGAGGCCAGCTTGCGGCTCGGCAATCGCGCGGGCGCCGCGCGTGAGCGTCGCAATGAGCTGAAGCGCAAAGAGTGCAACGCCAACACGGCCGAGGCCAAGCGCGAGCTCGAGCCAGCTCGAGTGCGCGGACGCGACCGGCCACGCCACCGCCTGACGCACCCAGTAGGCCGGACCGTTCTCGGGCAGCCAAAACGCGTAGTAGCCGTAGCCAAGCCACGGCTGCGCTTCGACAAAACGCGCAGAAGCTTCCCAGATTTCGGTCCGGCCGGTGAGCGTGAGATCGCGACCAAGTGCGGCAACGACGATGTCTGGCGCAAGCAGAACAATCCCCGCACCCGCGATCAACGCAGTGACCACAATCGCGCCAGTAACAATTGTTTGCACCGGCCCGCAGCGAACGATCATGCCCAGCGCAATCACACCGAGCCCCAGGGCGGAAGCGACAAGAGCCGTCTTCGACGTCGACAGCACTACAAGCGCAAGCGCGCCGAGCGACGCAATGATCCAAAGCTTGCGGCGTTCCGGCGTGACGATCGCGGCAGCGGCGCAGACAGAGGCGCCAAGCGCCATGATGCCACCGAGTGTGTTCTTGTGCGTCCAGAGACCTGACCACGCACCGGGGTGCTCGAACGTCATGCGGCCAATGTTCGGCGCGAGCAGACCAAGCGCGAGCGAGCCGGCGATCAAAACGACGAAGCCGCCGCCGATGATATGGAGCAGGCCGCGCCAATCGTAGCGCCACGCCAAGTAGAGCGAGAACGCCATTGTCAGCGCGAGCCACACCGAGCGGCGGAGCGTCCCGCCGCCATCGATCGACCAAAGCGTCGAGAGCGCGGCGAGCGCGAGCAAGCCTAGCAACAGAGGTGTCGCAACCGCCGCACGCGCCGCCTGCGCGCGGTCGCGCCAAAGCACCCACGCCAGGAACGCATACACGGGCACGAAGAACAGTCGCGCATACCCCGGCGGTTCCGTAGCGCCTTGGCTTTGTGCGATCGCAGCGAACAGCGGCTCGGAGAATTGCGCGAGACACAGCGCCGCAGCGACCGGCTCCCAGCGCGCAAAACCGCTTCGCTCCTGGAGGGCGTTTGCGCCGGCCGGTGCATGCGCGATGGACATCTCAGTAGCCCTGCGCTCAATCCCTTGCCAAAGCGCTAACCGGCCGCCAGCATGGCCGAAACGAGTGGGGAAATTCATGGGCACGACGTGGCGGGCGCTTGCAGCAGGCGCCCTCTTCTTTTGCGGATTTGCCGGCGCAGCAGCGGCGCAAGCGCCGAGCGACGCGCAACGCGCACAAGCGCGCGAGATGTTTCAGCGCGTCATTGCTTTCGACACATCGACAGAAGGCGCGCAGACGCCGCAAATGGCGGCCTACCTCGCCGAACGTTTCCGCGCCGCGGGCTTTCCAGCCGACGACGTGCGGGTGCTGACCTCAGATGGGTTTGCCGGCCTCGTCGTGCGCTATCGCGGCAATGGCACGGGCGGGCGTCCGATCCTGCTGCTGGCGCACATGGACGTGGTGCCGGCGCGGCGCAGCGACTGGGAGCGTGATCCGTTTGCGCTTGTGGAAGAGAATGGCTTCTTCTTCGGCCGCGGCACGAGCGACAACAAGGCCGGCATCGTGCACCTGGCCTCGACGTTCCTGACGCTGAAGGCCGAAGGCTTCATGCCGACGCGCGATCTGATCATCTGGTTTTCCGGCGACGAAGAAACCACAGGCGCAACGACCGAAGCGCTGCTGCGTGACAATCGCGATCTGCTGGGCAATGCCGAATATGCACTCAACTCTGATGCCGGCGGCGGACAACTCGATGGCAATGGCCGCGGCGTCGCTTACGTAGTGCAGACGGCGGAGAAAACCTACGCCAGCTTCACCTTCACGGCGCGCAATCCGGGCGGCCACTCCTCGCAGCCGCGCGCGGACAACGCGATCTACGATCTGGGCGATGCGCTGACGCGGCTGCGCGCGTTCCAGTTCCCGGTGATGTGGAACGACACGACGATCGAAAGCTTCCGCAACTCAGCCGGCGTATTTCCTGGCGCCGAAGGCCAAGCTTTGCGCCGCTTCGCGGAGCGCCCAGGCGATCGCACGGCGGCGCGCACGCTCTCCAACAACGTCTCGCTCTCGTCGATGATGCGCACGACCTGCGTCGCGACGAGGCTCGCCGGCGGTCACGCCGACAACGCACTGCCGCAGAACGCGAGCGCGACGGTGAACTGCCGGATCTTTCCGGGCGTTGCGGTGAACGACGTGCTGAGCGAGCTCCAATCAATTGCGGGATCGAAGGTCGAAGTCACGCAGCTCGGCCCATCGAGCGCGTCGGACGCCTCGCCGCTACGGCCCGATGTGATGCAGGCGGCGGCGCGCGCGGCGCATGCTTCATATCCAGACGCGATCATCACGCCTTATATGTCGGCAGGCGCGACCGACGGGCTCTACTTCCGTGCCGCAGGCATCCCGACCTATGGCGTCGGCGCCATCTTCATCGCGGATGCGGATGATTTCGCGCACGGCCTCAACGAGCGCGTGCCGGTCGACAGCTTCTATAAGGGGCTGACGCACTGGCGCGTGCTGCTCACCGACCTGGCCGGGCCGCGTTCATGAAACGCTACGCGATTGCGGCGCTTACGTTCGCACTCACACCTTTGCTGATGGCGCAAACAACGCCGCCGGCAACGATCAGCGAGTTCGCTTCCCCCGTGTTGGCGCCCGCAACAACCGTGTTTGTCACTGAGCCACAGACGGCCACAGGCACGGCAGTGCTGCTGACGCAGCAAGCCAACGTCATCGGCGTTGTACGCACCGATGCGCCGGTGGCGGGCTCGATCCCGGTCGGCAACGCGTCGCTCACCTTCGCCCTGCCACCTGGCACCGAGCTCTTCCCGGTCGCGCTGCAGTCGCGGCGTGGCGTGCAGATGTTCTGCACGTCTGCGACATCATCGAACGTCACCAACCCGCTACGCCCGCCGATGATCACGCGCACGTGCCTCGCCAACACCAATGGCGATCGCGTGTTCGACAATCTGGCCTTCATGCAAGTGAATGTGACCAGCTCGCGCGCAGTCAGCGGCGCGTGGCAGATGGGTCCAGTGGCGCATGTTGGCGGCGGCGATGTCACCATCGCGACGGCCGGCATTCCCTCGCCCGTGCCATTCACGCCGTTGGAGCAAACCACGATCGCGCCGGTGACGGTCGAGATCGCGGCGCGCATCGTCGGCGATGTCGCTAATATCGAAGTGCGCTCGCGCGAAGGCGATGTCAGCGCGCCGCTGACGGACCTGCGCACAACGGTGGCGAAGGCAACGATGCCGCGCACAGTCACGCTCTATGGCGCGCAGATTGAACTGCAGTCTTTGGAGAACGGCACGCTCACGTATCGCGTCGTCAACGGCTTCGCGACGGACCAACCACTCGTCTTCCCGCGCGCGGGAAGCCAGCGTTAGGCGCTCACCTCTTGGCCGTGGCAATACTTGAACTTCTTGCCTGAGCCGCACGGACACGGGGCGTTGCGCGAAACCTTGCCCCAGGTCGTCGGATTGTGGCGATCGAAACCATCCGGCGCGAGCGGCGGAATATCGTCGCGGCGCGCCATTTCGTTTTCGCCTGTATCCGGGTTCTGGTGGATCTCGTAGGTCGTCGTCGGCGCGCGCGGCGCCAGCGCCGCTTCGTCGGCTTGACCGATTTGCAGGCGGAGCAACATGCGCGTGATTGTCGTGCGCAGATCCAAGAGCATGCGTTCGAACAAGGTGAACGCTTCGGTCTTGAACTCGTTCAGCGGATCGCGCTGCGCGTAGCCACGCAAGTGGATGACGCTGCGCAGGTGATCGAGGAACGACAAGTGCTCGCGCCAGCGCATGTCGACGACGCTGAGCAGAACTTGCTTCTCGACGGCACGCAGGCGCTCGGGCCCGAGCTGCGCGGCCTTCTGCGCGTAAGCTTGATCAACGTCGCGCGTGAGGCGTTCGATGATCTCTTGCTGGGCGATGCCCTCTTCAGCGGCCCATACATCGACAGGCGGTCTGAAGCCGAAGATTTCTTCGGCCTCCACGATCAGCTCCGGCGTGTTCCACTGTTCGGGATACGCCTTCTCCGGCATGTGACGCCAAACCAGCTTCTCGACGACGTCGTGACGCATGTCCTTCACGATCGGCGCGACATCGGCGGTGCGCATGAACTCGATACGCTGTTCGAAGATCGCCTTGCGCTGGTCGTTGATGACGTCGTCGTACTTCAGCAGGTTTTTGCGGATTTCGAAGTTGCGTTGTTCGACGCGGCGTTGCGAAGTTTCGAGCGCCTTGTTCATCCACGGGTGGACGATGGCTTCACCTTCTTGAATGCCGAGACCGCGCATGATCGCGTCGAGACGATCGGCGGCGAAGATGCGCAGCAGATCGTCTTCAAGGCAGATGTAGAATTTCGACTTGCCGGGGTCGCCCTGACGGCCAGTACGGCCGCGCAGCTGGTTGTCGATACGGCGGCTCTCGTGACGCTCGGTGCCGAGCACGTAGAGACCGCCCGCATCAAGCGCGACGCGCTTCTTCTGCTCGATGTCGACCGTGATCTGACGCTTCAGCGCCGCGATCTGATCGGGCGTTTCATCGCCCTTCAGCGCGGACTTCAGCCGCATGTCGACGTTGCCGCCAAGCTGAATGTCGGTGCCGCGGCCGGCCATGTTGGTGGCGATCGTCACTGCGCCGGGCACGCCAGCTTGCGCGACAATCTGCGCTTCCTGCTCGTGATAGCGGGCGTTCAGCACTTGGTGCGGAATGCCGCGCTGCTTCAGCAGGTTCGAGAGGAATTCCGATTTCTCGATCGACACCGTGCCGACCAGCACCGGTTGTTGCTTGCGGTGCGTCTCTTCAATGTCGGTGATGACGGCTTTGTATTTCTCTTTCGCGGTCCGATAAACTTCGTCGTCGGAATCTTCGCGCTTCACCGGACGGTTCGTCGGCACTTCGACGACGTCGAGCTTGTAGATGTCGCCGAATTCCATCGCCTCGGTCGACGCCGTGCCGGTCATGCCGCCGAGCTTGTCGTAAAGACGGAAGTAGTTCTGGAATGTGATCGACGCGAGCGTCTGGTTCTCAGGCTGAACCTGCACCTGCTCCTTTGCTTCGATAGCCTGGTGCAGGCCTTCCGACATCCGGCGGCCATGCATCATGCGGCCGGTGAACTCGTCGATGAGAACGATCTCGCCTTCTTTGACGATGTAGTCCTTGTCGCGCGAAAAAAGCTTATGCGCGCGCAGCGCCTGGTTGGCGTGGTGCACGATGGTGATGTTGGATGGTTCGTAGAGCGAGCCTTGCAGCAGGCCGCGCTCAACCAGCATTTCTTCCATGCGCTCGGAGCCGACTTCGGTGAACACCACCGAACGCTGCTTCTCATCGTGCTCGAAGTGCTCAGGGCGCAGCAGCGGAATAATGGCGTCGATCGACTTGTAAAACTCGCTGCGATCTTCGGTCGGGCCCGAGATGATGAGCGGCGTGCGCGCTTCGTCGATCAGGATCGAGTCGACTTCGTCGACGATCGCGAAGCGGTGGCCACGCTGAACCATCTCGCCCAGCGAGTACTTCATGTTGTCGCGCAGATAGTCGAAGCCGAATTCGTTGTTGGTGCCGTAGGTGACGTCAGCGGCGTACGCTTGGCGGCGCTCGTTGTCGTA
The DNA here is from genome assembly GCA_902826145.1 of uncultured Caulobacteraceae bacterium. Lineage (GTDB taxonomy): Bacteria > Pseudomonadota > Alphaproteobacteria > Caulobacterales > Aquidulcibacteraceae > Vitreimonas. The sequence goes on from CADEDT010000038.1 coordinate 15,370, forward strand.
GAGGCCATGGACAATGACGCCGACGCTCAAGCCGAGGAAGCGGTAGATCTGGCCCATCCATTCGCTGTCGCGCTTCGCGAGATAGTCGTTCACGGTGATGACGTGGACACCGCGGCTCTCAAGCGCGTTGAGATAGGTCGGCAGCGTCGCGACAAGCGTCTTGCCTTCGCCGGTGCGCATTTCCGCGATCTTGCCCGAGTGCAGGATCATGCCGCCCATCAGCTGCACATCGTAATGGCGCTGGCCGAGCACACGCTTCGAAGCCTCGCGCACAGTGGCGAACGCCTCCGGAAGCACTTCTTCGATCTTCGCGCCGCGCGCGAGTTTGTGACGATACTCGCTGGTCTTGTTTCGGAGCGCCTCGTCGGAGAGCGCCTCGAAGGTCGGCTCTAGGGCGTTGATCCGCTGCACCATCGGCTTCAGGTGGCGCACCTTGCGCTCGTTGACTGAGCCGAAAATCTGCTTGGCGAGATTGAGCATATGCGCGTTCTAAATGGTTAAGGCGCCGCTTTTGGGAGGGCGCGGGGCGGATCGTCTAGTGCTTTGAGTTAATTGACCTTTTAGGGTCCCACCAACGCGCGCTTGCGTGCGAAAACACCCTCGACACGTGCGCTGGCGAGACTTAAGAGCGGCCCCTGGACGTGTCAATGCGGCCCAAAGAACGCCTTCTTGGGCGCAAGCCTTGCACGCGCCTGGATCAGGAAAGCAGAACGCATGGCAACGCCGAAGCGCGCCCTCATTAACGCGGTTCTTTTCGCGGCAGCATTGACGCTGGCTGGCTGCGGCCTGGGCCGCGATTCCGGTGGCGACAACGCTGGCGGAACAGACCCGATCGTGGCTGCGACCGTCAATGGCCGGCCGATCTACATCGAGGACGTCCGCGCCCACGCGGTGGCGCGTGGTTGGCTGCGCGAAACCGAGGATTTGGACGCCAATTCCGACGCTTTCTACATCGCGCTGGAAGAGCTCATTCAAATGCGCCTTTTTGCGATGGAAGCCGAAGCGCGTGGGCTCGATCGCCGCGCCGACGTCCGTCGCCAGATCGAAAACGCCCGCGAGCGCGTCCTGGCCGCCTCGATTTATGACGAGATCGACGCCCGCGCGACCGACCCGGAAGCGATCGAGCGTCTCTACCGCGAAAATGCGAGCCGGCTGGGCCAAGGCGAGGAAGTCCATCTGCGCCAAATCGTGTTCACATCACGAGAAGCTGCCGATCAGGCCAAAAGACGGCTGGATCAGGGCGAACGATTTGAAGTGATCGCGTTCGAGCAAAATACCAGCGGCGACGGCGGCGATCTGGGCTTCAACGCCATCGGCGACCTGACCACGGCCATGCGCCAAGAAGTCGAAAGCACCAGCATCGGTAGCCTTATCGGCCCGATCCAACTCGAGAACACCTGGCACATTTTCCAGCTCGTCGATCGCCGCGCCCGCGGCGTGCAGAGCTTGGAGACGTTGCGCCCCCGCATCATCGATTGGTTGCGCTACCAAGAAGTCACCCAGCTTGAGGAACGCCTGCAGCGCGACGCACGCGTCGAGCGGCTGCGCCAGCCTGAAGAAGGCGTAGAAGGCGGCGGCGAAGTCACCGCGCCGGGCGATGCTGAACCTGTTCGGCCAACTACGCCGGAGCCCGACGCCAACGCGCCGCCCTTCCCATTTCCGATGGGCCCCGGCGGCGTGACCGGTGGGCAAACGCCGAACCCAGCACCGCAGACGGCGGCGCCTCCAGCGCAGCGTCCGCAAACGCAGCAACCAGCCGCGCAGCCCGCAACGCAACCCGCGCAGGAAGAAACCGGCGGCACGCAATAGCGGTGGCCCGCTCTGGCCTTCGACAGGCTCAGGCCGACGCTACTATGAGGTTCGCGCCAATGCGGCCATGGCGTCATGCTGAGCTTGTCGAAGCACGACGCCACGCACTACACGCAGACGCATGAAGCCTGACTCTAAGATCAGCCCTCTCGCACCCGCTAGCTTTCCAGACCTGCCGGAGATTGCGGGGCTTGAGGCAGCGATCGGTCGCGCGGGCTTCTACAAGCACGAGCGACCAGACTTGCTGCTCATCCGATGTGTGAAGGGCACGAAAGCCGCTGGCGTGTTCACCTCGAACGCTGTCGGCTCGGCGCCTACGGATTGGTGCAAGCAAGCGCTCTCCGCGACACGCGGCGGCTCGCGCGGACTGCTCGTGAACGCAGGTTGCGCCAACTCCTTCACAGGACCTGCAGGCGACGCGGCGTGCAAACGCTCACTCGAAGCAGCTGGCGAAAAGCTCGGCGTCGAAGCACGCGAGATGCTTTCAGCATCCACCGGCGTGATTGGTGTCGTGCTTGACGATTCCAAGATCGCCGCCGCTTTGCCGAAGATGGAATTGGCGCCGGTGAGCTGGCCCCAGGCCGCCGCCGCGATCATGACGACGGACACGTTTCCGAAGGGCGCGGGCGCGACATGCAAGATCGGTGACGCCGAAGTGCGCATCGCCGGTATTGCCAAGGGTTCGGGGATGATCGCGCCCGATATGGCGACGATGCTGGCGTTCGTCTTCACCGACGCCGCCCTCTCCGCCCCGATCTTGAAGACGATGCTGCGTCAGGAAACCGAGACGAGCTTCAACTCCATCACCGTCGACGGCGATCGTTCGACAAACGATTGCGTACTGCTGTTCGCCACGGGCCAAGCAAAGGTACCGCCGATCGCCGACGCCAAGGATGAGCGCCTTGCCGATTTCCGCGCGGCGCTTTCGCGCGTGCTGGCAGATCTGGCTATTCAAATCGTGCGCGACGGCGAAGGTGCGACGAAGCTGGTCACCGTGAACGTCGAAGGCGCCGCCAACGATGCATCCGCAAAAGCCATCGCGCGCACGATCTGCGAAAGCCCGCTGGTGAAGACCGCCATCGCCGGCGAGGACGCGAACTGGGGCCGCATCGTCATGGCGATCGGGCGCAGCGATCAGCCGGTGAAGCGCGACATGATCGGCGTGCGCTTTGGCGCGCTTCACGCCGCGCGCAACGGCATGATCTCCGACGAATACGACGAAGCCGCGATGAGCGCGTACATGACAGGCGCGGAGCTGGAGATCAGCGTCACCGTCGGGCCCGGCGCCGGCCGCGCACGGATGTTCACTTGCGATCTCACCAAGCGCTACGTGGAGATCAACGGCGACTACCGGAGCTGAACACCGGCCGCTCGGCGCAGATTGGCCATCGCGGCGTCCGAGAACACAAACTGCCTGCGCGCTTGTGCGGCGCGTTGGTAGGCGTCGAAGAACGCGACCGGGCCCGATAGCGAGCGGATCAACGTTTCCCTGCCGAGACCTTCCTCGATCGTCATCGCCATGAACACGCCATTGAGGTGCCCGCCGCCGGGGCTGAGTTCGTCCACGGTATCGGCGGCCGCGCTATAGGATTCAGATGTCGGCGAGAGCGCGGCAAGGACGGCGTCGATTTGCGCTAGCCGCTGTGGCGTACCGCGGATGTCGTCCAAGAATGTCTCGGACTCTCCGAAGGGTATTGTGCCCGAGCGATAGTAAGCCGCTTTGTCGACCATTGAAGCGGAGCCTTCGTGCACGAAGCGGTCCAGCTGCTCGATCAAAGACTGCGCGCCGTCGGCCCATGCAAGGCGCTGATACGTCTCGCGATACGCATGATGAAACTCGTGCCCGATGAATTGCGCATTCTGCCCGGCAGGCTTCTGCATCGCGTACAGCGCATCAACGACGAGCTCGCCGGGCCGCCCGAAACCTTGCGGCTCGAACAACAACACATAAATGCGTGGCGGCGCACCGCGTTGCATCGCATCCGCCGGCAACCAGCGCGCTGCTTCTTCGAGCCCCGCCGCCGACGCGGCTTCAATCGCCCCACTGTTGAGAAACACCGCGATCTCCGCGCGCTGCTCCCGCGCCGCGCTCATATGTGCGCATGTGTCGGCGTAAAGCTCGGCACGCCGTTCGCGGTTGGAACGATTCTGTAGCGCGGCGGCGACATCCACGCCCGGCGTGAACACCGCGCGCATGCAGAACTCAATCACAGGCCGGCGCTGCGCCGCTTCCTGCGTGAAGCGATAGCCGGGGTGGGTGAAGAAGACATCCCAATCGCTGCCGGTCAGCGTCTCACCCGCCGCAATGCGATCCGCCGTCCGCCAAAACTGATCCACGCCGCTCGTATCGACTTGAGCGGCGGCTGATTGCGCAGCAAGGAGCCATGCTGCCAAAGCGAAAAGCAGAGTTCTCATGATCTCCCCCGTGCTACTTCGACGGATGCGCACAATCGCGCCCACAGATGCAAGGCCCAGAGCTGACGCGACAAGCACCTTGTGCAACAAACGTAGCCATGCTCGGCACAATCCTCGCTGACTTTGGACGCTTCGCGCTGTTCAAGCCGCTCAAGGGCGACGTGCGCACGGATTGGCTCGTCTACATCCTGGTTGGCCTTGCCATCACCTGGATCGTCGGCATCGGGCGGACTTGGGACGATGCGTATGCGCCGCTGTGGCTGCGCAGCGGCTTGCCGTCGGTCGGCTACGCTATCGTGCTCGCGGCCTTCATCTGGGTCGTCGTTGCGGCGCTGCGGCCGGGGCGTTGGACCTATCGCAACGTGCTGTTGATGGTGACGATGACCGCAGCACCAGGGATCATCTACGCCATTCCTGTGGAGCGGTTTCTCGATGAGAGCGCCGCACGCGCCGCCAACTTCATCTTTCTCGCCATAGTCGCCGCGTGGCGCATGGCGCTCTATTTCAGCTTTCTGCGCGGCGCGGCCAAATTGCCGCCGATCGCGGCCACGGTCGCCGCCCTTCTGCCGCCAACTCTGATCCTCGCCTTTGTCAGCGCCTACGGCGCGCTCGAGATTGTGGCCGGCAATATGGGCGGCACGGACCTGCCGCCCGGCGAGTCCATCGCGGCAAGCGTTCTCTTCTTCATCGCCGCCCTTTGCTGGATCTCCTTACCCGTTCTCGTCATCGCTTGGGTCGCCCTCGCGATCATCCGGCGGCGCGCAAAGCCACGAAATGCCACTTGATTGAATGTTCAAACAAGCCATAGTCGGGCCGAGGGAGGTGCCGATGGCCGACATGGACAAGGCGATCGCCACGCAAGTGGCGAACATCGAGAAAAAGACCGGCAAGTCGCTCGCGCAGCTCACGGCGGCGATCCAGAAATCGGGCAAGACCAAGCACGGCGAGATCCGGAGCTGGCTGATCGAGACCTACGGCATCGGCCACGGCGACGCGAACACGCTCACGCACACCGCGCTCGAGTCCGATGGCGCGAGCGCCGCGAAAGCCTCCGGCGCTACAGCCGACGACGTGCTGGCGGACATCTACAGCGGCAAGAAGGAGCACCTCCGCCCCATCCACGAGAAGCTGATGAAAGCGATCGCGAAGTTCGGTGAGCACGAGATCGCGCCAAAGAAGGGCTACGTCTCACTGCGCCGAAAGAAGCAGTTCGCGATGCTCGGGCCGAAGACCAACGATCGGTTTGAGCTTGGACTGAACCTCAAGGACGACATCAAGGATACGCGCGTGAAGCCCGTTCCGCCCGGCGGCATGTGCCAATACATCGTGCCACTGACGAGCGCCGATGAAATCGACGACAAGCTCATCGCCCACGTGAAACGCGCGTACGACGCAGCGGGCTAGGCCCCAGGAACATCGCTGACACTTGAGGGCCTCAGCCTCGGCGCTAACTCTGGCGGCATTGCCTCCCGGAGATCGCCTTATGAAGCTTTATTACGCCCCAGCCGCCTGCTCGCTCGGGCCGCACATTATCGTCCGTGAAGCTGGCCTCGACGTCACGCTCAACAAAGTGACGTTCGGCAAAGAACGCACGACCGCAGACGGGCGCAATTTCTACGACATCAACCCGCAGGGTGCGGTGCCGGCGCTTGAACTCGACAATGGCGAAGTGCTGACAGAGGCGCAGGTGCTACTGCAATATCTGGCCGCGCAAGCGCCGGAGAAGAAGCTGGCGCCGACAGAGGGTTTCGATCGTTGGCGGCTTCTGGAAACGCTGAATTTCATCGCCACCGAGCTGCACAAGGGCACGAGCCCTCTCTTCAAGAAGCCAAGCGAAGAAATCGCGACCGCGACCAAGGCGAACTTGGTGAATCGCTATCAACTTCTTGAGCAGAAGCTCGGCGACAAGGACTACCTCGTCGGCCAATTCTCGATCGCCGACGCCTACGCCTTTGTCGTGCTGAATTGGGCGCGAAGATTCGAAATTCCTGTAAGTCCGAAGCTGCAAGCCTACTTCGAACGCATCCGCGCGCGGCCCGCCGTGCAGCAAACGCTGCAAGAAGAAGGCTTGCCAACGTCGTGAACGCGCTGGAAGGGTTGAAGCGCTTAAGACGCGTCAACCAATCCACCTCACCGGATATTCATGCAAACCAGCGATAGTGGTCCCTCATCGCGGCGCCTGCTTCTGGTTGCAGCCGCCGCGCTGATCGACAGTTCGGGACGCGTGCTGATCACGCAACGGCCCGATCACAAGCAGCTCGGCGGGCTCTGGGAATTTCCCGGTGGCAAGGTCGAACTGGGGGAAGCGCCTGAACACGCACTGGTTCGGGAGCTGAAAGAGGAGCTGGATTTGACCGTAGAGCCCGACGCTCTCGATCCGTTCGCGTTCGCTTCGCACGCGTATCCGGATTTCCATCTTCTGATGCCGCTCTACGTCGCAACCAAGTGGCGTGGCGTGATCAAGCTTGAGCCGAATTCAGCGCAGGCCGCCAAGTGGGTCGAACCCCGCGAACTGCGCGATCACCAAATGCCGCCGGCCGACGTTGTCCTCGTCGATCGCCTGATCGAACGGAGCGCAGCATGATGCGCAAATTCTTCCGCGACGAACGCGGCGCGACCGCCATTGAATACGCTCTCATCGCCTCGCTCATTGGCATGGTGATCATTGCGGCCGTGACCTCGATCGGCGGCTCGCTCAACGGCACGTTCAACGACGTCTCGGCCGGCCTGAGCTAAGCCCTCCCCGCCTTCCGCCAACATTTCAGCTTTGTTTCAGCGCCGACGAACGGGCGCAAAGAAGCCGCGCCATAAGCCTCCCCACTGAGCCGCTCCGGAGCCCGGAGCCTATCGGGGGAAGGACGATGAACCTCGCGCAATCCTTGGGCGTCGCGGCGGCTGCCTTGGTGATGGCAATGTCTGCCAGCGGCCTGGCGCCCGCGCAGACTGTATCTGCTATCGCAGCCGAAGCCCGCGTCCGGCTTGAGCCCAGCGCCATTCGCGGCGCGGTCGAAGAACTCGCGGCCATGTTGGAGCAACGTTACGTCTTTCCGGATGTAGCGCAGCAATATGCCGAGCATCTGCGCACGCGCGCGGAAGCCGGCGCTTATGATGGCGCATCCGACCCCCAGCAATTGGCGGCGCAGCTCGAAGGCGAATTGAACGCCATCCACCGCGATGCGCACCTGCGCGTAACGTTGAGCGGTGGATCCGAGCCAGGGCGCCGCGTTTTGCGTGCGCCGCCAGGCGATGAAGCATTTGGCCAGGCGCAATGGCTCGCTGACGGCGTCGCCTATCTGCGCATCGACATGCTGCCTGGCGACGAGGCCTCGCAAGCGCGCATGGCCTCGATCCTCGATCAATACGCCAACGCCAATGCGCTCATCCTCGATCTGCGCACCTGCCGCGGTGGGACGCTTGCGGTGATGGATGTGCTGCTATCGCGCCTCTACGGCCAACCGACGCAACTCGTCACCATGGACACACGCCGCGGCGCCGATCGCGGCCTCGAAGATTTCTACGCCGGTTCGCGGACGATGCGCGAGGTCCGTAGCGCGCCGGCGAACATCCGCCGTTGGCAACATTGGGCGCAGCCCACCTCGCCTGCCAGCTCACTCGCCGACGCGCGCGTATTCGTGCTGACCGATCAAACCGCCTCAGCCTGCGAGCATCTTTCGCTGGCGCTCAAGGACACCGGACGCGCCACTCTGATCGGCGCCACCACGCGCGGCGCCGGCAATTATGGCGGCGACGAAGTGTTCGCGAACGGCCAGCTGCAAGTCTTCATCCCCATCGGCCGCACCTACGGGCGCTCAGGCCGAGGCTGGGAAGCCACGGGCATCGCGCCGGATCAAGCTGTCGCCGCGCGCGAGGCTTTGAACCAAGCGTTGCGCGATCTGAACGTCGCGCAAACTGCCGCCAGCGCCGCGCTCAGCGAAACGCGCTTGCCGCGCGAAGTGGTGCGCGTTGATGGCGCCGCCTCACCGACACGCCGCTATGGCCTCGGCACGGCGCGGGCGCGCACCAGCGATCCGTGGCTCGATGTTGTCGAGATTGCGCCGGGCTTCGCCGCTTCGCGCAGCGACATTCGCGTCGGCGATCGCATCGTCAGTATCAACGGCGCGGCCGTGGCCAACATGTCGGAAGACAATCTCGGCCGCGCCCTGCGCGCCTCGCCGCTCGTACTGGACGTAGACCGCAACGGCCAACGCGTACGCGTGGAGATGTCGCTCGACGGCTAAGCGTCCAGTTCGACGTCCCAGTAGAGGTAGTCCATCCAACTTTCGTGCAGGTGGTGCGGCGGGAAGCGGCGGCCGACGTGTTGTAGTTCGTGCATCGTCGGGCGGCGCGGGCGCCGGTAGGGCCGCATGCCGGAATGGTGAGCGTACTTGCCGCCCTTGCGCAGATTGCACGGCGCGCAGGCGGTGACGATGTTCTCCCAAGTCGTGCGCCCGCCCTTCGAGCGCGGCACCACGTGGTCGAACGTCAGATCCTCGGGCTTGCCGCAATACTGGCACGCGAAGCCGTCGCGCAGGAAAACGTTGAACCGTGTGAACGCCGGCGGGCGATCCTGATGCACGTAATCGCGAAGCGAGATGACGCTCGGAAGCTTCATCTCGAACGAGGGCGAATGCACGGCTTGGTCGTACTGCGCAACCACGTCGACGCGCTCGAGGAAGACGGCCTTCACCGCTTCCTGCCAGGGCCACAACGACA
>CADEDT010000039.1 GCA_902826145.1 uncultured Caulobacteraceae bacterium
TTGTCCGTCATCTTCTTGCCGGTCAGCGCCACCTTCTCAGCGTTGATGACGACGACATTGTCGCCGGTATCGACGTGGGGCGTGAAATCGGCGCGATGCTTGCCGCGAAGGCGAAGCGCGATGAACGAAGCGAGGCGGCCGACCACGACGCCTTCGGCATCCACAACGATCCAGCCGTTGGTGATCTCCGAGGCCTTGGCCGAGCGCGTCGAAAGAGTGCGCATTGGTTCTGTCCTGACGAAAACGAAGGCGCGCGTTTATTGCAGTGCAGAATCGGCGTCAATAGCCCACGTTTTCTTGTTTATATTCAATAGTGTAATATAGCGGTAATATAATAAGTACGCGCCGTTACCGCCATGCCGCGCGGGCCGCCACGACGGCTGTCATCCACAGGACGGCCGCCCCCGCCTGGTGCAAGAGGCTCAGCGACAGCGGTGAGGCTGCCAGCACCGTCATGATGCCTAGCCCGGCCTGAAGCGCGGCCACGAGGCCCACCAATCCCAGCGCCCAGCGCGCATCGCCCCGCCCGCGGATCAGACCGACGAGCGACAACAACAAGGCGAAGAACGCGACCGCGTAGCCAGTCGTTCGATGCAGCAGATGCTGCGTCGCATGCTCTTCGGTGAAGTTCGCCCACAAGGAGTCGAGGCCAAAGGCGCTTGACGGGATCCACTCACCGCCAATCGTCGGCCAGTCTGCGTAAGCCTTGCCGCCATCGCTTCCCGCAAGCAGCGCGCCGAGCATCACTTGTACGAAGATCAGCGCCATCAACGCAAACGGCGCCCAGCGCCACACGCCCGCTTCGGTTTTCTGCGATGGCCATACGAATGCGCCGAGCGCTGTCCATAACGCTATCGCCAAGATGACGAAAGCCATCGCCAAATGAATGGCGAGGCGCACAGGGCTGACATCGAGGCGGTCGAACAAGCCGCTCGTCACCATCCACCAGCCGATCGCGCCTTGCAGGCCGCCGAGCACAAATAGCAACGCGGTGACGCGGAAGCGGCCGCGCAAGCGGCCCGTGAAAAAGAACACCAGAGCCGGAAGAAGGAATACGAGGCCGAGCGTCTGGCCTAGAAAGCGATGGCCCCATTCCCACCAATAGATGCCGCGGAATTCTTCGAGGCTCATGCCGTTGTTCTGAGCCTGGTACTCCATCGTGTTCTGATAGAGCGCGAATTCCTGCTGCCATGCCGCCTCGCTCGTCGGCGGGATGACGTGCTTCATGAAATTCCATTCGGTGATGGAAAGCCCGCTATCCGTGAGGCGCGTAGCGCCACCCACCATGATCATGGCGAACACCAGGGCGCAGATGATCAGCAGCCATATGCCCACCAGACGCTGGCGCGGCGGCCAAATGTCCTCAGCCTGCATGCTTGCGTTCGTCCCTTCGCTCCTCCCATAGAACGCATGGAGCATGACGAAAACGCGGCGCCCCGCCGCGCGGGAACGGCCCATGAATATGCGCACGCGCAAGGTGATCGGCTGTTTCGGGTTCCTCGCCTACCTCGCTGTTTATGCTGTGCTGGCCGCCTCGGTCGGCTCGGCCCTGACGACCTTGGTCCCGGTCTGGGCGCAGCTCGCCTATTACGCTGTCGCCGGCGTGATCTGGATTTTCCCGCTGAAACCGCTCTTCGCCTGGATGAACCGCGGCGCATAAAAAGCCGCCCCGGAGCGAGGCTCCAGGGCGGCAAAGCATCGTGCTGTTACAACCTTAGTTGTTGAGCAGGATGGAGAGGATCACGCCAGTCGCGATGCCGACCAACAGGATCTCGCCGCGGTCGTCGCGGACGTAGTGGTAGCCACGCGGCGGCTGACGCAGACGCTCCGAGCGCCAGTTCACTTCGCGATAGCTCTGGCGGCCGTAGGCGGGGAGGCGATCACCGCGGCGCCATTGCTGATAGGCCGGGCGATAGTCGCGGCGGTTCATCTGCGAAGCGCTCGGCTGGCCGTAATAGAAGCGGTTGCCGACGTAATAGCCGTTGTGCTGGCGTTGATTCCAACGCTGCGCCTGGCGCGCTTGGCGAACGTCTTGACGCTGTTCGCGCAAATTCTGGCGCGCGTCGCGGACATCTTGGCGTTCTTCGCGAACGTCGCGGCGCGTTTGCGCGGCAGCCGTGCCGGTCATCGCCAGCGGGCCAACCATCACCAGCGCTGCGAGCGCGGCGTTTTTGAAATGCTTGTTCATGAGTGATGCTCCTTCCTTGGTACGAGACCTCGTTCATCTCGTTGTGTGAGAAGCTAACGCTCGTGCACTGAATGCGTTCTGAGCATGTGTTTCGACCGCGCCGCACGATGGCGCCGTTCGGCGCCAGAACGGCGCGCTGCCACACCTCGACACAACTTTTTTCGTGATTTGTAGCGCCGGAACTTTCGTCGCGCCCAAGCGTTTGCTCTCGCCCCGAGCTGCGCGGGCGCCTCGACGATTCTTCGGACCAGACGGGCGCAGTGCGACATTAGAGGCGGGGCGACAATCGCCAGGAGCCGCGGTGACGCCATCAGATCAACTCACCGAACTGAAGCCGCCGCCTGCGCTTGACGTTCACCGTCACGCGCTCTTTCTCGATCTCGACGGCACGCTCGTAGAGTTTGCACCGCATCCCGAGCAAGTCGTGGCGAGCGAAGAGCTGCGCTTGCTGTTGAGCGAACTTGCACACGCCATGAATGGCGCAATCGCACTGATCACTGGCCGAACAATCGCAAGCGCTGACGCGATTCTCGATGGCGCGCTGGTGCATGTAGCGGGAATTCACGGATACGAGCGCCGCAGTGACAGTGAAACCTCGCGGCCAAGCAATGACATGACGCCGATCGCCGGCGCGCTCGAAGACGTGCGCAGGCTCGTGAGCAACGGCGCGCTTGATGTCGACATAGAAGACAAGGGTGCCGCCCTCGCGTTGCACTATCGGCGCACACCACAATTCGCGGACGCCGTTCGACGCGCCGCCGCCGGATTGGCGCAGCGACACGGCTTGAGTTTGCTCGAGGGCAAGATGGTGATCGAGCTCAAGCTAGGTGAGCGCACCAAGGCACACGCAATCAGGGACTTCATGGCGACATCGCCATTTGCCGGACGAACGCCGGTCGCTGTGGGCGATGACATCACCGACGAAGATGCATTCCGCGAGGTGCGGCAAGCGGGCGGCGTCGGCGTTCTAGTGGGCGATCGAAGTGACACCGCGGCGGATTCTCGATTAGCGGACACCAAAGCCGTGATGCGCTGGCTCGAAGCGGCGGTTCACGTATGAGCGACTACGGCGATCTCGACCTTGCGCCGATCGGCAATTGCGGGACCAGCGCGCTTATCGACCGCAACGGCGCGTTCGTATGGGCCTGCGCGCAGCGCGTCGATGGCGATCCGATGTTCTGCGCCCTGCTCTCGGGTGAGAATCCAACCGACGTGAAGCGCGGCGTTTGGGCGATTGATCTGATCGATCAGGTCTCAGCAACACAGCTTTACCTCCGCAATACGCCCATCTTGGTGACGACGCTCACGGATGCGCGCGGCGGCTCAATAGAAATCGTGGATTTCTGTCCGCGCTTCCGCCGTCATCACCGCAACTATCGGCCAAACGCTTTCATCCGCATTGTCCGCCCACTCAACGGCTCGCCGCGCATTCGCGTGCGGCTGGCGCCTGCGGTGGACTGGAGCGCACGTGACGCTGAGATCACTACCGGCTCAAACCACATACGCTATCGCGTACCCGGGATGATGCGGCTGACAACGACCGCGCCGATCTCACACGTACTGGAATCGCGGCCGTTCCGCTTGGAGGAAGAACACATCTTCTTTCTCGGCCCGGACGAACCATTCGACGGCAATCTGCGCGATGTCGCACGCATGATGCGCGAGAACACCGAGCTCTATTGGCGCAATTGGGTGCGCATGCTGGCGACGCCGTTGGAGTGGCAAGCTGACGTCATCCGCGCCGCGATCACGCTGAAGCTCTGCGTTCACGAAGAGACTGGCGCCATTGTCGCCGCACTGACGACATCCATCCCTGAAGCGCCGAACAGCGGGCGGAACTGGGACTATCGCTATTGCTGGCTGCGAGACGCCTACTACACGGTGCAGGCGCTCAACCGTCTTGGCGCCGCCGATATTCTCGAAGGCTATCTGGGCTATCTACGCAATATCATCGACGCGACGCCAAGCGGGCGCATTCAACCACTCTATGGCGTAGGCCTGGAGCCAATCCTCGCGGAAGCGGAAGTGCAGTCACTGCCAGGCTATCGCGGCATGGGCCCGATCCGCGTCGGCAACCAAGCGCACGAACATCACCAGCACGATGTCTACGGCCAGATCGTGCTCTCGACGGTGCAAGCGTTCTACGACACGCGGCTCTTTCGGCCTGCCGGTATCGATGACTTCAACGCGCTCGAAAGCGTCGGTGAGCGTGCTTACGCGGTCTACGCCAAGCCGGATGCCGGATTGTGGGAATTCCGCACCAAAGCATCAGTGCACACCTACTCAGCCGTCATGTGCTGGGCCGCGTGTGATCGCCTCGCCAACGCAGCAGTGCGCTTAGGGCTTGGCGATCGCGCACTCTACTGGCGCGGACGCGCTGACGAAATGCGCGAAATGATCGAGCAGCGCGCTTGGCATCCCGAACTCGGCCGCTTTGCCGCGACGTTCGGCGGCAAGGAGATGGACGCGAGCTTGCTGCAAATGGTCGACACGCGATTCCTCGCCGCTGACGACCCACGTTTCCTCGCGACGTTGCGAGATCTGGAGAAGGACCTGCGCCGCGGCGATGTCGTTCTGCGCTACGCTGATGATGATGATTTCGGCAAACCGGAAACGGCCTTCAACTTCTGCACCTTCTGGCTGATCGAGGCACTCCATCTGGTCGGCCGCCGCGACGAAGCGCGCACGTTGTTCGAACAGATGCTCGGACGCCGTACACGTGCAGGACTGCTCTCCGAAGATTGCGACCCCGCCACGGGCGCCGCCTGGGGCAACTACCCTCAAACCTATTCTCTGGCCGGGCTCATCAACTGCGCTGTGCTCCTGAGCAATCCGTGGAGCAGCGTACGATGAGCAGACTTATCGTTGTCTCCAATCGCGTCTCACCACCAGGCCCTGAAGGCGCGCCAAGCCAAGGCGGGCTCGCCATGGCAATGTCGGCGGCGTTGCGCGAGTACTCGGGCATGTGGTTTGGCTGGAGCGGTCAATCGACGCCCGCCTATGACGGCAAGCTCTCCACCCAGCGCGCCAATGGCGTGACCTACGCGACGATGGACCTCGAAGAGCAGGACATCGAGGAATACTACAACGGCTACGCCAATCGCACGCTGTGGCCACTCTTTCACTATCGCATCGATCTGACGCAGTACGAGCGCTCATACGGCCAAGGCTACGAGCGCGTGAATGCGCGCTTCGCCGACATGCTCACGCCGCTGATTGAGCCCGGCGATCTCATTTGGGTGCAAGACTATCATCTCATCCCGCTTGGCCGTGAATTGCGCATGCGCGGCTTGAAGAACGCGATGGGATTTTTCCTGCACATACCGTGGCCTGCACGCGAGCTGGTGTTGACGTTGCCGCGCCATCGGCAGTTGGTAGAGGCGCTGTTCCACTATGATGTGATCGGCTTCCACACAGAGGAATGGAAGAACGCCTTCCTGAGTTACATCCTGCAAGACGCTGGCGGCATGGCGATGTCTGACGGGCGCGCGACCGCGTTTGGGCGCACTGTGCTGCCAAAGGCTTTTCCGATCGGCATCGACGCCAAAGGCTTCGCGGCCATGAAGCAATCGGCGGAAGCGCGCGAAAGCTATGACCGCATGATCGACAGCAAAGGCGGGCGCCGCATGCTGCTGGGAGTCGATCGGCTAGACTATTCGAAGGGCATCGACGAACGCTTGCTCGCCTATGAGCGGCTCCTGAACGAAAGCCCCGAACTGAAGCGCCAAATCTTCCTGCTGCAGATCTCAACGTTCACGCGCAGCGAAGTGGAAGCCTACCAGGACATGATCGCGCGCCTGGACGCCATGTCGGGCCGCATCAATGGGCTCCACGCCGAGATGGATTGGATTCCGATCCGCAACGTTCACCGCATGCATGGCCGCGATGAACTCGCCGGCATCTATCGCGCCGCTGATGTCGCATTGGTGACGCCGTTGCGGGACGGCATGAACCTCGTTGCCAAGGAATTCGTGGCTGCGCAGGATGAGAGCGACCCGGGCGTGCTCGTGCTTTCACGCTTCGCTGGCGCCGCAGCGCAGATGCGCGACGCACTGATCGTCAACCCGTTCAGCCAAGAGGATGTCGCCGACGCGATCCGCCGCGCTTTGGCCATGCCTGTGGAGGAGCGCCGGCGCCGTTGGCGGGCGCTCATGGAGGGCGTCGAGCGCGACGATGTGGTGGCCTGGCGCGACAGTTTCGTCGCGAGCCTTGAAGAGGCGCATGTCGGCGGCAAGACCCGCCGCGCCCGCATTGCAGCCGCGCGCGGGGACGGCTAAGACACCGCTCCCGCGGGCGACCCCCGCGGCCGGTCGGAGCGTGGCGCAGCCCGGTTAGCGCACTAGTCTGGGGGACTAGGGGTCGCGAGTTCGAATCTCGCCGCTCCGACCAACACTTAGCCCCGAACAAGCCGGGACCGTTTACAGCGCCGTTTACAGCGCCGTTCGGCGCGCGTTCCCGAATCGGTGTACGCTCAGCGGTTCAATGCCCATCGAAACGGTCAACAGCTTAATCGACCTTGGAACCGCGACGCTTTACGCCGCCGCCGCCGGGCTGACTTTGCTCGCCTTAAAAAAAAGCGCCAATCGAATCGAGTCCGATTCAAAAAAAACGCTGAGTCGCGAAACCGGTGCCGCATAAGGGCGCATAAGGCTGCATAGACCGACATAAGCCGACAACGACACGCATGATCAAAGCCGCGCTGAAGGAGATTCAAACCGCACCCATCGCTACGTTGGGCGCAATCGCGGGTATTGCTTCGTTTGTTTTTGTACTCGTTTCAGGTGCCAGCAGCGCTGCACCGGCCCCGACGGGCACGTCTCAGGTCGCAGCCGCGCTCGCCTTCGTGAAACTTGCGCTCGTTGTTCCCGGAACGGCCTTCTTCTTCGCCCACGTAGCCACGCTTTTTCTGATGCGCGGCTCAATTCGCGGCGCCTTCGTTAGTGCAATCCTGTTCTTAGTTGCTGAAGCATTCGGCGCTGCGGCGGCTGGGGTGATTCTGTCGCCCTTCACCGTGCAGACTGAGACAAACACATACGGCGTCGCCTCGCACTTCGTGCTCGGCATCAATCTTGCCTCAATCTCGTTCACTACCTTCGTCGCCAATGTCTTCATTTTTGTGGGTGTGATCGGCGAAGCACTTTACTTGAAGGCGACCGCACCCAAACCAAAAGGGCGGCGGCAGCAAACCACCGAGATTACCGAAGACGCGGGCGCTTTCCTGCTTGCCGCATCCCTCTATGTTGTCGGCGGCTCGTCCCTCTTCGCGGCCTTCTTCGTCCACGCGGTGTTGAGAGGGAGCATCGGCGCTTTCTAATCTGTTCGTTTATCCCGCTTTCGCATCCGCTCAATCGCTGAAATGACCACGGCCTTGCGGTTGATATAGACACGCCGAATGCGCGCGCTCTTGCCGGTTTCCCAACCGAGTATCTCGTCAATCTCGCGGTCTTCGAAGCCTTGGCGCATGAGGCGCGTCGCGAATGTGCCGCGCAAGTCGTGCAACGTCTTCCCTTCCGCGACACCCGCCGCCGTCCGCGCGTCTTCCACCGCCGACGCAAAGCCGCGGGGCGTCCATGGCTTTTTACGCGCGTTGGCCAAGACCGTGACGGCGACCTTAGGACACTCCGCGAGCAACGCTCGGGTCTCGTCGAACAACGGGATGACCGCCTCAACTTTCGTCTTCCCCCTCTTCCGCGAAATGTAGAGTTCGCCGACTTCATTCCAGCGCAACCCAATCAAATCACCCCGCGCGAGGCCGGTCCACGACGCCAACCTGAAGCCACGGGCCACGTGTGGCGCCATCTGGGCCGCGACGGCTTCAATCTCGTGGTCTTCCCAAATGATCTCGGAGCGGTCGTTGCGATAGAGCGTTGGAGCACCATGCGCCGGATTGTGCATGACCCAACCGCGCTGAAGGCCCCACGACAACACGCGCGACAGAACTTCAAGCGCGTAGTCCGCGGATCGTGGCGAATGCACCCACTTGTCTCTGAACTCCAGCACCGTTCCGCGCATCTTCGGGTTGGAGAACAGGTGCAAACGAGCGTCGCCGAACTCTTCATCCGCTCGGTCGATCCACATGCGCCATTGCTTGCGCGTGCTCGGAGCGAGGCGGAGAAACTCCGGACTCTTTAGATACGCTGCGACTAGTCCCGAGAACACATCCCGTCGCGGTTCGTTCTTTGTCTCATGCGCGGTGAGGAATGCGGCGACCGTATCTGGCGTCAACGACGGCTTCGTGCCGCCTTCGGCATCCATGATCTTCGGACCGCCGCGCCAAGCGTACACATGCCAACGGCGACGCCCGTTCGCGAGCCTTCGCGATACGAAGTGAACGCCTGTCAGGTCCGGCTTTTTGCCTGCCGCCATTGGTCGAATTCATCCTTCGGCGCCTCGCTCGCTTCGAACACAACGATTGAGCCATCAGAGCCGATGCGGAATCCTGCGACCTGGACTCCCAGCTCGCGAGCCGTTTCCACCGCGCGGCGAATTTGCCGTTTGGTCGGATATGCGGTCGCCGCGGTCATTTGATCCACTCACGCGGCCACCCATTGAGCATGTTGGACCGTACGTCCACACGGGCTCCGCGCATGCTCTCAACGTATTCTGCTTGCAGAAGCTGAATGCGGACTTCACCTCCACGCTCACGCCAGAACGATTCAATCCGCTCCTTCAGTTGCGTTGCACCGTTCAAGTCGCAGTGGTTTCTCAAGGTCTCGGCTCAGTCAGTTGCGCGGATTTGCTGGATTTCACCGGACCTATGCGTAGCCGCCGCCCCGGAACCCAGCCTCGTAGTCACACCCCGTTGTCTCGCGCGCCGGTTGGCGATGGAGGAAAAGGCGGCGGCAATTCGTTAGATCATGGCGCGGCACTCGCGATTGGCTCGGACGGCGTCGGCGCCCCACCACGCAACGGCGCGTAGTCGTCGGTCGGGTCCATCGGTCCGAGGTTTTCAAACCGGCGGATTTCGCGGCTCGATAGAGCGCCGATCTCGCGAGCGGTTTTGTATGAGGTCCACCGCGCCGTCGCGTCGCCGCGAAGCAAGCCGGACAAGTCGTGCTCGATAATTAGCGTTCGCCGCGCTTCGGCACTCAACAAGCAACGCGCCATTGCCTGTTCAACGCGTTGAGCGAGCGGCGCCAACGCATTCGTCACAAGGTCTTGGGCCGCTTGTTGCGCCGATCCGTACGAGACGGATTGAGAAATACCGACGGATGCCGGTGGAACGCCGAAGATGCGGGCCACGTCTTCGTTGCTGAGCTTGCGGCTCTCCAACAACTCTGCGTCGGTATTGCTGAACAGGTTCGGAATGTACTTCACGCCAGGGTCGAGAATTCGCGGCGTGTATCGATCCGCAGCACCACCGCCGCCTTGGCCACCCATGTCGTCCGATGTGAGATTCTGTTGTAAACCGCGCTTAGCTCGCGCGTTGGTGTCTGCGGGTTGCATCATGTAGCCGCCCATCGATTTAGACGCCGACGACTTGGCTGCGGTGTTCAATTCCAGTCCGAGTGCGAGAGCGTCACGAGCAATGGAAATTGGCGAACGACCAATCATTGCGTCTTCGCTGGAGCCTCGAATGTGCAAGACTTCCTCTTGCAGCAAGACGAGCGAACCGCGCTCGGTGGAGTAGCGATATCGGACGCGTTCGCTCTCAAGGCGCTCCACAGTCACGCGAGATGCTTGCAGCGGCCAAAGCGCAACGACCTGTCCGGCGCCGTCTCGCTCGATGCGGCTGTAGCTATTGCCCGCGGTATCGAGCGAGCGAACGAAGAATTCGCGCGCCTCAAACGCCGTTGTCAGTGGGTTGGCGAGGTCGCCGAGCACGTCCGCCAATGGATTGTCGGTCACGCGCTCGCGGTCGCCGTTCGGAAGCCGCCGGTAGAGTTTTAGCGGGACGGATGCGAGCAGTTCGGACCGAAGCGAGACGCAGCGCGTCGCCACGGCGAGATTGGAAAGGACGGCGCCCGCCGATACGTAACCACCAATCGGAACGGGCTTTCCCCAATGCTCGGGTGCGAGCGCGTCGTATGAGCGGTGCTCGATACCAAGCCAGCGTTGGACGACTTCGCGGATCACTGACCGCCCTCCAGTTCGAGAAGACGAATGCGCCGGGCAAACGGTCCGTCGGCGACGTGACCAAGCGCTCGGGCGCTCACCGTTGTCTGCGGGTACGCGGGCCACGCACGGACGATTGAGATTTCCCGCAAGTCGATTGCGTGGAGAGTTCTGACCGCACCGGACCAAGCATCCTTCAGCGTGCGAAAGCCGAACGAGGCACCACCGAGCGAACCGGCGTCAGCAAGGGCCAAAATGTCGTCGGCAAGCGAGGTCTTCGGAAGTGTGATGCGGAAGCGAAGCCCGCGCGCGTCTTCATGAAGCTCAAGACTTTTGTTGCGGGTGCGCCCGAGCAACGCTGCCGGGTCATGATCCACCAGCGCAAGCACGTCCGCATTGGGCCGGTCGCGAAGTGTGGCGTTGAACGCGCCGGGCCGAATTGTCTCTTCAAAATCGGCGATCTTCGCGCGGGTGTCGAACACTGCCGCGTAGCCGATCAATTCGCGACCCTTTGCCCGAACCTCAAGTTCGGCGGCGCGTCGTTCAATTTCAGTCGTCATCGGGCAATCTCTGTGGCCGGTGACGGGGGAGCACGGCGAGGCGCGCGCTCCCCCGTGTCCGACGCGGTTGTTAACCGGGGAATGAACGCCCCGTGCGTCGAACTCGGTCAGGCCGGGATGTCGATGGCGGCTTGGAAGCTCTCGATATGCCGGACAGCAACGTCGGCGGTCAGAAGACCACGCACTTGCGTATTGCCGCGTTCGTAGCTCGGCGAAATGAATCCGTTTGCGAGGATTTCCACGCCGCTCCAATACCCTATCAACAGCGAAGCGAAGTCGCCGAAGATCGCTGAACCGGCAGCAGGCGAACCACTGCCCGGCATTGATGTGGTCGAAGCCGCAGCATATCCGGCGAGCGAGTCCGGCGCGTCCATCACGAAGCCAGCGCCAGCGTCGCGCGTCTCAGGCGAGCCGTACACGACCTTTGGTTTCGCACGCATAGTCTTGACGGCGTTCGGGTTGAGCGCCCAACCGAGACGGCCCGTTGCCGCGTTCGCAAGTTCGACGTTCGCAATGAGCGCTAGCACTTGCTCCCACGACGCATCCGACAGCGTACCCATTGCCGACGCGTCGGTGAGACGGTCGATAATGCCGCTCGGCTGGTTCGAGCCGCCGCCTTGCAACGCGGCACTGTCGAGCGACACGGCAAGCGCTGCGGCGAAGTCGCCGCGAATGAGTGTTTCGATATCGGGACTCGACTGCAACAGCATGTTGCGGCTGAACTCGGTCAAACAGCCGACGTGCTTCGGCGCCATTGTGACCGAATCGAAGTCGCCATCGACGGACGACAACGCGGAATTCTCAGCGATCCATTGACCAGAGCGGTTCGCGGCGTTCTTCGGAATGCTGACGTTGCCTTGCAGGCCGCTCAGTACGGTCGCGCCAAGTCGCGCCGTGACAAGGTTGGCGCGAAGCGCGTCAATGTACTGGTCGGGGCGGTGTTCGTCGAACACCAGACCGGAGCCGGTCGTGCTGGAGACGACAACGCGCTGCTCGTTGCCGTTCGTCCGGCGCGGGACGAAGAAGACGTTCGCGGGCGCGAAGATGCCTTCCGACGCTCGACCCGACCGGCGTGACAGTTCTTGGCTGACCTCGATCTCTCGGGCGGCATCCACGCCGAGGCCCGATGCATGCGCGATGGCGCGCGTGAGCGAATAGCTCCGGCATTCTCTGTCGAAATCCGGCGTGCCGTTATCGTTGACCGGTGTGGCGGCGGCGACGCGCTCGAATTCAGCCACCCGCACTTCGCGGGCGATGCGTTCGTCAAACGACCGAACCTCGGTTTCCAGAGTGTCGAAGCGCTGGCGTTGCTCGGCGGACAGTTCGTTGCCGTTGGCGCCGTCGTTGATTGAGCGAAGTTCGATCACCTTCTTGGCGCGAGCTTCGCGAAGTTCATGCAGTTTCATCGGGGAGTTGCCTCACTAGGGCGGCTGAATTGCCGTGTGAGGCGATGGCATCACGCGTGGAGCGCCCGCGCCATTTGAACCAGTGGGTTGCGTCCGTGCCGGCGGACGCAAGTCCTGCGATTTTTTATCTAGGACGGACAAGCATGCGGGTTTTTTGTCCTGGGGCGGCGGTTTCTGGCGCAGGCTCTGGCCACAAAATCCGCGCGTCGAAACTACTGCGTGCGTCGGCGCGCCGTATAGTTCGCCTCGGACACCGTGAACTCGCCGTTGCCGAAGGTCGCAATGCGGACAACCCCATTATCGTAAGTCAGAGTGAGTCGGTTGCCGCTGAGTTGCCAGCGACCGCGAAACTGCCTTGGTGGGTTATCGCCGTACGCGTCTCCGCGGAGTACAAAATTGCCATCCGCATAGAATTGAAATGTGCCAGTCGCGCCGTCGCTCGCCCGCCGGAAGTCCCATATGCCTTCTAACAGCGTCGAAGAGGTTGCGGCGGTCCATGCGCGACTGGGAAACGGCGCCGTGCCTCCACCGGCCAACGAGCCAGGGACCACGCCCACATACATCTCCACCATCTCGGGATTGCTCGGTGGGGACGAGAAGTCCAGCAAACAGGACACACTAGCAACCGCTCGGGGGTCCGTCGAATTCGGCGGTTTGTGGCACGTGCCGTAGTAGGTCCCACGGTGAGTTCGTGCGGTGCCGAGAGAATTCGCGGCAGGTCCGGGACGCAGATTGCGCGCCAGAACATCGCCAATCCTGTACGGTCCGGACCGGACCTGCGTCACCGTGAGTGTCGAGCCGTCGAACCGAGCAATGACGTCCACACCCAAACTGCCTGCGTATTCGCCGACGAGATTTGGCGAAGGTTGCGCATGACCGGCAGACGCCAACCCCAGGCCAACTCCAACTGCTAGAGCGACAACCCAGCGCATTGGCACACCCCCTTTATTTCCCGCGCAACTGAACCAAGCGTACGGGCGCTAGTCAATGCACAGGGGCGGCGTGGTGGCCCACCGCATGCATGGTGAACCAAGCAAGCTACGCAGGTAGCGCCATTGCGAGACAGGCGCGTCTTTCGCTCTCGGTTCGCGGTTCGGCCAGCGCATTCCCACAACGTCACAGGTTACGACATGGACACGCGTGAACCGCGCGACCCGAAGCGGGTCGTGGTGTTGAAGGTTGTTGAGCCGCCGAAGCCGATAGATTGGTCAGTGCCGAAGACGCTCGATAGTGAGCGAGCGCGTTCCTTCATATTGGACGATGTGAGGCGTTTGATTGGAACGCGAGGTTCACAGATCGGCCAGGATGGACCGGAAGGCGCGGCGTTGTTAGCGGCGCTAAACGCCTACGCCAATGCACGACGATCCTGACCTTCAGGCCAAGTCCCGCCGATCAAAAGTTCGGTGCGAGCGCGTCAAGCATCACGACGAACAGCGTCAATAGCCAAAGGGCGCCTGCGAACCATAGTAGCATTCGCGATTGGATCAGACGGCGGATGCGAACTGCGGTCTCTTTGGTGAGACGTTCGTGCTTGCGGTACGCGCCAATTACGGTCGCCCACCGACCCATACTTTTGCCCAGATCACCTATCGACATTTCGAGAACGTCGTCGGCCTTCACCTGAGCGTGTGCGCTCTCAAATGGCAACGCTTCCTTGGTCTTGCGCAATCGCTCATCGTGCAATGCCAGCAAGTATCGCTCAACGGCGTAACGGGCGATTGCTGGACTGCACACAAGAAGGGCGATGCACATGTCCGTAACTGCGGGTGGTATGGCGAAAGGCACCATCCCTCCAACCCACGCATAAACTGGCTCAAAGAAGGCGCGCCATCCTTGGACCAATCCATGAATGGCTTGGAGCGCTGGCAGTAGCGCGTGGGCATGACGTTCGATGAAATCCCACAGTCGCGCCCCCCATTGAAGGACAATGCGGAGATCACCTATGGCGCTCAAAATTGAAATCGGAAGCGTGACCCAGGCGACGGCGTAGGTCGTATTCCAAATGACGTTCCCTAGAGCCCGAGGGAGCTTGTCGAGAGCTTTGACGAAGAACGCTTCTGGCGAGGGAATGCGATCTTTGCGGTCCCGGACCTCCGGCGCATCTCCCTTGCTAGTTGCTGTTGTCCGCGCGCCCGGCATTTGGCCTCCCGCGCCAGATAACACCCACCACGCCAGGCGACGCAAGCGCGGCGACTGTCGACCGTAAGACACCGCTTAATTCCACAATGTATCATCGCCTACCCGGGCATCCTGGACCTTTGGACAATTGCACGCCTTCATTGGCGTGCTTGTCCTGTCAGTCCGGGTGTTTGCCGTGAATGGACAGGTGAGACGAATTCACTGTCCACTCTGTCCGGCCTGTCCGTCCCGTTGCGGCTTCATGATGGCTGTGGTGCTCGGAATCAACATCGCGCCGTCTTCAACGAACCAGCCCCGCTCCAATCCTCGGCGGTAGCAGCGACCAAACGTCTTCTTCGCTGTGTCCGGGTTGCCGCTCGGGTGGCGCTGCCTAAACGCCGTTCGCACCTTTGACGCTTCAACAGGCTCGGCGCCGAGTGTCGCCAAAAATAGCTTGTCGTTGGCCGTTAGACTGACCTTCCGTCCCTTACCGGACCTACACGCCGGTGCGTCGCACGCGGTCAAGACCGCGCTTGTCGTCCCGTCGCCCAAGTCCACGGACTCAAACCGCAAATGCACGTCGGGCGGCGGCTCCCCGTCCTTCAGCTTCGTACAGGTGAGCCGAACCACGCCGTCTTCCGTCGTGGTCATCAAACCGAACTCAAAATCCACGGCACCCTTAAGGGCGATTGACCCTTTCGCCCGCGTCTTGTCCGAGTGTGGCGAGTGATGAAGCACAAGAACGGTGGCGCCGAATTCTTTCTGTAGGGCCTCGCACACGTCCACAAACGCGCTGACTTCGGATGCTCTGTCTTCATTCATCCCCGGTGTGGCGCGGGCCATGGTGTCCACGACAATCAGGCGGACAGGAGGCGGCGCTTGCCGAAACACGCTGAGCGTCTCTTCGTCAAAATCATCAGAAAGGAAGTTCTCTTGGTATTTGCTGACGTACATTGGCGCCGCATCCAGCGCCGTTCCGTGGTAGCGACTCCAGGCGGCCAAGCGTCGCCCGATGCCGCCGAAGCCTTCACCGGCCACGTACAACACCGAACCAGCTTGTACGGGCCTCCCTTGCCATTCTAGGCCGGTTGCAACGGCGCTCGACCAATTGAGTGCGAGGAATGACTTGCCCGCGCCTGGGTCGCCGAACAGCAGGCCGAAGGACTTGCGAGGGATGACACCGTGGACGAGCCAATCAGTACGGACCGGCGTGGTCGTCATTTCGTGAGCGGTTGCGTAGCAGGCGACTTGTGGCAGGTCGGACATGACAGCGAGCGTGTCGCGTACGCGTGCCCCTGTCGAAACGTATCGGTGCGTTGCGTCCGTTTGGACGGACTCAAATCTCCAACCAATTGCGCGCGGTCTTGCCCGTATCGAGGTAGGCTTCCCACTCCGGCATTGGATTCCAAAGATTGAGCCGCGCCAGCCGCTCCGGCGTCAGTGCTTTCCGCAACTCTGTTGAGGCGTGCGTCCGGACCGTCAAACGGTTCGCGTGAGGCCGCACGACCAAATATGCCTGGGTAGCGACCGTGCCGTGACGTGGCTTCTTCCCGCCCCGTCGCTTCAGCGATTTCCGGATTAGCTCATGCGCTTTTTCGCAGTACGCAATTACGACCCAATCAAGCCAAGCCTGCCTTTCCGCGTCGGTGTCGCCCAAGTGTTCGATGGGCGGGTAGCCCCACACAAGAACCCGACCTAGCGCGTGGCGGTGCTCGGGACTGTCTCCCTTGTTGCCGCCAAGGAGAAAGCGGCGAAGGCGAGCGTGGTCGGCCTTGAGCTGAACGGCGCTGAACATGTCAGTTGCCCGCGCGACGCATGAAGGCATCTAGTTGGTATTTGCCCGCGGCAACTTGCGCCAAGACCAAGCAAGCGGCGTCGCCAATCTTGACCGGCTCCCCGAGCATTTCTGCCGTCCACGCTAGCTTGGCGTGTTCGTCGCGCTGCGGCTCGGACAATTGCCGCGCCCATTCGAGCGCGTGCAAGCCGTTCGGGTCGTTGATAAGGGCGAACATGTTGTCCACGACATGAACGCTCGTGGCGGTCATGGCCGAGCGTTGTTCGTCGTGATTGAGTTCGTCGAACGAGACGCCAGCGCGAAGCTTGGCGATTGCGGCGTCTAGGTCAGGTGGGAGGCGCATTTAGGGGTACTCACAGCACGTGTTGATCCCCCGCACACGCTGCATAATGGAAGTTGCGGTCGGCACGCGAGCACATGCACGGATTGGGCGACGAATTCTCAGCGAGCGCGAATGTGGGTCTAGACTGCCCGGTTCGCCGCATTCACTTGTGGACAGGGCCTAGCCCAATCCGCGCGCGTTCCTATCTCAACGCCGGGCATGGCGTCGGGTCGCGTGGGGACGCGACATGATGGACTTCGACAGCCGCGAGCGCGGCTATCCGATTGAAGCGACGAGCGGCGTCGAAGGAATCTATCTCTACTGTCGCGCCTGCAAGCATACAGTCCGCATGCGTTGGGCCGACGTAGTGGCAACGTGGGCCGTCGGCACGTACACGCGCGACATCGCCCGGTCGCTCAAATGCTCAAAGTGCGGAGCGCGTCAGGGCAGTATTCAGAGTTGGGTAGACTCGCGGCCACGTCACGCACGGCACCTGCCTGACACAGAGCCGTATCCGATCATTGGGCCGGTCATTCGGTCGTGACCGCGTTTACAGCGGCACGACAACGCATTGATTTGCTTTAGGCCGTGCCGACACGCGTTTACAGGCCAACCCCCTGATTTCGCGGTAAGACGTATCAGACTGGGGGACTAGGGGTCGTGGGTTCGAATCCCGCCGCTCCGACCAATGCTCAACGCTGTGGCGGCGCCAGTCGCCGCGCTTGAGCTGATCAATCGCAAACTGAGCGCGCCACGCTACTCACCCGCGCGGGTGACCTCACAACTCCACGTCCGTGATCAAACGAACTCCAAAGGAGAGTTCGATGCTGAGACACGTGGCGACAATACTGGTGGTGCTGGCCTTGTCGTCGCCCGCACACGCCGAAACGATTGATTTGCGTCAGCGCTCGGAAACCAATCGCTCGGAAGAAATCAGCTTCTGCGCACGCCCGAGTCCAAATGGCTTTGGATTCCCGGGACACGCGTTCGTGGCGTTCAGTCATGTCGAGGGTGGCGGCCGGACGTTCCTGGCCCTAGGTCGCACCACGAATGCCGGCGCGCCAAGCGCAATACGCTCGTACTTTGGCCGGGCGACATCCGGCCTCATCTCACAGGAAAACTATTCGCACGTTCGCCAAGATTGCCTGACCGTTCTCGTCTCCCCTGGCGACTATGAGCGAGCGCGTAGCGCAGCGCGACCGCGGCTGGCGGCGCTTGGTCTTCCCAACGAAACCACGCAGCGCTTGGAAAGCTACAGCCTAGGTTCGAACGACTGCCTGACGTTCATCATCGACGTGGCCGCCACACTCGCCGGTTCCGGCCTTATGCTGCCTGAGCGCTCGCGCGCCGACCTACCTTTGGACTACATCGAGAAATTGCGCGCCGAAAACCGACGTTAGTAAGCTACCTTCTATGGTCCGCTCACAATGAAGTCGTTGTTTGTGAGCGCGAGGCCGGCGGCGACTGTCGCGAAGTGGACGGCCGCCCCGGCGCCGTTCCCGTCTGCGTCGTAGAACAGTGCGCCTGTTGCGCTGTTGTAAATGATGCGGTCATCGGCATCTGCGGCAGCATTGCCGATTACGAACGCGCTTGCCGCAAGTGCGCCCGGCGTGAGAGCGGTGAAAACTGATGCGGCGAGGCCAATTGTGTCATCGACGACCGAAAATTGGCTGAACGTGTCGACATTCGCCGGTGTCAGAGCGGATGAAACGACGAACGTGTCGGCCCCCGCGCCTCCGATGAGCAGATCTTGCCCATCACCACCATCCATCACATCGGCGCCGTTGCCGCCGAAAAGCGTGTCGTTGCCACCGCCGCCATTCAGTGTGTCCGCGCCATCTAAGCCATAGAGGCTGTTGGCGCCTGAGTTGCCGGTCACCTGATTGTTGAGTGCGTTGCCATAACCACTGAGGGCGGCGCTGTCGGTGAGCACGAGGTTCTCTATGTTGCCCGCGAGATTGCGGGTGATCGAGGACTGCACCGTATCGATGCCACCAGACGGAGACGCTTCAACCGTGATGTCCCCCGCAGCATCCACGATGTAAGTGTCATTGCCGTTTCCGCCGAACAGCGTGTCATTGCCGGCGCCGCCATTGAGTGTGTCGTCGCCATCGAAACCATAAAGCAAGTTCGCGGCGCCGTTGCCGATGATGATGTTGTTCAAGACGTTGCCGTAGCCGGTGACCGCGGCGGCGCCGGTCAGCGTCAGGTTCTCGATATTCCCGGGCAGATTGCGCGTGAGCGGCGTTTGAATCGTGTCGATGCCTCCAGAGGGTGACACCTCCGATGCGACGTCATTGGTTTCAGTGATCACATACGTGTCGTTGCCATTGCCACCGAACATAGTGTCGGCCCCGGCGCCGCCATCGAGCGTATCATCACCGTCGCCGCCATAGAGCGTATCGAGGCCATGGCCGCCGTTGAGCTGATCGTTCTCCGTGCCGCCACTCAACTGATCGTCGCCCACACCGCCGTACAGCTGATCGTCACCCGCGCCGCCGTTGATCACATCGCGTGCGTCACCTGCGCCAGCGCTGAACGTGAGCAGATGAATCTCACCATCCAAGCCAATCGTATAGACATGCCCCTCGCCGTCGACGGCAAAAGACGCAATCTGATTCACAGTGCCCGAATTGATGATCAGTTGTGTGTTGCGGCGTATGATGTCTTCGGCGAGGCCCTCGCCCGCGTGCATCGTCCAGATATTGCCGGTCACGAAGTCCGCGAAGATGTAGAGCCCCTGCGCACCGGCGTCCGGGCCGCGGATCACGTAACCGCCTGTGATCGAGAAGCCCTGCGTCTGACCTGAGCCGTGGCCGTAAACGTGAATTGGGCCAGTCAAACTCGGATCGCCGGGGAGCGGATTGCCCGGCCGATCACCATCGAACACGTTCGTGCCTTCCATCACGGCCCAGCCGAAATTGCGTCCGCCGAGCGTGCCGGCCGGCACGAAATTCACTTCCTCGAGCACGTTCTGGCCGACGTCGCCGATGATGAAGTCGCCGGTCTGTGAATCGAAACTGCTGCGCCACGGGTTGCGCAGCCCAATAGCGAACACTTCATCGGCGCCGTTGATGCCAACGAACGGGTTGTCGTCAGGGATCGCGTAGTTGGCGTTGGGATTGCCAGGAAAGTCGTCGCCATTGACGTCGATGCGCAGGATCTTGCCGAGCAGCGAGTTGACGTTCTGCGCGTAATTGTTCGGATCGCCCCCGCCTCCGCCATCGCCAGTCGCGATGTAGAGATAGCCGTCCGGCCCGAACGACATCCAGCCGCCATTGTGATTGGTATCTGCCGGGTGATCGAAGCTCAGAACGAGTTGGCGCGTCGTATCCGACACGTCGGGGTTTGCGCCGCGCGTGTATTGCCAAATCTCGATGTCGCCGGCGCTGTTGGTGACGTACGTGTAGTAGAGGCCGTTGGTCGCGTAATCGGGATGGAAGGCCAACCCGAGCAGCCCCTGTTCGTTGCCGGTGGCGATGCCGCTCATGTCGAGGAACGGCGTTGCGTTGACAGTGCCGGTGGTGAGATCGAGGATTTTGATCTGGCCGGTGTGTTGTTCGATGATGAACAGCCGATCCGGATCGCCAGGCGCTGATGTCGCAAACACTGGGCGAGATAAGCCGGACGCAACCAACGTTGCGTCGATCATACCCGTGCCAGGCGTCGCATCGATATTGCCGAAGCCGTAGATGACATCGGCGCCGCCACCGCCATTCAGAACATCGCCGCCTTCGCCGCCGGAGATGGTGTCAGCGTCGGAGCCGCCGCTCAGGGTCTCCTGACCGGACGTTCCATTGATGATCGGCATGATGACCTCCCTGCGGCTGCGCTCAAACTAGCGCACCGAAGGGAAACGGCCAGGGCTTCACGCCCTGGCCGCCGAAGTTACCAACCGCACTCACGGCCGCGGTTTTGTTCCTGCATTTGGGTCATGAGCGGTTGGAAGTAGCGGGCCATAGCGCCGCCATCCATCTGCCGCGTGCCGGTGAAGGCTTCGAGCGCGTCCGGCCACGGGGTGTGACGAGCCCATTTGCAGCATGCGCTGGAAGCGCTCGCCAACTTCGCGGTTGCCATAGACCGTGCAGCGATGCAGCGGGCCTTGCCAGCCAGCTTGGCGGCATGCCGCCTCGTAGAACTGGAATTGCAACACGTACGACAGGAAGTAGCGCAGGTACGGCACGTTGTTGGCGATGTGATACTTCGCGCCTGGATCAAAGAACTCTTCGCCACGTGCGTTTGGCGGACGAATGCCTTGGTAGCGCTGGCGCAGCTCCCACCATGCGGCGTTGTAGCGATCCGGTGTGATGCGGCCGTCGAAGACCTGCCAGCGCCACTGATCCATCGTCAGCGCGAACGGCAGGAAGGAGATTTTCTCCAGCGCTCGTTCGAGCAGCAGGTTCGTGTCCGCCGATTCCGGCGGGATCTGATTGCGACGCAGCAGATTGATGTCGACCAGATACTGCGGCGTGATGTTCAGCGCGATGAAATCGCCGATGGCTTCATGGAAGCCGTCGTGCGCGCCGTCGCGGTAGAGGAACGGCTGCTGATTGTAAGCGCGCTGATAGAAGTTGTGGCCGAGTTCGTGGTGGATGGTTTGGAAGTGCTCGGCATTGATCTGGATGCACTGCTTCACGCGGAGATCGTCGACATTGTCGATATCCCAAGCTGAAGCATGGCAAACGACGTCGCGGTCACGCGGGCGCGTGAGCAGCGAGCGTTCCCAGAACGTATCCGGCAATTCCGGCATGCCGAGCGAGGTGTAGAAGCGCTCGGCGGTTTCCGTCATCGACACCGGCGTGTAACGCGCGCGAGTGAGAAGCTGCGTCGTGTCGTACGTCGCGCGGCTGCCCGGCTGGCGCACGATCGGCATCAAGGTCGACCAGTCTTGCGCCCACATGTTGCCGAGCAGGTCAGCGCGGATCGGTTGATCCATCGGCACGACAGCATCGCCGTACCGATCGTTGAGGCGGGCGCGGACGAGGCAGTGAAGCTGTTCGTAGAACGGCTGTAGCTGGCCCCAAAGGCGTTCGACTTCGGTCTCCATCTCCGCGGCCGGCATGTCGTACTTCGACAGCCACATCTGGCCGACGTTCGCGAAGCCAAGATCGCGCGCGCCTTCATTGGCGATCTCGACCATGCGCGCATAGTCCTGGCGCATGGGCGCAGCGACCGCGTGCCATTTGGTCCAAATCTCTTCGAGCCGCGCCGGATTGCGCTCGGTGCCCATGAGTGTTTCGAGTTCGTCGAGCGTGACTTGGCGGCCTTGGTAGTCGATGCGGCCGGTCGAATACGTCGAAGCCAGACGCGTGGTGATTTCCGAAAGCTGGCTCGCGGCGCCCTCGCGTTGCGGTGCGGGCAGCGTGAGGCTCAGGCGCAGCAGATCGACCTTGCGGCGCGTGTCCGCCGGCAGTTCAACGTTTGCATAGCGTCCCGCTTCGCTTGCGAGACGCACGCGCGCTTCTGTACCCTCGGCGTCTGAGCGCTGGAGCAGCCATTCCGTGTCGAAATTGATGTTGGTGTTGTAGACCCAAGCGACGCGGCCTTCGTATTCCGAGCGCCGCATCAGCTCTGCTTCCGCGTTCTGCACGAACGTGGCGGCGGACTCCGCTGTTGCTGGCCCGCTCGATGCCGAGCCGCCCGCGCCGGGCGTTGAACTTGTTGCACACGCTGCGGCAAACGCAGCGATAGCGATCCAGGACACAGCGGTCCTGAGCAACGGTTTCGCGATCATAGTCTCTCCCTCTTGTCCTGCTCAGGCGCGTCTTCCGCGCGCCTTCCCCCTCAATTGCCTTCCGCAGCAAGCCACTCGATGCCGTCAGCCGACATCATGAACACCGCCGCGTCGCGACGCTTCGCGCCAACGGCGTTGAAAAATCTCTGCGCCACGTCATTCTCGACGCCCGTCGTGATCGCCAATTCCCGCGCACCTAGATCGCGGGCGCGGCGCGCTACGGAGCTCATCATCTTGCGCGCCAGCCCGCCACGCCGGTGCTCCGGCACGACGAACAGCTCGCACAGCACGATGTTGGCCGCGCCCCGGCGGACGTCATAACTCTTGGTGATGATGGCGTGCGCCACAAGCGGCGCATTGTTGCGCTCCTGGGCCACCCACGCCTCGAACAGCGCGTTCGAGCCAAACGCGTGCGATTTGATGCGGTCAGCATCCAGGCTGGACGCCGCGCCCTCTTCGCTCGCAGCTTGCGCCGAGAGCTTGGCGATGGCGTCAGCGTCGCGCGCGATCGCGCGCCGGATCGTGAGTGGGCGCTCCATAGTGCGCGTTCATGTAAGGCGCACGGGCGCGCCGGACGCAAGCAAAACAGAAGCTACGCCAGCGGTTTGCGTCGAAATTCTAGTGATCGACCCAAGGCCCCATCGGGCCGCCATCGTCGTGATCCCAGCCGCCGGACCGGCGCGTCATGTAGGCGCCCAAAATGGTCAGCCCGACCACTACGGCGACGGCGACGAGGAACCAGAAGAACATATCCACTCCGATGGCGGACGTGTTCTGCCTGTCCGCCGGAGGCTAGCGGGCCTCCCCAACTGCGTGTGTGGATAATGTAGCGATGGTTGTCTTGGTTTGCGAGGGCAAGCCGATCCAGACGCGCAGGAATGGAACCCGGCGCCCCAGATCGAAGAAAAGCCAACAGCCCAGCGCGGTGCCGCCGACCAGCAAGGGCGCTTCGATGACGAGAGGCATTTGCAACTCGTCGAGGTAGTGGCCCGCAACGACGATGATCGTCTGGTGGATCAGGTAGAACGGGAAGATGGCTTGCGTGAGCATTTGGCGCACGGGGCCATCGGCGTTGCGCAGGTAGCGATGGGCGAAGCCGATCGCGGCGATGATGGCGCACCACGCGTCGAGTTCGCGAACGCCCCGCATGATCATACGCAACCATTCCGGTGGCGTGACGCCGTCGGGATAGGCGTTGAAGTATGTGATGATCGCGACCCAGCACGTCAGCGCGATCGCAAGCGCTGGCCAGCACCAATTCATGCAGCGCTGGAAGAACGCGTCGTTCTTGGCGATAGCAAAGCCGAACAGAAACACGCCGAAATAGAGCGGGTGCAGATACCAGTCTTCGCGGAAGTCGTGGCTCTCGCCGAAAATCGGGAAAAGCGTGAGGCGTAGCGCCGCCATGATGAGCCACGGCGTGACGATCAGGAACGGGCCCGCGATCAGAACGCTCACCGCCTTAGGAATGCGCCGCAGCAGCGGCAGCAACGGGATCAGCGCGAGCGTGTAGAGGATCAGGTACGCGACGAACCACATGTGGTTGTAGGTCGGCGTCGTGAGGCAGCCGTCGTCGTCACACCAATTGCCGGAGGCTGTGACGTACTTGACGTAGAAATTGTCGAGCGCGAGCGGGTATTGGGCGGCCAGGTGGGCGGGCAGCGCCTGGAGCGCCTCGACGATCTCGTAATAGGCCTGCGGCGGCACGATCACGAACACCGCCAACAAGAGCGGCGGCCACAACCGGCCCATGCGGGAGCTGGTTAGCTTCCAGGCGCTCATCTTGTCGGCCATGAACCGGGTGGCGGCGCCTGAGACCAAAAACAGGAGCGTCAGACGCCAGGGGTTGGTCAGCATCATGAGCGGCTCGATCGCATCGCTCGCCCGGCTCGATTTCACGTGCCAATCCCAGGTCACGTAAAACATGCCGCAGTGGTAGAGAATGAGCAGGCCGAACGCGATGATGCGGAGCCAATCGAGGTC
>CADEDT010000040.1 GCA_902826145.1 uncultured Caulobacteraceae bacterium
TGAATTACGGCGCCATCGGCGGCGTCATCGGTCACGAAATGGGCCACGGCTTCGATGACCAAGGCGCGAAGTCTGACGCGCAAGGCGTGCTGCGCGATTGGTGGAACGCCAACGACGTCGCGGCCTTCACGCAAGTGACGGATCGCCTTGTCGCGCAATACGATGCGTTCAGCCCGCTCGAAGGCATCAACGTCAACGGCCGCCTGACGCTCGGCGAAAACATCGGCGACAATGGCGGTCTGCAAGTTTCGCGGCACGCCTACACGCTGTCACTGAACGGCCAACCAGCGCCAACGATTGACGGCATGTCCGGCGATCAGCGCTTCTTCCTCGGCTGGGCGCAAGCTTGGCGGGCGCTCATCCGTGATGCGGCGCTGCGCAACCAAATCCTGACCGACCCGCACTCGCCGGCTGTTTATCGCTGCAACGGCACGGTACGGAACATGGATAGCTGGTACGCCGCGTTCGACGTGCAGGAAGGCGACGCGCTTTACCTCGCGCCCGCCGATCGCGTCACCATCTGGTAAGCGCGATCAGAGCGAACAGTTTGAGGGGAGAGCGGCGACGCTCTCCCCTTTTTCTTGGGGTGATTTGCGATCAAGCCGCCGTTTCGAGCGGCTATTGGCGCAAGCCGCACTTGTGTTCCGCCCCGGTACCGGGATCATCCGCCGCCTTGGGAGGATTACATGATTAGCTTCACGCGCCGCGCCCTGGGCGCTTCCACGCTCGCCCTCGCCGCTGGCTGCGCCACCGGATCAGGCGGCGGCAGTGGTTCAAGCACAGGCGGGCGCGCCGCCATCGGCGCCTACGGCCTCGATCTCACGGCAGGCGACGCCAGCGTGCGTCCCGGCGACAATTTCTTCCGTTACGCCAACGGCCGCTGGCTCGACACGACCGAAATCCCAGGCGACCGCACCAGCTGGGGCACATTCGCGATCCTCGACGACAAGTCGGAACGCGATCAGCGCGTGATCATCGAAGAGACGGCGCTGGCTGGCGGCGCGCCGGGCTCGCTGCAGCAGAAGATCGCCGACACCTACAACTCGTATCTCAACACTGACGCAATCAATGCGCGCGGCATCGCCGTGCTGCAGGAGGACTTGGCCGTCATTGCCGGACTGCGCACGCATGAGGACGTCATGCGCGTCATGGCCGGCGCGGACTTCCCGACGAACGGCCCGATCGCCGCCTTCGCCGCGCTCGATGCGCGCAATCCGGATCGCTACGTCGTCACCATCACCCACGCGGGCCTGGGTTTGCCGGAGCGCGAGTACTATCGCCGCCCCGACAGCGAAGCGCAGCGCACGGCCTATGTCGCCTACATCGAACGCATCCTCACGCTCGGCGGCCAGAGCAATGGCGCAGCGAAGGCGCGCTCGATCATGGCGCTCGAAACGCAGATCGCCGAACTGCACTGGCCGATCGCCGATCGCCGCCAGCGCGAGCGTGTCTACAATCTGAAAAGCCGCGCCGAACTGCGTGCCATCGCGCCGGATTTCCCGTGGGATGCGGGGCTCGAAGCCGGCAATATGGGTCAGGCCACAGAAGTCGTGGTGCGTGAGCTCAGCGCCATCGCGCCGCTGGCGCGGCTCTTCATGGCGACGCCGGTTCAAATCTGGAAGGACTACCTTACCTTCAACTTGATAAGCGGCAGCGCGGATGTGCTCCCGCGCGAAATCGACGACGCGAACTTCGATTTCTACGGCAAGACGCTAAATGGTCAGCCGGAGCAGCGCGAACGCTGGAAGCGCGCGGTCGACGCCGTCAACAACGCCATGGGCGAAGCTGTCGGCCAGCTCTACGTGCAGCGCCACTTCCCGCCGGAAGCCAAGGCGCAGATGCTCGATCTGGTCGAAAACCTCCGCCGCGCCTACGCGCAACGCATCGATCAATCGCCCTGGATGACGGCCGCGACGAAAGTGGTTGCGCAAGAAAAGCTCGCCGCCTTCGTGCCGCGCATCGGCTACCCTGACGTCTGGCGCGATTACGCGGCCATGGATATCCGGAGCGGCGATGCTTACGGCAATTCGAAGCGCTCGACCAAGTTCAACGGCGATTGGGCGACGGCGCGGCTCAACCGCCCCGTTGATAAACGCGAATGGAACATGACGCCGCAGACGGTGAACGCGTCCTACAATTCGGTGATGAACGTCATCACCTTCCCGGCCGCGATCCTGCAACCACCCTTCTTCGATCCGCACGCGGACGCGGCCGTGAACTACGGCGCGATCGGCGGCGTGATCGGCCACGAGATGGGCCACGGCTTCGACGATCAGGGCGCGAAGTCGGACGCCCGTGGCGTGCTGCGCGATTGGTGGAGTCCGGCGGATGTCGCGGCGTTCCAGCAAGTGACCAACGCGCTTGCGGCGCAGTACGACGGCTTCGAAGCGCTGCCAGACTTGCACGTGAACGGACGCCTTACGCTCGGCGAAAACGTCGGCGACAATGGCGGCCTGCAGGTTGCGCTACGCGCCTACGAGCTCTCACTCGACGGCCGCGAAGCGCCTGTGCTCGACGGCCTGAGCGGTCAGCAACGCTTCTTCCTCGGCTGGGCGCAAGCTTGGCGTTCGAAGTATCGCGACGAAGCACTGCGCAATCTGGTGCTCACCAATCCGCACTCGCCACCGATCTTCCGCGTCAACGGCGTCGTGCGCAACATGACCGCCTGGTACGACGCGTTCGGCGTACAGCAGGATGCGCAGCTCTACTTGCCGCCGGATCAGCGCGTCACGATCTGGTAGCGCTCAGGGGTACTTCGCGTTCATGTGCGCCCAGCTGGCCTTTGCTAGCTGGCGCAGGACCGCGCCGTCCACATCGGCGAGCTTGTTGATGTAGAGGCAAGACACGCCTGTCTTGTGCTTGCCGAGCTTCTTCAGCAGCGGTTTGCATTCCTTGAAATCGCCGATGACGTACAGCACCGAGTTCGCCTTGCGCGGGCTGAACCCCATGCGCGGCCACATTCCCGAGGGCGTTTGCCATTCGCCGTAACCGACGATCGTCGGCCCCCACATCGCCGGCTTCTCGCCGGTGATCTCGCGCATCATCTTGTCGATGGCCTTCGCGTCCTTGCGGCGCGTTTCATCTTCGACGGCGGCGATAAACGCCGACACGGACGCTTTGGTCTTTTGGGTTTTCGGTTCAGCCTTGGCCATCGCGCCGCTCCGCCGGATGCGAATCCAGGAACGGCCAGATGTGATCATAGAGCCCATCGCGCGGCAAGGTCGTGTGATCGCCGCCGGGGAAACGAACGAAGAGCTTGGGCTCGTGCGCCAGCGCGAACAGCCGCTCACCATGCGCAAACGGGATGACGTGATCGGCGTCGCCGTGTGCGATGAGTACCGGCATGTTCACGCGCGGAATGAACTCGCGCGACTTGAACGTGTCGCGCATGAACCCGGTGAAACCAGCGGGTGCGTGCTCGCGCGCAATATCGTCGATCCCCGTCATCGGCGCTTCAAGGATCAAAGCGCGAGCGGGCCTCTCCGCCGCAAGCTGCACTGCGACCGCCGAGCCCAGCGAGAAGCCGTGAATGACGATGTCACTTGGTTGATAACCTTGCGCGATCAGCCAATCGTATCCGGCGCGTGCATCGGTGATGAGTCCGCGCTCGCTTGGCGAACCCGTAGAGCCGGAATAGCCGCGATAATAAACGGCGAGAAAGCCCGCGCCGTGCTCAGTGATGGCGCGCCAGCGGATATCCCACATTTCCGGCGCGCCGCCATTGCCGTCGAAATAGAGGAAAATTGGCTGCCCTGGCTGCGGGCGGGCGTACCACGCGACAAGCGTTTCGCCGTCGCTGGTTTCGATGCGTTGGGCGCTGACCCCGGGCAGGCTCGGCGCCACAACGGCTGCGCTGGGTTGATACAGGATGGAGCGCGCATATTGCCGCGCGCCGAAATAAAGCGTGGCCAGCACAGCCAACACGATCAGCGCAACCCACCAAATGCGTTTCATGCCGCCCGCAACCTCACGCCGGCAAAGTGGCGGACGATTGAGGCGCGCACAAGGTGTTACGGCGCGGCCTCGGTGACACTGTGAAGCACACGGCAGAAGGCGGCGGGCGCATTGCCCTGGTCGCACGCCATGTTGCCCATCGTGAACACGAAAATGATGATGGCGACGAGCGGAAAGATCACGCCGATCGCGCGCGTCGGAAACATCGATGGAGAGAACGACGATTGGCGTGGCGGCGTTGGTTCGGCTTCCGCTTCGTCTTCATCCTCATCGTCGCGGCTTTGGCCGACGGAGAGGCTGTTCGGTGCTCCGCCTTGCCCGACGTGAATGTTGACGTTCTCCATCGTCACGCCTTGCAGCTTGATGCCGGGCGCTTCGAAATGCGTGGGGCGCGGCGCGACCGGAATGGGCTCGCTGCGCACGATGGCTTGCACGATGCCGAGGAAGTGCTGGAAGCGCGGATCTTCGGCGCCGCCGCTCCACGCCGCGAGATCGGCATATTGGGTTTCGCCAAAGCCAAGCGGTGGCGACACCATATCGAGCCGCACGGGCGCGAGGATTTTGCGCGCCTGCCCGTGCGTCGCCTCCTCCATCACCCAGCTGCCTTGCTCGTGATCGACACTATCGTTGGTCCACACCGCGACGACGCACTTCGCTGCGGCAAGCTGCTGCGCAATCTCCGCGCGCCACGACGTCGACGGCTGAATGCCCTCGTCCCACCAGACTTCGAGCCCCGCATCGCGCAAATTCTGCACCAACGGCCGCACCCGATCGGCGTCAGACTTTTTGTACGAGATGAAAACGTCAGCCATGCACTCCCTCCGCGGCGGCGTTCTAGCGGAGACACGAGGGCGGGGAACCTGAAAAGCTGGTCACGTGGGGGTGTCAGCGTAAGGGACGGCTACGACCTGAAGTCGTCCTCGTAGAGCACCCGACCAGCGTTGGTCGTTCGAATTTCGTCCACGAGCCAGCCCGCTTCCTCCATGATCGCCTTCAAATGGTAGAGCTTCGAGACGTGTTCGGTCGCGGATATCTTGAGCCAACTCAGCGCAGCCGGATCAAACTCAAGAAGTCGATCCGGCGCCTGGATCGCCTGATGCGCGCGCCACCAAATGATGGAGCGTTTAATATCCTCTTTACTGCGAAATGGAGTGCGAAGATTTTGATTGAACCAACGCACGCTTTCTAGAATGGCTGGCCGGAGATGCTCAGGTGGATCTGAAGAAGCGAACATATCGTCGATCGCTTGAAACAAACCAGTTCGCTCGCCGGAGTTTTCGTGCCGACGATGAACGACGAAACGAATGAGATCTCGCCTTCCGATTCATAGCCCCTTCACGATCTCGTCCGTCATCTTCTTTGCGTCGCCCAGGAGCATCATGGTGTTGTCGCGATAGAAGAGTTCGTTGTCGACGCCGGCGTAGCCGACGCCGCCCATGCTGCGCTTCACGAACAGAACAGTCTTCGCTTTCTCGACATCGAGGATAGGCATGCCGAAAATCGGGCTCTGCGGATCGGTTTTTGCGAGCGGATTGGTGACGTCGTTCGCGCCGATAACGTAGGCGACGTCAGCGGTGCTGAACTCATTGTTGATGTCTTCAAGCTCGAAGACTTCATCGTAAGGCACGTTAGCTTCAGCCAACAGCACGTTCATGTGCCCAGGCATGCGGCCCGCGACCGGATGGATGGCGTACTTCACGTCGACGCCTTCCTTCTTCAGCATGTCGGCCATTTCGCGCACGCTGTGCTGCGCCTGCGCGCTCGCCATGCCGTAGCCCGGCACGATGATCACTTTGGACGCGTTGCGCATGATGAAGGCCGCATCGTCAGCGCTGCCGGCCTTGTAGGCGCGCTGAACACCGGTGCTCGCGGCCGTCGCGCCGTCAGCAGCGCCGAAGCCGCCGAGGATGACGCTGATGAAGCTGCGATTCATCGCCTTGCACATGATGTAGCTCAGGATCGCGCCTGACGATCCGACTAGCGCGCCGGTAATGATCAGCGCCACGTTCTCAAGCGTGAAGCCGAGCGCCGCCGCCGCCCAGCCCGAGTACGAGTTCAGCATCGAGACGACGACAGGCATGTCGGCGCCGCCGATCGGGATGATCAGCAGCACGCCGATCAACAGCGAGAGAATGGCGAGCGCCCAGAAGTGCCACTCGACCGTGCCGTGCGCCTGGATCATCATGACAATGAGCGCGACGATGGCGAGGCCGATGGCGATGTTGATGATGTGCCGCGCCGGCAGAAGGATCGGTGCGCCGGACATGTTTCCGTTTAGCTTGGCGAAAGCGATCACCGAACCCGTGAACGTCACCGCGCCGATTGCGGCGCCGAGCGACAGCTCGATCAGCGACTGCATGTGGATCGGCGTCCGGATCAAGTAGGCGCCTACGTTCTCATCCGACGCGATGTGGAAGCTCTCCGGCGCGTAGAACGCAGCGGCTGCCACAGCCACCGCCGCTAAACCAACAAGCGAGTGAAACGCCGCCACGAGCTGCGGCATCGCCGTCATCTTGATCGAGCGCGCGATGTAGGCGCCGACACCGCCGCCGATGACGATCGCGGCGAGAATGATGCCCCACGTCGTCACGTCCGGGCTGACGAGCCACAGCGTCGTGCCGATGGCGATCGCCATGCCGGCCATGCCGAAATTGTTGCCCTGGCGGCTGGTCTCGGGGCTCGACAGGCCGCGCAGCGCCAGGATGAAGAGCACGCCGGACACGAGATAAAGCAATGCTGCGAGATCAGCGTTCATTTCAGCCCCTAGGTCCGAACCGGCGATAGCGCGACCAGCCGGAGAACATTGTCACCGCGGGCGCGGCGAAAAACACGATGGCAGCGATCCAGGCTTCCCAGCCCTCCTGGGTCGCGCCGAGGAAGGCGAGCACGTTGCCGATGATGGGCACGAAGGCGAGGATGAAGCCGATGACGGCGGATGGCCAAGCGCCCCAGCCGAGCGCTTCCTGAATCCATTCGCTGACGTAGTAGATCTGCAAGATGCAGAGGCCGACCCAGATCACCGCGAGTACGCAGCCAGCACCGGCGCAGCCGCCAAGCTGCAGCTGAAAGCGGCGCATGTCTTCGCGGGCGCGTGTGCGGTCAAACGTGTGTGGCGCGACGGCGGGTTCTTCGGAGAGATTGGCCAGAGCGCGCTGTGCAGCTTGGCGCAGCTCGTCGTCGCTGACCGCGCCCTCTTCGCCCGCATCGAGCACGTCCGCTTCGAATGCTTCGACGGTGGTTTGCATCGCCGCGATGGCGCGCGGGACAGCGGCGCCTGACGTGCGCCAGCCATCGACGAAGCGGCGCATGAACGCCTCGGCGGAGAGACGGCCGTCGAGATAAGCTTCCAGGAGGGCGCGCCAGTCGCCGGGCGTCACGTCACTTCTTCTCTTTCTTCTTGTACATCGCCAGCATGCGCTGCGTGACAAGGAAACCGCCGAAGATGTTCACGGCCGCGAGGCCGGCAGCCAAACCGCCAGCACCTTTGGCAACCCAGCCGCCTTCCGTCATCGCGCTCGCCGCCGCCGCGATCAGCGCGCCGACGATGATCACAGATGAGATGGCGTTGGTGACGGCCATGAGCGGCGTGTGCAAAGCCGGCGTGACCGACCAGACGACGTAATAGCCAACGAAGATCGCCAGCACGAAGATGGCGAGATAGAAGATAAAAGGATCAACCGCTTCCATGGGCTCCTCGGAACGGATGTGTCGCGAGGGACTAAGAAAGCGGAATTCGCGTCAGGTCAACTAATAGTCGCCGGGGAGAGCCCAGCCGTGGTCGGGACCGAAACAGCCGATCTGATTGAATGGCGCCCATCATTCTGGTGGACGCTGGAATGGCTCGCTTTGATGCTGTTCGTGGGTCTGCCGTTCGTGGCGTTCGGCGGTTGGCTGGCGACGCGCGAAATCGGGAAAGCAATCGGCGCAGTGCCGCTGTGGTACACAGTCTTTTGCTTTGCCTTCGTCGGCCTGATCCTGGGCGCGATAGCTATCGGCATGCTCATCGCGGTGGCGCAGTACATGCGGCTCCTGTTCGACTCGCGCCACATCCTACGAGCTAACCGTCACGGCATAGAGGCGCGCACGCCGGACCGGCCGATGCGCGCGGTGCAATGGACTGACATCGCGGCGATTGAAATCGAGCGCATCCGACAAACCGGCCGATACCGACAATATTTGAATCACATCGTCATTCGTTTGCGCGACCCTGCAACGAAGGAGATGACCATCAAGCCGCAAATGGCGGAGGTGAGCCTGGAGGACGCACACGCCAAACTGAACGCGATGTTTGAGCGTTTCCGCTAGGTCGCGTAACGAGCGCGACACTCGTTCGCAGCCGCGGCGCGCTCGGACGCAGGTTGCTCTTGCCAGAAGCCTTTCGCGGCGCTCGCGGCATAGCGGCCCGTCATGCCTTCGACGCCCTCTTCACGGTTCAGCGCTTCAAGGATGCGGCCAAGCGCGGAGGCCCACTCGCCGCTGGCGCCACGCGGATAGGTCAGCACGTCGAGATTGCCCTGCGCGGCGACTGCGCCGGCGCAATTGCTGAGCTCCTGCGCTCGACTGGCGGATTGCGCACTCGCGGGAGTGACAGAAAGCGTAGCGGCAGCAAGCACCACGGCGATCGCGTTACGAACAAAACCGGGCATGCGTTCCTCCGTACCTTTACTCGGTACTGTAGGTCGCGTCCGCGCGGATGACGAGGCCGACGCCATCCGTTTCATGAGTTTCAGCAGCGCGCTCGCCACGATGATTGCGGTAAATCAGGGTGTGCCCGCGCGCGCCGACGAGCAGATCTTCCGGCGTGAACGTAAGATCCGGCGCGCGCTCAAGCGCCTTTTCGAAATAGAGACGCAGCAAATCCTTGCCGTGGATCACACCATCCGGTGAGAAGCCCAGCGCTGCGATGTAAGGCGACGAGAACTCGATATCGTCAGCATAGAGCGCGCAAATCGCGTCGAGATCGCGCTTGTTCCACGCTTCGTAATAACGCTTGGCGAACTCTACGTCGTTCATGCAGCACTCGCAGGCGCGAAGTGCGGATGGATGAGCGCACCACCTTTACTCAGCATCGCGCCTTTGATGATTTCGTCATCCCATGCCGGGGCAAACGCTTTGCTGTCCTTGTCAGTCAGCAGCGGCAGCAGGGCGAGCAGGTTCTTGGCGTAGAGCGACGACGCATCGGACGGGAGGCGTGCGGGCAAGTTGGTAAAGCCCATGATCCTCACGCCGCCGACTTCAACGAGTTCATCCGGCTTTGACAGCGGGCAATTGCCACCCTGCGCAACAGCGAGATCGATGATCACCGAGCCAGGCCGCATGGACTTCGCTTGTGCTTCCGTCACGAGGACCGGCGCTGCCCGCCCCGGGATCAGCGCCGTGGTGATGACGATGTCCTGCTTGGCGATGTGTTCGGTGACGAGTGCGGCTTGTTTCGCCTGATATTCGGCGCTCATCGGCTTGGCGTAGCCGGCCGTCGTCTCGGCTTGCTTGAACTCTTCGTCTTCGACAGCGACGAACTTGCCGCCGAGCGAAGCCACCTGCTCTTTCGTCGCCGGGCGCACATCCGTCGCGCTCACAACGGCGCCGAGGCGGCGCGCGGTTGCGATCGCCTGCAGGCCCGCAACACCCACACCCATGATGAACACTTTCGCGGCGGCGACTGTGCCTGCGGCCGTCATCATCATCGGAAATGCGCGGCCATAGAGCCCCGCTGCCTCGATCACCGCACGATAACCGGCAAGGTTCGCTTGCGATGAGAGCGCGTCCATCGACTGCGCACGCGAGATGCGGGGGATGAACTCCATCGCCACCGCGTCGATCTTTGCCTTCGCCAGCGCTTCGATCGTCGCCTTGTCGCCGTAGGGCTCGAGCAAAGATGCAAAGCCCGAACCCGCTTTGATCTTGCCGATCTCCACATCACTGGGTCGGCGCACTTTGACGACCAGATCGGCGCCGCCAATTCCGCCGTCGGCGCTCACTTCAGCGCCAGCCGCCTTGAACTGGTCGTCGGGAAAACTGGCGCGATCACCGGCCCCGGTTTGCACCGTCACCGTGTGGCCGAGCCCCACGATCTTCTTGACCGTCTCCGGCGTCGCCGCGACCCGGCTCTCGCCATGCGCGCTCTCCTTGAGGACGGCGATCTTCAACGATCAGCCCGCGCCGGTAAGTGCGGGAATGATGAGACCACCCAGGCCCAGCAAAACCCAGAGCGCCACTTGGGTCGCCCAATAGGCGCCTGAAAGTCGGAAAGCCATGCCAAGGGCGATGCCGATCACCACGAACACCACAAAGCCGGGCCACCAGCCCGCATTGATCGCGAACGCTAGCGTCAGCAGCCCTACCGACTGGGCGATAATTCCACAGGTCCAAACAGACGCCATCAGGAAGCCGTTGAAGGTCGCCTTCTGGTCCTGGATGTCCATGTTTCCGTGCGCGCCGCTCTGCGCCATGCCGCGATCTCCTGTTCGGTCGGCGGGGTGTAGACCGCGCCGCGCAAGCGAACAAGCGGACCCCGCGCCGCGCCCTACCAGTTGACCTCGGCTGCCGCCAACGGCCGGACCGGGGCCGAAATATTGGCGTTCGCACGTCGGACGGAAACGAAGCTGACGCCGTCGCCTTCGA
This sequence comes from uncultured Caulobacteraceae bacterium, assembly GCA_902826145.1. Taxonomy (GTDB): domain Bacteria; phylum Pseudomonadota; class Alphaproteobacteria; order Caulobacterales; family Aquidulcibacteraceae; genus Vitreimonas. The sequence continues at coordinate 10,576 of CADEDT010000040.1, forward strand.
AGCGGGCGGCGGTCAAGATGCCCGACGCGTAAGCGCCGGTATCCACAGCGATGCGGCGCGCATCGGCGTAGGGTTCATCCACCGGCGTGTGGCCGTGAACTACGCGATGCGAGAAAGGCTTCTTGGACGCGATGAACGCCTCTCGAGCCCAATACAGCGCCTCGTCTGGCTGCTCGTCCAGCGCTCGGCTTACATCGACGCCAGCATGGACAAACGCGTAGTCGCCGAGTTCCACAAAGCGCTCCAGGTTTTTCAGAAACTCTAGATGAGCCGTCGGCATGCGGTCGCGAAGCAGGGCGGCGGTATCCCGCCAAACGGCCTCGGGCGCCGCGAAAGCGGGCGGCTGGACACCATAGGATAGAAGCGTCTCCGCCCCACCCTGCATCATCCAACCACGATTGCTCCTCGGATCGTCGAGGAACGCCATCAGCGATTGCTCGTGATTTCCCCGAAGGTAGCGGCGCTCACTACGAGCTGGACCGCCGGCGATGAGTTGGTCGAGGACGCCCGCACTATCGGGCCCACGATCAACGTAGTCCCCAAGGAAGATTACAATCGGCGGACCACCGGGGCGCGTATCGTCGACCGAGCGCTTCTCAAGCAGCGCAATCATGTCGCCCAGCAGGTCGGAGCGACCATGAATGTCGCCGACCGCATAACCCACCCGTCCGTCGAGAAATCTCGCGACGGGCGAAGGCGCCGATTTGAACAACCGCAGCATGGTCTGCCGCGAGCTAGTCACACGAAAAGATGAGCCGCAACGAAGTTCCCAACAGGGGCTTCGCGCGAAAATAACACCCCAACCAGGCGTAGAATGACATGTATAATTCGCGTCACGCTAACCATCGCGGTGGCGGCAAAAGTGTCGCGATCATAGGGTGACCGATGGCCCCGCCTTTGCTTCCAAATGCCGATAGCGTAGGAACGCCCCGAGGATCTGCATTCATGACTTCGCCAATCTGGCACACTCGCCGCGCGTTCCTGCGGACTTTGGCGCTTACAGCTGGCGCTGGCGCGCTGGGCGCCTGCTCCACAATGGACCCAACACCGGCTGATGTGGCCGCGCCGACCGAATACCGGCTGGGCGCTGGAGACCAGATCCGTATCACCGTCTTCAACGAACCGGATCTGACGGGTCCTTACACGGTCGGCTCGCAGGGCACGATCGCCTACCCGCTGGTTGGCACCATCCGCGCCGGCGGCCTAACCGTCCCAGAATTCACGACAGCGCTCCAAACGGCACTGGCCAGTTATGTGCGTAGCCCGAGCGTCAGCGTCGAAGTCACGAACTACCGACCGTTCTTCATTCTCGGCGAAGTGACACGGCCGGGCACCTATCCTTACTCGGCGAACCTGACGGTGCCGAACGCCGTCGCGACGGCGGGTGGATTCACCTATCGAGCGAACCGCAGCCGCGTTTTCATCCGTCACGCGAATGAGAACGTTGAGCGCTCTTATCCGCTCACCGTGGCGACGCCGGTTCTGCCCGGCGACACCGTCCGCATCGGCGAACGCATCTTCTAGTCGACGCACGCGTTCGCGCTCTTTTCGACACGATTGCGCGGCGCAAAGCATGCATGGCCATGAGTTGGAGACGACATTGGCCAAGGCGCAATGCTAGGTTAATTGCCGCTTCCCGCGAAATTTCGGCGCCAAGAATAGGCTGTGCGGCCAATGCAGATGGTGAACAAAGAGCCGTTCCAAGACCCGTCGCGCAAAAACGCGCCGCGCGGTTTGGCCGACATGTTGGGGCTGACCGCAGCCATCAACATGCTGCGCCGGCGCATGTGGCTCGTGACGGGCGTGAGCATCGGCGCGGCGGTGATCACCTTCGCCGCTATCATGCTGCAGCCGACGGTCTACACCGCGACTTCGACTCTCATCTTCAATGCGCAAGTCGCCACGACCCCTAGCAACGCTCAGCAAACGACGCCCATCGAAGCCGAAATCGCGCTGCTGCGCTCACCAGCTTTGATGAACGAATTGACGGCGGCCCTGGGTATGCAGGGTAACGATACCCAGGCCGCGGGGCTCGCTGCGGATCTGGCGAGCGCGATCACCATCGAGCAGCGCGACAGCGGCAGCTCGATTATCGACATTCACGCCCGTTCGGCCGACGCGGCACGCGCCCAATTGATCGCGAACACGTACGCCGACGTTTACCTCGCCAGCCAGATGAACACTGGCGAGGCGTTGAGCCAAAATTCGACACTGTCCCGCCGCCTGGCCGAGCTTCGCGAAGACGCGCAGGTAAAGCAGGACGCGCTAGACGCCGCCCGCCTCGAAGTCGGCGCCGACATGGGTCCGGTTCCACAAACAGATAACATTCAAGGCCAGCTTGCCGCCGCCCAAGGTGAGCTTGCCGAGCGCGACGCTCGGCTGCGTCAGTTCCAGGACCTGCGATCGTCTGGCGCGTCGATCGATGCGATCACCGGCACGTTCAGCTCGGCGGCGATGAACACGCTGCGCGAACGTGAAGCCGACATCTCGCGCCGCCAACAGGACCTCGAAAACCGCTACCTGCCCACGCACCCAGCGGTTCAGGCCATCCAAGTCGAACGCCGCGACCTCGACGCGCAAATCGAGCGCGAAGTGGCGCGGATTCAGAACAATCTGGAAGCGGACGTCGCTCGCGCACGCTCGCGCGTGCAATCGCTGCAAGCGGCTGCGCGCAATAGCGCACCGACGGCGCCCACGCCCGCGGGCAACAGCGCTGACCGCATCCGCGATCTAGAGACTGCGGCGCAGGAAGCCCGCACGCTCTACGAGACCTTCTTGGAGCGCTATCAAAACTCGGCTGACGGCGCGCAATTCGGCACACCGATGGCGCGCCTACTCTCTGCGGCGGCGCTACCCAGCGAGCCTTCCTCTCCGCAACTGCGCTTTGCGTTGCTGATGATGTTGGCCGCCGGCCTTGTGCTTGGCCTGCTCGCGGGCCTGCTGGCCGAGCTGTTCGACCAATCGGTGAAGAACGCCGACGATCTCGAAGCCAAGGTCGGCGTCCCCGCCATCACGTCGATCCCGACGATCTCCAAGCGCATGATGCGCCAGATGCCGCCAGCAGAACGTCATCCCTCCGGCTACCTCGTTGGCCGGCCGATGTCGGCGTTCACGGAATCGCTGCGGGTGCTGCGCACGGTGATCGTTTACTCGAAGCTCGATCTTTCCTCGAAGGTCGTCGCCGTTACCTCGGCGCTGCCGGATGAAGGCAAGACGACAATCTCTATGTGCCTGGCGCGCGTCGCGGCGATGTCGGGCCAGCGCGTGTGCGTCGTTGACTGCGACCTGCGCAAGCAATCGATCAACGACGTCATCGACATCGAAACCGACGTCGGCATTCTGCAAGTGCTCGCCGGCGAAGCGCCGTGGCGTTCGGCCATCGTGCGCGACCCGAACTCGGAAGCGCACGTGCTGCCGATCGCGGCCTCAGGCTTCACACCACGCGATGTGTTCGGCTCGGAAGCAATGGGCAACCTCATCTCGGAGCTGCGCGCGCACTATGATCTCGTGGTGCTGGATTGCGCGCCGATCCTCGCGGTCGCGGAAACCCGTATCGTCGTCGGCCGCGCCGACACGACGGTGCTTGTGGCTCGCGCCGGCCGCACTGCGATTGGCGCCATGCGCGCCGCGGTGATGCAAACTGAAGGCGCCGGCGGCAACATCCTCGGCATCGCGCTGAACTACGTCCTGCCGCGTTGGCAATCGTACACGGACTCGCTCTATTTCAACGAGTCGAAGTCCTACTACAGCGTTTCGTAAGCTTAGTTGGTTGGCGTACGGCGGCGAACAACAACGCCGCTTGTGCTCTGCCCCGGTGCAGCGCTCTGGAAACTCGGCTTCCAAAGATCGTCACTGCGCTTGGTCAGCGAGCGGACGGCGTCCCACATGATCAGCACGTCCGTGGTGGTCGCCCATGACATCGCGTAGATCTTGTACTGGCTCGGGTCGCTACTGCCGCCGATAATGGTGTGAACGCCAACCACGCCAGGACGCGCGCTAAGGTAATAACGCCGCGCTGACTTCATCGGCTCAAGCGCGTCGCGCGACAGCGGCAATGGCCCCACCAGCGACATCTCGCCTTTCAGAACATTGAAAAGCTGCGGCAAGCGCTCAAACGCCACACGCCATTTTGCGCGACGTGTCTTCAGCGTCAGATCGTTGGCAGCTTCTTCCGAACTATCGGAGGGAGGTGACACCCGCAGACGGTGGCAATTGAAGGTACGCCCGCCGTAGCCAGTGCGCTCGTCGGACAAAAACACAGGCGCGCGATTGCGAAGCTTCGCGATGCCGGCAACGGCGCCCATCAGCGGCAACCACAACGGCGCAGAAATCAAGGTAAGTGCTAGATCGACCGCACGCTTGCCGGCGCCACCAAGCATGGCGTCGTAAGACACAACCGGCGCACTCGCGAGATCACGGCGGAGACCTGCTTCAAACGTTGTATTCGACTGTTCCGCATTCTGCGGTCCCGGCTGGTCTGTCGACCCGCTGGGCAATTGAATGAGCATGGCGTTTCCCGACTAGCCGGCGAGATTAAGAACCTCCCGCCGAAAACTTCAACGGCTCACGGCCCAGCGCTAACGTTATTTTTCGCGCGCTCAGCCGCGTGCGCTATCCGCCGCGCCTGGAGCGGGAAAACAAGCGGCTCAGCCCCCGTTGATGTGGATAAGTTCGCTTCCGTCACTAACAAATTCGCTCGAACTCGCCCGCCTTTTGACTATAGGCTGTGGATGGGTTGGGGAACGGACGTGGCGCGATGGCGTTCACGACCGGGCTGAGGAGCTATTCGTGACGTCACCTCTAGCGAGCGACCGGTCGCGCTACCAAGCCGGCACGCTTGGCGCGGCGACGCTCCGGTCACGCCACGCGCCGTCCAAATCACTCGCTGTTGCTCGGCTTCGTCGCGGCATTCGCCGGCAATGGCTGTGGTTTGCAGTGATCGCGGTTGCGGTGACCGCCACGGGCATTGGCTACGACCTGACCGGCGGCGTCCGGCCGTCCACGTCAGCATTGTTCTGGGCGCCACTAGGCCTAGCGGCAGGCCTCGCGGTCGCCTTCATGCGGGAGCTCGGCCGCAACACGGTGACCTCGCTCTCCAGCTTCGGGAAGCATCGCGGCTACGCGATCCTTGGCGCCGCCCCGGAGCTGACCGCGCGTACACTGCGCCAGCTGCCGCCCGACAAGCGCACGCCGTTAGGCTGCCTAGCCTTCCAGCAGGCATCGCCGTTCGCGACAGCCTTCCGCGATCTGCAAAGCAACATTAGCGGAGATGGCGTCGTGGCGTTCGCGGCCGCGCTGCCCGGCGAAGGCACGACGACGGCCGCCCTCTGCACAGCGATCAGCGCCTCGCAGCAGGGCCGGAGCGTTGTCGTCATCGATTGCGACGTTCGCCGGCGCGCCCTCACTCATGCATTGGGTTACGACCCCGACGAAGGGGTGCTCAACGCTTGCGAACGACCGGCGCGCTGGCAGGACTTTGTCGGTGAGGAAGAGGAGATCGGGCTCCACTTCATACCCGCGGGGCGCGCCAAGAGCGCTTGGCGGAGCCTGTCCAGCGCGCCGGGGTTTCCGGACCTCATCACGCAGCTGCGCGAACACTACGATCTGGTCATCCTTGATTGCCCGCCGGCGTTAAGCGGTCCGGACGCACCGGCAGTCGCGGGGTTCGCGGAAAAAGTTGTCCTCGTGACCGCGTGGGACCGCACACCGCTCAACCTCGTCCGGCGCGCGATGCAAGTGCTCCAACACGCCAAGCGCACGGAGACGGGCGTTTACGTCAATCGCGTTCCGCCGGAGTACCGCTTCGGTCGTTTGCGGGGCGACTAGCGCCACCGAGGGCCGCAAGCATGCTGTCCGGCGCCAGCGCGCCGCCTATCGCTATCGCCAGCTGCGGAAACACCGGCGCGAGGTTGCCTGCGAAGGTGCGCGAGTGCGCCCATTGCGGCGTCGCAGGGCGCGCGATGACGCGCGGCCGCACCGAACCCGCCTTACGTTGAATGAGTTCACGAATGAGCGGCGTCGAGGCGCCTCCGCCCACTGCGATTGCATGCACCTCGGACCGCCCACGGGCGCGCGCGTCGTCGCGGACGACCGAAAGGGCGTGATCGTAAGCTTGGCGGAGACTCTTCCCGAACTCGCGGAAATCTACGTCCTTCTCGACGTCACGCAGATTGATGGTGATGCTTCGCCCTTGATTACGCAGCACCGCGCGGCCATCCACGAAGACGGCCTCCTTGATATCTGCCATTTGCCGCATCAAGACATTCCAAAGTTCGGCCTTCTGCTCGGCGCCGCGCGCCCAAGATGCGGACTCGATCACACGGTTCGCGATAACCTGATCGAGAAAATCGCCGGCTTGCTTCAGCGTGACGCGTGCCTCAGGCAGCTCCATGGTCCGCGAACCGATGCGCGCCAGCGCCGCGATGTCGGTGGTGCCGGCGCCCATGTCCACGACGATCAAATGCGAGGCCGCGCCCTCAAGCCCAATCGAAGAGTAAGCGGCTGCGGCCGTTGCTTCGAAGATGAGCCCCATCTCCAGCGACTCGGCGTTTTGTGAGGCTTTGGGAAGCGCGTCGCTGATCGTACGTAGCGGAATGCCCTCCGCCATCAGCATCCGCCGGCCAGCGGCATTCCGAAACTCTTCAGCCTCACCGAACAACCGCACGATGATGTCGTGCATGCCGGCGCTGTCGCCACTGCGCCACGCCGGCGCCGCGTACCGGCGGCTAGCGATACGCCCCTGCGCGATCATCGTGTCGCTCGCAGCGCCACGCTCAACAGCGGCCAAGAGATAAGCAAGATAAAGCACGACGAGGTCGCGCATCTGAAACACGCGATGGGGATCGATTGTCGCCGGGGCATTGGCGTTCAGAGCGCGCTCAAGATCACTGACGCTCAGCAGCGTTTTGAATGAGCGCAGCGCTTGGCGCTTCTTGTCGCCAATTTCCTCGGCGCGCGCCAAAGCGGCGCGGCCGAACAGAACACGGTCCTCGTCTACGAACACGGCGCTATCGAGCAAGAAGGCGTTGCCTTGCCCGTCAGGGCTCAACAGCAACGGGCGCACGCCGGCAGGCTCAAAAGCCGACCAGGCGCCGACCGGCGCGGCAGCCGCTTTCGAAAACGCGGTGCCGAAATCGATGCAAAGCGTCCAATCGGTCATGAGCGCCGTTTTTGCTCCACCGGCGTCACACGCGGCTTTTCAAGGATTTCACCGCCACGCGTCACGCCCCTCGCCTGGATACGAACGTTCTTCGGCGTTTTCGCGACGGGAGCATTGAGTTCATGTTCGGCCGGGTCGAACGCCACGCTCTCGCCAAGCCCGCCGATCCTCGATAGGCCACGCTTGCGCGCAGTTCGAGTTAGCGACTGCGCCAGCCGCGCCATGGCGTCCTCGCGGTCGGCCGCATTGGCTGCACCATCTGCCTCGTCAAACTCAACGAGCGCCTGTGCGAGCGCTGCGTCAGCCTCGCTCCACGCCGCCTCGGCCAGTGCACCGGCCATCGAAACGCCCTGCGCCGCGCGTTTCCGCGCGGCGCTTTTGGGTTTCGTCTTTGACTTCGGCGCGGGCATGACCAGGCTCAACGGCTTGGCGCGCCCGCGACGCTGCTACAGGCGCAGCGTCAGGCCAAGCGTCGCCTTGTTGACCTCGTAGTTCCGGTAAGCGGGGGAATCAACTTCATCGTACTCGTAGCGGAAGCGGAGAGCGGCGTTACGGTTGAGCATGTAGTCGGCGCCCAGCTCCCACTCGACGTACTCGTCTTCACGCGCGATCGTTTCATAATCGCGATCGCCGAAGCGGACCGCGCCCGTCAGGATCACGTTGCGGAGCAGCTCGTGGTCGACGCGCGCACCGAATTCTTGCGTGATGTAGGGCTCGCCGGAGGTGGCGCCGATCTGATCGTCCGCATCGCGGCGAGCGTCGAAGGTCAGTGTGGTCAGCTGCGTGACGTACCATTCGAGGCGGCCAGTAACGGCGAGACCGTCGAACGTGCCGGCAACACCAGCATACTCGCGCTCGAAGTGACCAACCGACACTTCGCCGCGCATCAGATCGCTGTTGAGCGTGACGCCGGCGAGATAGGCAACGCCGTCAGAGTCGAATTGCGGTGAGTTATCGTACTCACGCTCATCGACAGCCGCCGAAACCATCAAGCCGATACGTGGCGACAGTTCGTAGTCCACGCGGCCGCGCAGAGAGTTCTCATCATTGTCGCGGAACGATTGCACGCCGTCATAATCGTACTCGCTGTGCGCGACGTCGGCGCTGACACGGAAGCGAGCAAAGCGCTGCGTGACACCGGCGCCGACATCGACGCGGTCATACTCGACCGGATCGCCAATGAACGGAGAGTCAGGATCGGTACGCGGCGTGACCTGGTGCGCGTAGCGGGCAGAGCCGCGCAGTTGCGTGTTCTCGCCGATGTCGAAGCGGCCGTTGCCGCGCACGTAGTATTCTTCGGTGTCTTCGTTGTCGAAGTCGTTGTGCATGCGCACGGTGCCGCCTGCTTCGATGGCCACTGCGTGACGCGACCAATCCGACGTCAGCGCCGCCATCGGCGCGATCGTGTAGATGAAATCGTCAACGTCCGACGGCGAGCCGTCCGGCGCGGCGAACAGATTGTCCGTGTAAGCGACCGAGAAATCCGCCGCAGCGTTCAGATTGAACGTGCCAAGCCGGCGGCCGGGCGCGTCATATTCTGGGCGATCACGATCACGGACCGACACGGTCTCTTGCTGCGTGACTTGTTGAGTTTGCTGTGTTTGCGCCAGCGCTTGCGTCGGCGCGAGCACGATCAAAGACGCCGCGAACAGCGAGACAAAAGGATTGATACGCAAGGTTTCCCCCAAGCCGCCAGGCACACCTGGATCTCCAGATGTTAAGAGTTGACGGCTCAGCATTTGGCGCCGTTGGCTCAGATCGCAACGGAATGCGCCAGCAGCGGGAATTTGCGCTGTGGATTGATTAACGCGCTGAGTACGGGCGGTCATTTGCGGCTCCACTTGTCACCGCGAAGCGGCGATTTGGAGTGCAGAGTGCCGCACCGTGGTTAACCGAAAGCGACCAGCGGTTGCGCAAAAACGTCTACAAAGTCTGTAGAATTCAGAGGCTTCGTTAGCGTCGCCCTACGCGGCGGGGGCCGCGCCCTCAGGCTTCTTGTTGTAGGCGCGATACACCATCTCCGACGGCGGGCCGACGAGATATTTGCCAGGGCCGTCGTTCAACGCCTGCGCATAAACCTTCATCGCACCGTCAAACGCGTCGATGGTTTGGTCGATGTCGGCATCCCTGTGTGCGTAGGAGACCACGATCGACGGCGCGATGACGCCCCGCTTGATCAGCTCTTGTAGCAGGATGCAGCGATATTCTTGGCTTGGCTTCTTGTCCGGACCCGTGGTGCCGAACACGGCGTTCGACGGCATGCCCATGACGCTGATGTGGTCTTGGACGCCATTCGCGCGCGCTGCTTGCTCGATGCCCGTCATCAGCCGCTTGCCGGCGCGGATCATGTGCTCGATTACCGGCTCGTTCTTGTAGACGTCCATGGTCGCCATCATGGCGGCCAGGCCGTGAGTTTCGCCGCCGTGGGTGGTGGACATCAGGAAAACACGTGGTTTTTCCCATTGCTCCAAATCGCCGAGGCGCATGAACTCGCGCTTGCCGGCGAGCGCTGACACCGAGAAGCCGTTCGCGATGGCCTTGCCCCAAGTCGAGAGATCGGGGTCGATATCGTACATGTGCTGCGCGCCGTAATTGTGCAGGCGGAAGCCAGAGATCATTTCGTCCAGGATGAACAGCGCGCCGTCTTCATGCGCGAGGCGCTTCAGCTCGTGAAGGAAGTTGTCCTTCGGATCGTTCCCGCGTGTGGGCTCGAGGATGAAGCCAGCAATCTGCTTCGGGTACTTCGCCAGCAGCGCTTTGACGCTCTCGATATCGTTGTATTTGAACTTCACCGTCAGATCGGTGACCGCCTGCGGCACGCCGCCATTGATCGGGGTGGTGCCGATGAACCAATCGTCGACCGCAAAGAACGGGTGATCGCCGCAGATCGCGATGATATCGCGGCCCGTGTAAGCGCGCGCGATCTTCACCGCGCCCGAAGTGGCGTCCGAGCCATCCTTCGAGAATTTCACCATCTCGGCGTTCGGGATCATCGACAGAAACTTCTCAGCCGCCGCGACTTCGATGGCCGCCGGACGCGTGAAGTTCACGCCGTTCTCCAGCTCCGCGCGCACGGCCGCGAGCACCGGCTCATAAGCGTGGCCCAGCGTAACGGCGCGGTTGCCCATGCCGTACTCGATATACTCGTTGCCGTCGGCATCCCACGCGCGGCAGCCCTTGCCGCGGACGATATGGCCCGGCGCCAGCAACGGATACTGATCATCGCCCTTGGCGTAGGTGTGGGCGCCGCCGGGGATCAGGCGCTGACCCTTCGCACGCAGCACGTTGGACTTTTCGAACCCACGGTGGGCCATCGTCGTCTTTCCTATTTCAGTAGAAGTTTGCGCGCGAAAAATGCCTCAGCGTAACGCTCGCGGCACTCAATGCCGCGCAGACGTGCGAGACCGCGAAACGTCTCGTCATCGAACCAGGCTTTGGAGCGCTGCGTGCCGAAGTGTTTGTGCAACAGCTCGATCTTACGCGCGAGCACCTCATCGCTCAGCGGAACATAGATATTCGGTTGCCCGAGATCGCCATCCCACTTTGGAATTTCGTATTCCAGGATCAGGTGATCGCGGAAGGTATTCCACGCCAGCTCACACACCATGCGGTGATCCTGGTGCGCGTCGTTGCGCTGGTGGCAGAGCACCACGTCCGGCTTTTCCAGGCGTTTCAGCCCTTCCACCCAATCCTTCACCGCGATGCGTTCAGCCGGAAAGTAGCCGTCGCGAAACTGGCCAAGATGAATCTCAGCGTGCTTGGCGCCGGCGAGAAATTCCATCGCGCTCGCGCGCGCCTCATCGGCGCGTTCGCCCGGCGCCGAGAGCGCGCACCAATCGATCGATACTTCAGCGCCTGAGGCGATCCACGACAGGATCGTCCCGCCCGCGCCGATTTCGATGTCGTCGGAATGAGCGCCGAGCGCCAGCACGCGAAGCGCCTTGCCCGGCCGTGCGAGGTCGAGCGCCAACATCTTACTTCTTCGGCTTCTTGCCGTTGCCGTTGACCTTCCAGGGCGTCTCGCCCTTTTCCATCATGTCTTCGAGCACTTGGCGGTCACGCAGCGTGTCCATCGAGCGCCAGAAGCCAGTGTGCTTGTAGGCCATCAGCTTGTTTTCTTTGATCAGCCGTTCGAACGGCTCGACCACGAGCTCTTCGCCGTCGCTCATGTAATTGAAGATCTCCGGTTTCAGCAGGAAGAAGCCGCCGTTGATCCAGATCTCGGAGCGATCCGACGTCATGAAGTGATTGACTTTGCCGTCCTCGGCGATATCGGCGATGTGGTACGTGACCGGCGGGTGCACGGCCAGGAAGCAAGCGACCTTGTCGCTCTTCTTGAACTTCGCGATCATGTCGTCGAGGTTTACGTCGGAGAGACCGTCGCTGTAATTGGCGAGGAACATCTCTTCGTTCTTCACGTGATCGCGCACGGCCCACAGGCGGCTGCCGATATTGCGCCACACGCCGGTGTCGATCATCGCCACGCGCCAGTCTTCTTCGCGCTGGCCAAGCAACTCGACCTTCGAGCCGTGAACGATAACGTCGCCGTACGTCTGCGTTTTGTAGTTAAGGAAGAAGTCCTTAACCGTGTTGGCCTTGTAGCCGAGGCAGAGCACGAAATCCTTGTGCCCATACTGGCTATAGTAATTCATCACGTGCCAAAGGATCGGCTGATGGCCGATTGGGATCATCGGTTTTGGCACGCTTTCGGAATACTCGCGGATGCGCGTCCCGAGACCGCCGCAGAATAGAACGACTTTCATGACCCCTGCTCGCAAGGCTTGGCGCGCTTCCCGCGTCAGCCGTTAAGGCTGCAACACCCGTGCCGTGAGCGCTTGTTACGCGCACCAATTTTCAGCGCCGTCAACGGCTTCGTCCATCAGGCGGAAAACACACGTTAGCAGGCGTTTTGCTTGACAAAACGAGCACTCTGACGGCACCTGGAAATCCCGACAAAATTTGGAAGTCACCACCGGCGCGCAAGCGGCCGTGGCGCACCCTAAGTGCGGCCCGGAACGTGCTTACCGCGAAAGTGAACGGCGATCCGTCGCGATTTAGGAAACCAGGCACATGCCCGTCATTCGTGAGTCACTTGTCCAGAAGCTCTACCAGCCCGGCAAAGGCGAGGAGCTGTGGGACTTCGCCAACACGCTCTACCCGATCTGCCGTTCGATCTCAGGCAACGGCGTCCGCGAGACGCTCGGCCACATCAAGTCGAAGATCGATCTGCAAATCCACGAAGTGCCGTCAGGCACGCAGGCGTTCGATTGGACCATCGCGCCGGAGTGGAATATTCGCGACGCCTGGATCAAGGATCCGCAAGGCAACAAGATCATCGACTTCAAGAAGCACAATCTGCATGTGCTCAACTATTCAGCCCCGATCTCCGGCAAGTTCCAGTTGGCGGACCTGAAGAAGCACATCTTCACGATGCCCGATCAGCCTGACCTGATCCCGTACCGCACCAGCTACTACAACATTAACTGGGGCTTCTGCATGAGCCACGACCAGTTGATGAGCCTGCCGGACGGCGAGTACGAGGCGTTCATTGACTCAGACCACGACCCGAAGGGCTCGCTGACCTACGGCGAATACTTCCTGCAGGGCGAGAGCGACGAAATCTTCTTGTTCTCGGCCCATTGCTGCCACCCCTCGCTCGCCAACGACAATTGCTCGGGCATGAGCGTCAACACGCACCTGGCGGAGGCCCTGACCTCGCTCAAAGGCAAGACGCGCTATTCGTACCAGTTCATCTTCGCGCCGGGCACGATCGGCTCGATCACCTGGCTCTCGCGCAACGAAGAAAAGATCAAGCGCATCAAGAACGGCCTGATCCTGTCGTGCGTCGGCGATCCGGGCGGCCCGACCTATAAGCGCAGCCAAGCCGGCGACGCGATCGTCGATCGCGCCGTCGAGAAGATCTTGCGTGATGAAGAAGCCAACCCGAACATCGTCGACTTCTGGCCCTACGGCTACGACGAGCGCCAATACAACTCGCCAGCCTTCCGCCTGAACGTCGGCCTGCTGCTCCGTTCGCGCTTCGGCCTCTTCCCGGAATATCATACGTCGGCTGACAACATGGAATTCCTCAAGCCTGAGGCGCTCGAGAAATCCTACAAGAACACGCTCCAGATCATCGACATCATGGAGAACGAGTACAAGACGGTGAACCTCGCCCCGCACGGCGAGCCGAACCTCGGCAAACGCGGGCTCTACGGCGCCATCGGCGGCGACAAGAAAGCTTACGACGCCAACCTGCCGGTGT
>CADEDT010000041.1 GCA_902826145.1 uncultured Caulobacteraceae bacterium
GGGACATGGGTTATCTCGACACGCTGTTCGGCTTTGAGTGGGAGCTGACGAAGTCTCCCGCCGGCGCGCACCAGTGGAAGCCGAAAGGCGACGCTGGTCGCGACGTCGAAGACGCGTTCGACAAGAACAAGAGGCACCAGCCGATGATGACGACGGCTGACTTGGCGCTGCGTTTCGATCCGGAATACGAAAAGATCGCGCGCCGCTTCCACAAGAACCCGGCTGAGTTCGCCGATGCGTTCGCGCGTGCGTGGTTCAAGCTTACGCACCGCGATATGGGCCCGAAGGTGCTCTACAAGGGCAAGTACGTCCCGAAAGAAACGCTGATCTGGCAGGACCCGATTTCGGGCAAGCCGAGCACGATCAGCGCCGGCGATGTGGATGCGCTGAAGGCGAAGATCCTCGCTTCAGGTTTGTCTACGCGTGAGTTGATCGAAACCGCGTGGGCTTCGGCTTCGACCTATCGTGGTTCGGACCGCCGCGGCGGCGCCAATGGCGCGCGCATTCGCCTCGCGCCGCAGAAGAACTGGGAAGTCAACAAGCCGGCGCAACTCTCGAAGGTGATTTCGAAACTCGAAGCCATCCAGAAAGAAGCCGGCGGCAAAGTCTCGCTTGCTGACCTAATCGTGCTTGGTGGCGCGGCAGCGATCGAGAAGGCGGCGAAGGACGGCGGCGTCACGGTGAAAGTGCCGTTCACGCCGGGCCGTGCTGACGCGACCGACGAAGAAACCGAAGATCACTCGTTCGAATTCCTCAACCCGAAGGCCGATGGCTTCCGCAACTATGTGCGGGCGCCGATCATGTCGACGGAAGAGCACCTGATCGATCGCGCGCAATTGCTCGAACTTTCGGCGCCGGAAATGACGGCGTTGATCGGTGGCCTGCGCGTGCTGCAAGTCGGCGACGACAAGTTGGGCGTGCTCACCAGCAAGCCGGGCGTGCTGTCGAACGACTTCTTCGTGAACCTCCTGGACATGGGCACGCAATGGAAAGGCGTGAACGGCAGCCAGGAAGTGTTCGAAGGCCGCGACCGTAAGACCAACGCCGTAAAGTGGACCGGCTCACGCGCCGATCTCATCTTCGGCTCGCACTCGCAATTGCGAGCGCTGGCTGAAGTGTACGGCGCGAATGACGCGAAGGAAAAGTTCGTGAAGGACTTCGTCGCCGCGTGGGCCAAGGTGATGGAGTTGGATCGCTTCGATCTGCACACGCCTCGCCCAGCCGGCGCGCAATAAGTTTCCTGCAAAGTGACTTTGGGCGGCGTTTGCCAAGGCGCCGCCCTTTTTCTTTTGCGCCGTTCACAGCCGTGACGCACTTGCATCCCGCCGCGCATCAGCTATCTGAGGAGGGCCAGGCCGGGCCCCTCTGGCGGTTCGATGTTCACCATCGACCGTGATGTCGGACTGGAGGATTGCGAGTGAGAGGCGCGCTTCGGCGCTAACCCCTCTGGTCCAGGCCCGGAACGCGCTTCGCCCGCAATTCGTCAGTAACATCGCGAAGCGGGATTCTATCCATGGATTTGGTAGCGAGTGAATTCGCTGGGCAGCCGATTTGGCTATGGCTCAGCTTCTTGAGCGTGATCGGGCTGCTGCTTTGGCTCGATCTCGGGCTGATCAACAAGAAGGACGGCGTCGTTTCACCGGCGAAGAGCGCGCTGATGTGGGCGGGCTTTGCCGGGCTCGCGGTGTTGTTCGGGCTCTATGTGGCGTTCGTCTATGAGCCGGACCCGCAATATTATCTGTCGCCAGTCAATCTGAACCAGCAGGCCGTCGTTCAGTACTTCACCGGCTATCTGCTCGAGACGGCGCTGGCGTTCGACAACATCTTCGTCATCTCGCTGATCTTCACATACTTCGCCGTGCCGGCTGCCTATCAGCACCGCGTGCTGTTCTGGGGGATCATTGGCGCGATCGTGTTTCGCGCGGTGTTCATCTCCGCGGGCGCCGCGGTGGTGAATAATTGGACGTGGGTGCTCTACTTCTTCGCGGCGTTCCTGATCTGGACCGGCTGGCGCATGCTTGGCGGCGCGAGCCACGAGATGAAATTGGAGGACAACGCCGTCCTCAAATTCGTGCGCCGTCACATGAAGGTGACCGACCGGATCGACAATCACAATTTCTTCGTGAAGCAGGACGACGCGAAAACCGGCAGGCTTGCGACTTTTGCGACGCCGCTTTTCTTGGCGTTGATCATGGTGGAGGCGGCGGACATCGTGTTTGCCGTGGACTCGGTGCCGGCGATCTTCGCCGTCACGCGCGATCCGTTCATCGTCTACACGTCGAACATCTTTGCCATTCTGGGCTTGCGGTCGATGTACTTCATGTTGGCGGCCGCGGTGGAGCGGTTTGCGTATCTCAAATACGGGCTTTCGCTCGTGCTTGTGCTGATCGGCGTGAAGATCATCTGGAACTTTGGCCTGTCAAAAGAACTGGGCTGGGCGCCGTATCTGGAACCGCATTGGGCTCTGATCGGAACGTTGACGCTGATCGGTGGCGCGATCCTCTATTCGCTCTATCGCACGCGGAACGTCGCGCGATAGAGGCGCTTCGCGCATGACTAAGAGAAGGCCGCTCCTGAGGGGCGGCCTTTTTTCTATGGTGTTGTTGCGGTTCCGCTGCCTCTCGCGGAACCAGTGTCGCGAGCGGTGGTTGGATTCACTTCTGCCAACAGGAGTGGATCATGACCGCCGCAACCAAAGACGAAATCATCGCGCTCGAGAAAGAGTATTGGGACGCGATGAAGGCAAAGGACGGCAAGCGCACGTCGCAGCTTTCCGGCAAGCTCGCGCTTACGACGAGCGCGCGGGGGGTGACCAGTATCCCGAAAGCGAAAATGGGTCAGATGACCGAAGAGGGAAACTGGACGCTGGAATCTTACGAGTTCGAGGACGTGAATGTCGTCACGCCCGCCGACGATATCGCTATCATCGCTTACAAGGTGAAGCAGAAGGTGACGATGGACGGCAAGAAGCAGGAGCTTCGCGCGGCCGACATTTCAACCTGGGTGCGCGGGCCGGATGGCTGGGAATGCCACGCGCACAGCGAAACGTTCCTGCAGGATGGCAAGGGCGCTTAGTTCAAACCGTATTCGTGCGCTTTCGCGCGCATGCGCCGATCGTAGTCGTTGCCGAGCGCGATGAGCGCCGCTGCGCCGTCACCTTGGTACGAAGGCCCGTGCATAAGCGCGAGCGTGCGCGGTTTGAGTTCGGCGAGCTTGCGCAATGTGGCGCCCATCGCGGGATTAAGCGCTGAGAAATTGGCGATGTCTTCGCCGGTGATCGCTGCGCCGACGATGTCGCTCTCGGTCGTTGCATCGCATTCGCCGTATTGGGTGAAGAGGTCGCCGCACAGCAGCGTTCCGGTGGTTTCTTCGAAGATGAGGCCGGCTTCCCAGCCGTGTGGTACATGTGGCGTGTCGAGATAGCGCGCGCGCTTGCCGCCGAGATTGATGACTTCGTCGTTTGCCAAGATGCGAGGCGCGCGATCGGCCATGTCGTTGAGCGAAACCATGCAGCCAGTCATGCCGTGTGCGATCTGCGCGTTAGGGGCGACGGCGAGCCATTCATTCATGGCGCCGCATTCGTCGGCTTCGTAATGGCCGAAACTGATCCAGCGCAGCTTCTCGATCGGCATCAGCTTGGCGACGGCGTCGCGCACCAGCGGGAATAGCCCGCGCATGCCGGTGTGGAAGAGCAGAGGCTCGTCGCCGAGGATCAGGAATTGACTGAAGGCGAGGCCGGTGGGCGGCACTTGCGGGATGAAGGTGGAGAGCCGGAAGACGCTGGGCGCGATTTCGGTGATCTTTGTTTCCACGGCTGTTTCCTCCGCCGCATTTGACAATACATGTGTGTGTAGCCAAATTAGATTGGCGAGTCAATATGGATGCACGCGTTTGTGCAATGAAATCGAATGGCCCGGAATTATACGCTGAAACGCAGGGCTGAAAGCCAAGCAGAGACGCGGCAGCGCATCGTCGATGCGGCCATTGACCTGCACAGCACGCTAGGCCCGGCCAAGACGACGATCAGCATGATCGCCGAGCGCGCCGGTGTGCAGCGTCACACGTTCTATTCGCACTTCCCGGACGAGCGCAGCATGCTGATGGCGTGCTCCGGCCATTCGCTGGAGCTTGACCCTTTGCCAGATGCGGAGAATTGGCGCGCGATTGCCGATCCCGCGGAGCGGCTGCGTGTTGGCCTGCGTGCGATCTATGATTGGTACGGGCGCAACGAGAGCTTGGTCGCGTGTGTGTTGCGCGATGCGGAGACGCATGAGCTCGTGCGTGAGATCAGCGCGCTGCGCTACGGGCCGGGCATCGCCAAATGGAATGACGTGCTGGGCGCTAAGCTCAAAGCGAAGCAGCGCGCGATGCTCGCGGTGGCGTTGAGTTATCACACGTGGCGCACGCTGACGCGCGATGCGGGCCTGAAGCAGGGCGACGCTGTTGGTGTGATGACACAGGCCATCATTAGTTAAGCTTCGGCGATTCGAGTTCGAAATAATTGTAGTTACGGGGCGTAACGCGATGCAGCCGCGCAACAGCGCCGGCGATAAAGCCGCGTTCTGTGATCACTTAATTCGGCGGTAACTCCGAACCGTCGTATTGCTCCTGGGCGCGGTTTCCTTCCCCAGGAGTTTCTAATGAAAAAGATTTTGCTCGCAGCGACGGCGTTCGCCGCGATGAGCGGCGTCGCTTCGGCGCATGATTGGTCTGGCCCGTATGTTGGCGCCGCTGTCGGCTACGCGGATCGCGACACGGCGTGGACTGACATCGACAATGACTGGGTTGGCTTCAACACGCTCGCACATGACGGCGGCGAAGAAGCGACCACGTTCAGCTGGTTCGGCGGCTACAATCTGCAAGTTCGCAACTTCGTCTTCGGCGGCCAACTCGATTTGACGTTCGGCGATCTGAAGCAGACCGATTATTTCTGTCCGGGCTGCGGCGTCCCAGAAATCCGTCTGAGCGACGATCTCACCTGGATGCTCGCGGCGCGCGCCAACGTTGGCTACAGCATCGGCCGTTTCCTGCCGTACGCCACGGTCGGTTATTCGTGGTCGGACATGACGAGCAGCTGGTACGAAGACGGCGACTTGCCGGATTCATGGCCGGAAGTCGAAAACGAAGACGCGATCGTGTACGGCCTCGGCGGCCAGTTCGCTGTCAACAACAAGATCGCGCTCGGCGTGGAAGCGCTGCGTTACGATTTCGGCGACGAGACCGAATTCAACAACGCGGGCACGACCTATCGCATGACGGTCGGCACGGAAGTGGACGTTGTCCGCTTCACGGGCACGTACGGCTTCTAAGCCAAGCGCGCGACGAAGAATTGAGGGCCGCTCCGCAAGGGGCGGCCTTTTTCGTTAGAGATAGCTCGTGATGGCCGGCGGGTTTTGCCAGTTGTTATTGAGGCCGTCCGAGTAGCGCATCGGCATGGCGGCCACTTCTTCGGGCGTCGCGTCATCCAGCGTGTTTACGCACACGGCAACAAATGGCCCGCCCATATACTCGGCGTCACCGCGTCCGTAGAGGTGCACGCCGCACGTCGGGCAGTGAAACTTCACCGGCGCCTGGTCATGGCGATGATAGGGGACGGCGACATTTTCACCGGTCGTGACGCGGAACGCGCTGGGTTTCGCGAACGCAGACCACGCGCGCGCCTTCAAGCAATAGGTGCAATTGCAACGCCCGGCGCCTTGGGCGAGATCTAAGTCCGCCTCGTAGCGAATGGCGCCGCAATGACAGCTGCCGTGATAGGTTTTGAGCGCCATGAAGGTCCTCCTCGGTAGCGTCATAGTTCAGAACCGTTGCACTCGCGAGAGGCGGGCACAGGGTGAAACGGGCGCAACTCTTTGGGAATCTTGCTGCACCCGTCATCTTGTCGGGAACGGCAACGTTGGATCGTCCTTTGAGCAATCAAGGAGAATGAGCCCATGACCATCACGATCACCGCCTTCAAGAAATCGTTCGATCGGGGCGTGGGGCTGGCGCGGGATATGCGCGTGCGTTGGGCGTTGGAGGAAGTGGGACAACCGTACGAAGTGCGGCTGGTGCCGTGGGAGAAGTTCAAGGAAGAGGCGCATCTGGCGCGCAATCCGTTCGGGCAGATCCCGACTTATGAGGAAGGCGATCTGACGCTGTTCGAGTCCGGCGCGATTGTGCTGCACATCGCGGAGCGCTTTCCGGGCTTGCTGCCGAAGGATGCGGATGCGCGGGCGCGTGCGATCACATGGATATTCGCAGCGCTTGGCACCATTGAGCCACCGATCATTGATCGCGACGTTGTCGAGTACATGGAAGACGGCAAGAGTTGGCAGGGCGAGCGCTTCGCCATGGTCGATGAACGTATTCGTGGGCGGCTTGACCAGCTTGTTGCGCGGCTTGGTGATAGCGAATGGCTCGACTGTGATTTCAGCGCCGCCGACATCATCATGGTGCATGTGCTACGGCGTCTCGAAGGCTCCGGCATTCTCGAAGAATATCCGACGCTCGTCGCTTACATCACGCGCGCAACGGCGCGACCGGCGTATAAGCGCGCGTTCGCGGCGCAGTTGGCAGTGTGGGAAGCAAACAAGGAGTAGGCGTGACCAAGTTCGTTTTCGGAATGAACATGTCGCTGGATGGTTATGTCGACTTCGACAGGTTTGCGCCTGATCCGGCGCTGTTCCGCTATTTCATCGAGCAAACGCGCAACACGGCCGGCAGCATCTACGGGCCGCGCTTGTACGAGCTCATGAGTTACTGGGATGGCGACGGTTGGAACCAGGATGGTCGTGCGCAAGACGATCTGCGCGCGTTCGCGGAGGCATGGCGGGCCATGCCGAAATGGGTTGTGTCAAAGTCACTGAAGGAAGTTGGCCCGAACGCGACGCTCGTTAACGGCGATTTCGAAACGGCGATGCGCAAACTGAAAGCCGAGCGCGACGGTGAGATCGAAGTCGGCGGGCCGAAGCTTGCGGCGAGCTTGGCGAAGCTTGGCTTGATCGACGAGTATCACGTCTTTCTGCATCCAGTCGTGCTCGGACACGGCGAGCCGTTCTTCGCTGGCGTTCAGCCAAAGCTACGGCTTATCGCGAGCGATCGGATTGGGGAAAATGCGCTGAAGCTGACGTACGCTCCGGACTAGCGGCGCCTACGGCGTTGGCGTTGGCGTTGGCGCACCGGCGTCGCTGTTCCAGATGTCCCAGGCCATGAGCCACTGATCGCCGACCTTGCGCCAGACGACGACGTACTTGCCCTCATCGATCTGCGTGCCGTCGGCGGCGAATACGCGCGCGGTGGAGCGCTCCAAAATTGTGTCGGCGCTCGTCGCGATCACGTCGCCCGGCGCGAGTTCAACGCGCGCGATGCCGGCGCTGATGCCGCCTTGCCAGAATTGCCCGATCGCTTCACGGCCCTCCACGGTCGCCATGCCGGGCGGCATCAGGACGGCGCCTTCGGTGTAGTTCGCGGCGACGGTTGCGCTATCGCCGGCGGCGATGCCGGCCATGAAGGCGGCGTTACGCTCAGTGACGATGGCGGCTGGGTCAGCGGGCAGGGCTGGCGCTTGCGCGCAGGCGGAGAGCGCGACGGCGGCGCATACGAGTGCGGCGGCAAACCATTTCATTGAACCAACCCCTCTTGATGTCGCGCCAGTTAGGCCGCGCATGCGGAGGCGGTCAATGCTCACTGCCGCTCCGCGATGAACGCCCGCGTGGCTTCCATTTCCTGCTGCGCTTGGCGCGAGAGGACGGGGATGTTTCCTTGCCAGCGGGTCCAGGTGAAGAAGGCCGCGATCAAGTCAGTGTTGCGGCATGCTTGGCTGACCGGAACAGTGAGCGCCATGGGCCGCCGCTGCACTTGATACTCCACGCCATAGTAGAGGAACGAGGTCGTTCGCAGCTCGCCGATGCTGAGGATCGGAATGTCCTCGATGCGTTGCGCGAGCGGATGCTGCTCATAGAAGCGCAACTCTTCTGCAAAGAGTTCCGTGTAGTCTGAGAGGGCGGAGAAATGCTCGCGCTCCGCATCGCTCTGTTGCGCGAGCAGCGCCGGGTTGGTGACCATCTCCTGCAGAGCGCGTGTGCGCAGCCTTAATGCGTTGGTGCCGCGGATTTGGATAAGGCCTGCGTTGATCGCGTCGCGGTTGGCGGCGGAGTCTTGGCAGGAGCGAAGCGCGTCGAGCCCGCGATTGGCCACGGCGACCGCCTCCTCGATTTCGGGCACGTCCCTGTCCATGATCTCGATATTCGCGGTGACCTCAGCGTTGAGGCGCTCGAGTGCGCCGCGATACTCCACCCGCGCTTGGCGCGCGTTATTCCAGTCGGTCACTTGCGTCGCGACGAACACGCCAGCGACCACGATGACGAAGTCGATCGCGATGGCGGTCCATTCTTGCTTGCGGACATGCGCGATGATGCGGCGGAGGATCATGGCGCGGCTTCGGTGGGGATCACGAAGCGCATACCGGTCGTGGCGTTGAGCTCGTCGACGAAGGTTTGAAACTGCGTGGTGTCCACGCACGTGCCGTAGTGCTCGATATCTCTTGCGATGACTTGTTCGAGGCCAAAATCGCCAGTCGGCCCGAACCGGGCGAAGCGCTGCCTGTTCTTAAACTCGAACCTGTCGACCATGTCGCGAAATTGCTGGGCGTGGATTGTCATCAGACCTTCGATGGCCGCGAGTTCGCCGAGCAGCGCGTAGGCTTCGCGCCGCTGCGTGGCGTCCAACGGGCCTGACATGGCAAGATTCGACAATCGGCCGGCCAGGCGGAACGAGTCCTCCTGCTTGTCGCGATACATTTGTGCGCCCCGGAACATAATGCTCAGGTGCGCAAACTGCTGCCGGTCCAGCTCGATCGCGGCGTCGCTATCGAGAAACGCCGTCCAGGCGCCATCGGACCATTGCCGAATGGGGACGCGATAGACGCGCGGCAGCACCATCGTTTCGCTATTGCGATTGATGTTCTCTGGAACGTAGCCGGCCCACGTGCCATTAGCATTCTGGATCTGCTCGGCGAGTGCGCGGATCTGTTCGCGACGGCATGGCTCGACCGCGAGGCGTTCGCTCGCATACGCGTAATTGCTCATGATCTCGACTTCGACCGCGTCCATCGCCTGGCGTGTCTGGCGGGCGCGTGCAGCTTCACTGATCAGCTCTTGCGCGATCAGCGTAATGCCCAGGCCGACGATGATGATAGCGACTTCGAAGCCGAAGCGCTGCCACCCCTTGAGATCGCCGACTGGTCGAAAGAAGCGCATTCCATCTCCCCAGTGTGACCTTGCCGCAATGGGGTGACGCTGACAATCTTGGCGCAAGGGGAACGAGAGGGGCGGGCGCCATGGCTAATCGCCCTCCGATTTGACGATCTCGAACGCTAGAGAAACGGCCTAAGCAGCGCCTGTCCAATGCTGTTCCAGATCGGGCTGTCCATGATGATGCTTTGATTGACCTTCAGTGCAAAAATCGGAATCGCTATCCAGTAGACCGGATGTAGTCGCCGCGTGATCGCGACGTCGGTAATGATCGCGAGCCAGATTGGGGCGGCGAAGACGAGCGTTGCGACGATGCCGGGGCCCAGCAGCTCACCCGGTATGAAGCGTGGCACGAGGCGGCCGAGGCCGATGATAGTGAGTACGCATGTCGCCATCACCATTAGGCGCTTGTGCGTTTGCGGTTTGCTGCGATACGCGACGGCGGCCGCGAGGAAGCCAGCGAACATCGCCATGTCCATGAGGCCCGGGAAAAGGTAGGTCGCTTCCTCCGCTAGCGCACTGCCGTGCGCGATACGACGCAACGCCATCCAAAATACGGCGACGATGCCAAGAACAACGCCGAGAGCGCCGTAGCCTGCGAACCAGAACCGCAGGCGCCGGTGGAGTTTGGTATTTCCGCTTTGCACGAGAAAAGCTTGCACGCAGAAGAGGCCGATCCAGCCGAGGAAGTAGATTGCGTGCGTGGGAATGACCCAAGTTTTCTTGATTGGATCGACCGTGCCAACGCCAGTCAGCACTGGCCCGAAATAGCTCGGCCAAAAACTCGTCACCGCGAGTGCAAACGCCGCAACGGCGAAGAGGACAAAAATCAGCGAGCGCGTACGCGTTGCGTTTGTGCTTGAGATCGTCATGTCGGGACCATCCGAGGTCAGACTACCGAAAACGCAAGGTTGCGCAACAATAAGGCCGCTCCTTTCGGAGCGGCCTTCGTGTTTCTGCGTTGAGCGCCAGCGCTTACTTGAACAGCTTCGCCCAGTTACGCGCTTCGCGCTTTTTCCAGCCGCCGCGGTGGTAGGCGTCGCTGACGATGAGTGGGGCGACGCTGGTGGCTTCTGCGAACACCATTTGCTCGTGCACAGTGCTGACCTTGCCCCAGCTTGCGGCTTCTTGCAGTGTTGAGGACGAGCAGGCGCCGTCGCGCACGTCGGCGACCGTGATCTGCACGGCGTATTTGTGCACTTCGACATCGTCGTGGCCGAGAATTTCGGCGCAGACGACGGTGTCTTGCGCGAAGTTCTTCGGCACGCCGCCGCCGACCATGAAGAGGGCGGTGGTGCCGGCGGCGAGTTTGATCTCGGTCAGTTCGCGGAAGTCGCCGCCGCTATCGATGGTGAGATACGGCTTGCCGGCTTTGCGGCGCTCGACCTGGTGCTTGACGATGCCGAAGCCGGCCGAGCAATCGGAGAACGCCGGCACGAAGATCGGCACGCCTTTTTCGTAGGCGCGCTGGATCAGCGAATCTTTCTTCTTGGCGTTGCCGGCGGCGAGCCATTTGCCGAGCTCATAGATGAACTCGCGCGACGTGTACGGGCGCGGCTCGAGCATCTCGCAGATCTCGTAGATCGTGCCGTCGACGTTCTGCAGCTCTTCTTCGTCGATGTACGTATCGTAGATGCGGTCGATGTAGAGCGAGCGCAGCGTGTTGTCGTCCGGGATTTCCTTGGCTTGGTAGTGCTTGAAGCCGAGGGCTTCGAGGAAATCCATGTCGATGATCGAGGCGCCGGTGGCGACGATGGCGTCGGCCATGTTGTAGGTGACCATGTCACGCCAGACGTGCAAGCAGCCGCCCGCGCCAGTCGAGCCGGCCATAATCAGCCAGGTCGAGCACTTCTGATCTTCGAGCGCCATGTTGAGGATCTGCGCGGCGCGCGCGGTGTCGCGGCTGGTGAAGCTCATCTTGCCGTAAGCGTCGATGATCGGGCGCGCGTCGAAGGTGGTGATGTCGATATGCTCGACAACGTTGGCGAGAAGTTCCGCTTTGCGGTTCGAGTCGATTTTGGCGTCAGCCATGGGAGGTGCTCCTATGGGCGGCGTCGACAGACCTCACAGCGGCCAACCGCGCGGACGCTCCGCCGACACGCGATCGCGGCTGCAAATAGGGCAATTCGCCGGGAATGCAAGAGAATATGAAATGACGGCGCGTTCCGTGCGTGGCGTCGCGCTTCGACAGGCTCAGCATGACGCCAATTCCGCCGCCGGTGCATCCAGTGGCGTCACCCTGAGCTTGTCGAAGGGCGACGCGGACCAAGAGCTCATTCAGTCCGTATTCATCGGCGGCAAGAAGGAGAGGATGAGGCGCGAGAAGAGGATGGCTTCGACGATCAGAACGGGAAGCAGGCCGGCGAAGTAGGTTGCGCCGTAGTTTCCAGCGAGTGGCGCGCCGAACGCGCAGAGCAGGAACATCGCCAAAGTCGCCCCGAACAGCAACGCGTTGGCGGCGAACAGCGGCCAGGGAAAGTTGCCAGTGCGCGCGACGATCCTGAGGCGCCTGATCAGACCCGGTTGCGGCGCCGCGAAAACGACGATCGCCAGGATCGATGAGGTGCGCCACAGCGTTTGTTCGGGCATCTCGAACAGCGCAAAGCCGCAGGGCGCGAGCGCCAGCGTCATCGCGATGAGGCTGCTTTCGACCATCGTGCGGAGCTGGCTCGCGTGCATCGGGCTGGTCGTCGAGCTTCCGTGCAGGTTGCTCGCGATCGCGCCGAAGCCGGCGAATGTGACGGCGATGGTCGCCACGGTTTGCAGCAGTGCGAAGATGTCGACGTTGATCATGGTGTGGCGCTCGCGGCGATGGGCGGAGGCGCTGCCTTTGCACGCTCCTCGGCCACCAGCGCCTTCCATGCGTTCACGAAGGCGGTGGGATCGGTGTTGAGCGGCGTGGCGTGCATGATCTCGTCGACAGAGTGTCGGAAGTCAGCCTCGAAATAGATCGGCGCAGCCGCGCGCCACGCGGCGCGATACCCGGGCTGCGCCATGAAGCTGCGAAGGCGGTTGATGTTGGTGGCCCACCGCCCGGGATCGAGCATGCCGTCGCGGTGCTGATAGAAGTGCTCCTCGTAAAGCCAGAACGTCATGAGCGCGACGCCTTGGTAACGCGCAATTTCTTCATCGGTCAGGCTCGGATCCGCGAAGCCTCCTCGAAGCCAAAGGCCGAGGTCGTGCGCGAGTATGCCAAGCGAGAGCTCTTGCGTCAGCGCTGTGCGCTGAATGGCGATGCTGGTGCGCTGGTTGTGGGTGCTTTGGCGGAGTTGGAAGGCTAGGAAGACAAACGAGACGACGACGGCGACGCCGCCAATGAAGCTGCCGATGGCAGCCAAATCCGAAAGCGACATGAAGCCCAGCCCCGCAGCTAAGAGGCGTCACCGTGACACGCCCTCGGCGCGCGGGGAAGTGACGAGTTCCATTGATCGAGGCTTGCGAGCGCGCTCGCGCCCGGCAATCATCTGTCGTTCATCGGCGGACCTAGAACGTGTGCGCCTCATAGCCTCGTCAGGAGCAGGCGCATGACGGATTCATCGGAACTCACCGGCGCGGCGCGCCGACAGCGCGGATTCCTCGGCTTCGTCGAGAAGGTCGGCAACGTGCTGCCCGATCCGATCATGATCTTCGTCTATCTGATCGCATTGCTGATGATCCTCTCGGCCATCGGCGCGGCGTTGGGCTGGTCGGCTTCGCTTTCGTATCCGGGCGACGAGGCGCCGGAGGGCGGCGTGCTGGCGAACGGCGTGCTGACCTACACGGCGACGTCGCTGTTCAGCGAAGACAACATCCGGCGCCTCTTCACCGAAATGCCGCGCACGTTGACGGGCTTTGCGCCGCTGGGGCTGGTGCTGCTGGTGATGTTCGGCGCGGGCGTTGCCGAGCGCACGGGGCTCTTCAGCGCGCTCATCCGTGCGAGCCTGCGCGATGCGCCGAAAGTGATCCTGACGCCATTGGTCTGCATCATCGGCATGACCTCACACCACGCTTCGGATGCGGCGTACGTCGTGTTCATTCCGCTTGCCGCCTTGCTTTACGCCGCGGTTGGGCGCCATCCGCTCGTTGGCTTGGCGGCAGCATTCGCGGCGGTGTCGGGCGGCTACGCCGGCAATATCACGCCAGGCCAGATCGACGTGCTGCTGTTCGGCTTCACGGAAGAGGCCGCGCAGATCATCGACCCAAGCTGGACGATGAACCCACTGGGCAATTGGTGGTTCATCCTGGCGATCGTCATTCTGTTTACGCCGATCATCTGGTTCGTCACCGACCGCATCATCGAGCCGCGCCTCGGCAAATGGGGCGGGAGCGAGGATGACGCGATCAAGGCGGAGCTGGCGAAGTCAGCCGTCACGAAAGAAGAGAAGAAGGGGCTCGCTTGGGCGGGCATGGTGGCGCTGCTGATCGTTGCGCTGTTTGCCGCGTTGGCGCTTTGGCCGGGCTATACGCCGCTGATTGACGAAGAACGCGAAGGGCCGGCAGGGCTGGAGCCGTTCTACCGCGCATTGATCACCGGTTTCTTTTTGCTCTTCTTGCTGTGCGGCATAGCGTTCGGCATTGCTGTCGGCACCGTGAAGAAGGCCAAGGATGTCATCGACAAGATGATCGACGGCATCAAAACGATGGCGCCGTACATCGTCTTCGCGCTGTTCGCTGCGCACTTCGTGGCGATGTTCAACTGGTCGCGCCTCGGGCCAATCGCAGCGATCAATGGCGCGGAAGTGCTGCAAGCGATGGCATTGCCTGCGCCGGTGCTACTGGTGAGCGTGCTGCTGTTCTCGTCTTTCTTGGATCTCTTCATCGGCTCAGCGTCGGCAAAGTGGAGTGCGCTTTCGCCGGTCGTGGTGCCGATGTTCATGCTGCTCGGCATTTCCCCGGAAATGACGCAGGCCGCGTACCGGATGGGCGATAGTTATACCAACATCATGACGCCGCTCATGAGCTACTTCCCGCTTATCCTCGGCTTCGCGCGGCGCTGGGACTCGAGCTTCGGCGTCGGCTCGTTGCTATCGCTGATGTTGCCGTACGCGCTCTGCTTCATGGTGGCCGGCATCGCGATGACGGCGATGTGGGTGTTCCTTGACTTCCCGCTGGGGCCGCATGCGACGGTGCACTACACGCCGCCGGGGGGATTGACCGAATAGGTCAGTCGCGCAGCACCGCGTAAGCGCGGACAGGAAACGTGCCCATGCCCGCGATGCGTGGCGGCGCGGCGTGGAAGGTGAAGCCGTCGCGCGGCAGGCCGGTGAGGTTCGTCAGGTGCTCGCCGATCGGGATGCCGGCGCCGAGAAGAATGGTGTGCACCGGCCGGCGCTTGGTGCGCGTATCGTCGATATTGTGCGAGTCGATGCCGACGAAAGCTGCACCTTGCTCCGCGAGATAGTTCGCGGCGGCTTCGGTGAGGAATGGATGGTCGTTGAAGTAGGGAGGTGTGCGCCAGTGCTTGTCCCAGCCGGTGCAGATCAGCACAGCTTTGCCGCGTACGTTGACGCCGCTGAAATCCGATGCGTCGGTGGCGAGACCTTGATCGTGCGGCCGCTGGATGACCACGGCTTCGAGCTCTGCGATAGACGCCAAAGGTAAGTCGGCCAAGTCGCAGCCATCGGCGTAGCGATGGAAGGGCGCGTCGACATAGGTGCCGGTGTTGGAGACCATGTCGATGCGGCCGATCTGAAAGCTTGAGCCGTCTTCATAGTTCGCGGCCGAAGCTTCGCGCGTCCAGAAATCGCAAATGGCAGGGCCGGGGAGGCCTTTGAACGTTTCCATGCCCGCTTCGATGCGGTGACTGAGGTCGATCAGGCGTTGTGGCATGCGCTGAGTTTAGTGCGGCGGTGCGTGCCGCGCCATGTGTTCGCGACGAGCTACGTGACGTCATGCTTTCCGCACCGGCGTTGTCGTGCAAGATTTCGCTAACGGAGGAAACGATGAGCGAACTCAAAGGGCGCGTGGCGCTGGTGACGGGCGCGGCTCGAGGCTTGGGCGCGGCGGCGGCGAAGGCGCTAGCGGACAAAGGCGCGAAGGTCGTGCTGAGCGACGTGCGCGATGGGCGCGAGGCGGCCAACGCTGTCGGCGGCGCGTTCGTGAAGCACGACGTGACCAGCGAAGAGGAGTGGATCTCCGCCGTCACGTTCGCAAAGGAGACGTTCGGCGGGCTCGATATTCTGGTGAACAATGCCGGCGTGTTCTGGGTGAAGCCGATGGCGGTCGAGACGTTAGAGAGCTTCCGCAAGATGCAACAGATCAACGTCGAGGGCGTGTTCCTCGGCCTAAAACACGCGATCCCGGCGATCGCCGAGCGCGCGCATCAATGGGATGGCGGCGGCGCGGTCGTGAACCTCTCTTCGGTGGCCGGCATTGTCGGTGGACCGAATATTATTGCTTACAACGCATCGAAGGGCGCCGTGCGGCTGATGACAAAATCGGCGGCGTTGGAATCAGCGTCGCTCAAGGTGCGCGTGAACTCGGTCCACCCAGGCATCATCGATACGCCGATGATGGCTGAAGCGGCGACCGTCTTGGAAAAAGTGACCGGTCAAGGTCACAACGCTATTCGCGACAACTTCGCCGATCGCCACCCGCTGAAGCGCATGGGCCGCGACATCGACGTTGCGAACGCCGTGGCGTTCCTTGCTTCGGACGCCGCGGCTTTCGTTACTGGCAGCGAGCTTGTCGTCGACGGCGGAATGACGGCGATCTAGGTGCTGTTTTGCCGGGAGAGGCGCATGAGGGTTCGAGGATTTGTCGTCAGTGCGTTCGCCGTTCTGTTGACGGCGTGTGGGCCATCGTTCGCACCGGGAAACGCGCCGTCGCGGCCATGCCCGATCCTTGATGCCGCAGAGGCGACGGCGGCGCTCGCGGATGGCGCTGTGCGCGGCGAAGTGCGGATCAGTGCGAACGGCGTGAGCACCAGGGATGTGGGCGCGGGCGTCGTACATTGCGCGACCTACGGAAGCAGCACTTTGCGTCCCTGCCGGCGGCCGGTGGATTTCGTCATTCACTACAAGCCCGAAGGTGCGGAGGAATTTTACGTGCGTGTGCCGGCGAACGCGCAGTACCGATTCCGGGTCGGTCGCGGGCCCAACACCTGCGAGATCGTCAACGAATAGGTCTAGCCGTAAATGCCGAACCAAAGCGTTAGCGCGGCAATAGCGAGCGCTATGTTGCCAACGTGCGGGCGGCGTAGGCCGAGTGCGTTGAGGAGCGACGCTGTCGCGTAGATGCCGACGCCGAAATAGGCGAGTAGCGCTTGTGCGTCCGCATCGAACGCTTGCGGTGAGAGCGCTAACCACAGAGTTGCAGCGGCGACTTGCGTCCACGCTAGCGACGGCAGGTGCCAGACCGCGCGCGTGATTCGGCGCGTAGCCGCGACCTTCAGGACGCCTTGAGGATCAGCGAACATCGGCCGCAAGATGTGGCGTTCACTTAGATACGAATGTCCGATCGCCGAGCCGAAGCCTGCGATCGCGGAAACGATCAGCAGCAGCGTGTTCATGATGGAATGATGCGCTCATTCGGCGAAAGTGCCAGCGGCTGCCGTAGCGGATGCGTCTACGCGCCGCGATACTCGCTTGGGCTTTTGCCCGTCCAACGCTTGAACGCGCGCGAGAACGATGTCGGGTCGGAGAAGCCGACGAGGTAGGCGATGTCGTTCAGCGACGCCTTCTTGCCGCTCATATAATGCAGCGCCATGCGATGGCGGAGTTCGTCGAGCACTTGTTCGAAGGTCACACCTTCGGCTTTTAGGTTGCGATAGAGCGTCTGACGGCTGATGCCGAGTTTCTCCGCGGCGGCGTCGACGCTGACTTCGCCAGTGTGCAAGATCGGCAGCACGAGCTTTTCCACTTCGCCACGCGCGCTCGTGGCGCTCTCCAATTCGCGCAGCAGCGTTTCCGCATGCTCGATCAGCACGCCGAACACGTAACGCGGCAGAATGGCGACGCGGCGGTTGACGATTGTTTCGTCCAGTTTCACCGCATTCCACGAAGCATTGAACGTGATCGGCGCGCGTAGCACGCGCTCGTATTCGGCGGCGTAAGCTGGTGGCGCGTGGGTGACGTGTATCTCCAGCGCCATCTGGCCAACGCCCGCGGCGAGGGGGCGGCAGACAGTCTGCGCGAATGCTGACTCGGTGAGTTCGCGAAAGTTGTTTGGATTTAGACGTGTGTCGACCATCCAGAGGCCACCGCGCTCGCGCCGCAATTCGAAACGATCCTCGCTGGCGCATTCGACATCAACCACAAGCCGGACGTAGCGATTGAGCTGTATGAAGGCTTCCAGCATCGTTTCTGACGCTTGGCCGATCAGGCCGACTATGGCGACGCGCGCGAGCTGCACGGCTTCACCAAAGTGAAGCGCTAGCGCCTCGTCGCCGGTGAGTTGCTTGGCGGTGCGCATCAGCTTCACGTAGCTGGTGAACGGAATACGCGCGTCTTGATCCGCGAGTGACGCGACATCGATCTCGGATGCAGCGAGCAGCGCCTCGCGCGCGGCGCCTTTGCTTGCGGCGAACTCGAGGAACGCGCGTGTGAAGCCGGCGGAGACGGTCTCAGTCATCGCTGTTGTTGTTACGTGCTGTCATGCGTCTGCAACGCGGCGCCATGGGCTCATATCGATAGTCGGCGATAGCATATCGCCATTCGATTGACGCCGAAATGCGGCGCGGAGGCGAGAATGAGCGACACGTTGGCCGCGCCGGGATGGGATGGGCGCCGCGCCGCGCAATCGGCGCTGCAGACCTCGGCTGTGCTTTGGTTCATTCCTGCCATGATCGGGCAGTGGGCATTCGCCTATCACGTGGCGGAGGAATATTTCGCCACGGCGTTGGCTGGAAATGTCGGTGCTTGGAACGAGCGGCTGTTTGTCGGGCTCGTTGAGGGCGATCTGATCGGCAACATCGCGTTGGTCGTTCACCTGATCATCGCGTTCGTCGTCACAATTGGCGGCACGCTGCAGCTTATCCCACAGGTCCGTCGCGCCGCGCCGGTGTTCCACCGTTGGAATGGGCGGCTCTACATACTGATGGCGTTCGTGACGAGCATAGCCGCGCTCTACATGATCTGGACGCGCGATACGTTCGGGCCGGATAGTTTGGAGCTATCGGTCTCGCTCAACGCGGTGCTGATCATGGTCTTCGCGGCGATGACCATTCGCTACGCGATGGCGCGCCAGATCGATGTACACCACCGTTGGGCGTTGCGGACGTTCATGGTGATGAGCGGCGTCTGGTTCATGCGCGTCATGTACGCATGCCTGGCCATCGTGACGGGCGGCGACATACCGGGCACCGAGGACGACATGAGCGGCCCGACGAATCTCGTGGTGAACTATGCGAGCTTCGTGCTGCCGCTTGTCGTGCTGGAGCTTTACTTCTTCGCCAAGCGCAATCCGAGCGCGGCCACAAAGGTCGCAACAGCGGCGATTGTGTCGCTCTGCGCCATCGGCACCGGCATCGGCGCCTTTGGCACAAGCATGGCCTGGATCATGCGCTAGCTATTCCGCCGCGCGCGCCGTGCGCACTTCGCGCGGGCTGACGCCGGTCCAGCGCTTGAAGGCGCGGGAGAATGAGGCAGGGTCGGAGAAGCCGACGAGATAGGCCGTCTCGTTCACCGAGACCTTCTTGCCGGCCAGAAAATCGAGCGCAAGCTTGCGGCGGAGTTCGTCCAGCACCTGTTCGTAGGTCACGCCTTCGTCTTTCAGGTTGCGGTAGAGAGTCTGCCGGCTTTGGCCGAGTTTCTCAGCGACGACATCCATGCTGCTTTCGCCGGTATGGAGGATGCTCATCAGTGTGCTTTCGACGCGGCCTCGCGTCGTCCGGTTTTCCTGGAACGCTTTCAGCAGCGTATCGGCGCGCTCGCTCAGCACGGCGAAGACGTAGCGGTTCACCGGCGGCTGCTTCAGCATCAGGAATGCTGGGTCAATCTGCATCGCGTTCCAGTCGGTCTCGAACACGACGGGCGCGTCGAAGATGCGCTCGAACTCGGCTGCGTAGGAGGGCGCCTTGTGCATAAAATGCACGACGCGCGGATACTTGATGGCCTGAAACTCCGGCGAGTTCGCGAACATCTCGCGCGTATTCCAGACGAGCCGCGCCATTTCCGACTCGGCGATCACCGGATTCTGGATGAAGGTGTCGCTGGGGCCTTGGATCCAGGCGCCACCGTCGCGGCCCGCGCCACGCATCAAGGTCGCCGGCTCGCCGCGTTCGTCATCCACGACGAGTGAAGCGTAACGATTGAGCTGCTTCGGCACGTCAAGCACGCTTTCGCAAGCTTCGCAGATCAAACCGACGATGGAAATTTCCTGCATGCGCACAGCTTTGCCGTATTCGAGCGAGATTGCCGGGATGCCGGTGAGCTCCGCCGCCGCTTTGAACATCGCGACGTACTTGGCGACCGAGACGCGATTGTCCTGATGCGCCAACTCTTCCGCGCTCAAGCCCGCGCGCGCGAGCAGCGCGGTGCGGTCGGCGCCCTTGGAAGCGGCGAAATCCAGAAGTCCTCTGGGGTATCCGGCGGCGATCGTGGACATGCGCGCGGTTGGCTCTTGTTACGAGACGTCATGTTTTTGGGGCGACGCGTCATGTCGCTTTGGCTGCGGTTCAAGCACTTTATCGTAACTCGATATGGCTGTTCAGCCAATCGTCGAGAACGGGAAAGTACATGACGACAGCAGCCGTGACCGATGGGCCGGCGCGGCGGCGAACGCCTGCGCGCAGCTTCCTAAGTGGCGCCGGAGTTTTCTGGTTCGCCGTGATGCTCATCGGGCAGTGGGCGTTCTTCTATTACATCGCCGCGTTCTATGGCGTGTCGACGATTTCGGGCGATCTCGAAATTTGGAACCGGCTCGCAGCGCTTGGGCGCCGGCCGTACGTCGAGGGCGATGCGTTCGGCAACGCCGCTTACGCCTCGCACGCGCTGGCGGCCGGCATCATCGCGTTCGGCGGCATCCTTCAGCTCGTGCCGTGGATACGCGCGCGTTTCCCCACGTTCCATCGTTGGAACGGGCGGTTGTTCTTGCTCACAGTCACGGGGCTTTCGCTTTCGGGCTTCTACCTCGTGTGGATACGCGGGACGAGCCCGAGCTTCATCGAAGGTCTGTCGACGTCACTCAACGGCGTGTTGATCCTGACCTTCGCTGCGCTCGCGCTGCGCCAGGCGGTGGCGCGTAACATCGACTCGCACCGTCGCTGGGCGATGCGGCTCTACCTTGTGTCGAACGCGCAGTGGTTCTTGCGCGTGGGACTCTTTGCGTACTTCGCCATTGGCAAGAGCGTTGGCGCCGAGATCGCGTTCGGCGATCCGTTCCTCAAGTTCTGGACGTGGGGCTGTTATCTCGTCCCGCTCGCGGTGCTGCAGATCTACTTCATCGCGCAGGATCGCGGCGGCGTGCTCGGCCGCGCTGCGGTGGGCCTCGGCCTGATTGCGCTGACGTTGGCGATGGGCACGGGGATCGTCGTCTTCGGCATCTTCTCGCAAGCCATCATCACCGGCGCGCCGATGGGGTTGCCGGGATGATTCCACTCGAGCTCACAACGCCCCAGATCATTATGCACGTCGTCGCAGGCGTGCTGGGTATTCTCTCTGGCGTCATCGCGCTGATCGCAACAAAGGGTTCGCCGCTCCACCGGCGCGCGGGGACGGTGTTCTTCGTCGTGATGGGAACGACTGCGGCGACGGGCGGGTACATGGGTTTCGCTGGCGGTGATCCTGCCAATGGCGTGGCGGGCATCGTCACTCTCTATCTCGTGGCGACGTCGTGGGTGACGGTTCGGCGCGCCGAAGGGAAGATCGGCGCGTTCGAGTTCGGCGCGTTTCTGTTCGCGGCCATTGGCGCTGCCGGCGCGTCCTGGGTCGCATTCGACGCGGTGCGTAACAACAGCCCGCTGTTTGGCGGACTGCCCTATGTAATCATAGCCGCCGTCATCACGCTCGCAGCCGTGGCTGATCTTAGCGTGCTGCTGCGGCGAGGCTTGCGCGGCAGACAGCGTGTGGCGCGACATCTCTGGCGCATGCAGCTTGGCTTTGCGGCTGCTGTCGGTTCGTTCTTTCCTGGACAACTCGAACATTTTCCGGAAGCGATTCAGAACATCCGCCCCATCATCATATTGTTTATCCCGTTTTTCGCGGTGATCGGTGTGATGCTCGCTTGGCTGGTCGTGGTGCTGCTCACGCGGTGGTATGACGGCGCGGAAGAGGCGCGCGCATGACGTCGCTGTTTCCGCGGACGATCGACAACGTCTACCGCGGCCAATGGTTGGGGTTGGCGCTGTTCGTCCTTTTTCTCGCCGTGACTTTGATCAAGGGCACCAACTCAATCCTGAATACGCGCGCTGTCGTCACCGGCGCGGACGCCATTCCGCTCGACAGCTATGGAGCAGCTAGCGCAGAGGCCGTGCTTTCGCTGTTTGCGCTGCTCTCGGTTGGCCCGCTCGTTCTCGTACTGCTTAGCCTGATCGTGCTCGTGCGTTATCGCGCAATGATCCCGCTGATGTTCTTAGTGTTCCTCGCGGAATATTGGGGCCGTCGCGCATTACTCGCGCTAAATCCCATCGATCGGCCCGAGGGCGCGCCGATTGGACTCTACATCAATCTGGCGCTCGCTGCCGTTCTGTTCATTGGCTTGCTGCTCTCGCTCTGGACGAGACGGGCCCATAGAGGCGTTGCATGACTTCACCACAAACTTGGGCGCGCGTGGCTGGCCTGCTCTACATAATCAATATCGCTACCAGCGTGTTCGCGTTGCTGACGACGCAAGGTCTGCTCGTGCCCAACGACGCCGCACAGACAGCGGCAAACATCGCTGCGGCCGAGCCGACGTTCAGGCTGGCGTACGTCGCGATTGTCTTCGCAGGCGTGACCTACGTCGCCGTCGTGGCCATCCTCTATCAGTTGATGAAGCCGGCGGAACCGACGCTGTCGGCCATCGCGGCTTTCATGGGCCTGGCCGGTTGCGCCATTGGCGCATCGACGGGACTCAATCAGATCGCCGCGCTCTCATACCTTGGCGACGCGAGTTATCTCACCGCGTTCAGTCAAGAACAGCTGCAAGCGATGGCGCGGCTGAGCATTCGCGCTTCTGGGCTCGGCAACACGATCGCGCTCGTGTTCTTCGGTTTCTATTGCCTGTTGCTCGCGACGCTCGTCTTTCGCGCGCGCTTCCTGCCGCGTTGGCTTGGTGCGCTGTTGCTACTGGCGGGGATTGGTTGGCTCGTCGGCACACTCACGACATTCCTGATGCCTTCACTTGGCATCGCAGGGACGCTCATCCCCGTCAGCGGCCTTGGCGAGGCCCTGTTCACGCTGTGGCTCTTAGTGATGGGCGTGAACGCGCAGAGGTGGCGTGAGCAGGCCAACGCCACTTAAGCGAAGGGCCCGCTTGCGGCGGGCCCTTGCTGGTTCAAGCTTGCTTTGGCTTGCGCGTGACGCGCTTGCGTTTCAGCTGCGTGACGTTTGATGGCTTTGTCTGAGCGGCCGCCGCGGCGTTGTCGCCGTACATGGTCGGCCACGGCGAGTCCTTTGACTCGATCGTCACGGTGTCGCCGAAGCCATTGAAGCGTGTGCCCATCGCGGTGCCATAGGCGCCGAGCGAGCCGATCTCGATGAGATCGCCTTCCTGGATGTCGGCCGGCAGCATGAACGGGCCAGCGGCGGCGTCCATCGAGTCGCAGGTCGGGCCGTAGAGGCGGAACGGCGCGAGCTTGGCGCGCGAGGGTTGCTCGCGCAGCAGCTTCGCCGGGAACGCCCAGTTCAGGTGCGTGGCGTCGAACAGCGTGCCGAAGGCGCCGTCGTTCAGATAGAGCGCATCGCCCTTGCGAAGTTCGACACGCGTCACTGTCGAGCCAGCTTCGGCGACGAGCGCACGGCCGGGCTCGGCCCAGAGCTTTGCGTTCTGAGCGACGAACATCTCTTCGAAACCCGCCTTGATCGACTTCACGTATTCGATCATCGGCGGCGGGCTCATGCCTGGATAGATTGCCGGAAAGCCGCCACCGACGTCGACGATGTCGACCAGCACGCCAGCTTCGACGATGGCGCGGTTCACGCCGTCCATGGCTGCGCGGTAGGCGTCCGTCCGCATGCACTGACTGCCGACGTGGAACGAGACGCCGAGCATCTCTTCCGAAGCTTGGCGCGTCTTGCGCAGCAGCGCCGGCGCCTCGTCCGGATTAACGCCGAACTTGCGGGTGAGTGGGTAGGCGGCGCCATCGCCGGAAACGGCGAAGCGGACGACCAGCGTCAGGTCCTTGGCGTTGTTGGTCTCGGCCAGGATCTTTTGGAGCTCGTCTTCGCTATCGAGGGCAAAGGTCTTCACGCCGAAATCGTGGAAGGCGCGCGCGATCGCGCGGCGGCTCTTCACCGGGTGCATGAAGGCGATCTG